>JALYUB010000023.1 GCA_030853945.1 Chloroflexota bacterium
GGGTTGGGCAGCTCCGAAGGCGCCGGAGTCGCAACCGGCTCCTTTTCGACCTGCTTCGTGGGCTCGGGGCCAAGGACCGGCGCCGTGGCGGTGTCCCGTCCAAGCCAGCGTCGCACGATGTTGCTCCAGACCGCGAACCGGGTCGTGAGATGGATCAGGACGGTCGATCGGCTGCCATGCCACTCGTTCTCGCCCAGTCCGTCCCGAAGCTCATCAGCGGTCGCGAAGGCGGGAAGGGCGTTGAAGCTCATCGCGACCTCGAAGGCCGAGTGGCTGTCGCTGCACGCGATGCCGGGGATACCGTGGCGCATCGCAAAGTCGGCGGCCTGCTGGTTGTGGCGAGCGAAGGTCACACGGCTGTTGAAGACCTCGATCATGTCGATCTTGCCGGCCGCCGCCAGGCGCTCCAGCGGCATGCGGCGGATGTGCGATGCCCGCAGGGGATCGAACGGGTGCGGGATGGACACCAGCCCCCCCTGCGCGTGGATCTCATCGGCCGTCTGGTCGGCAGTCAGGCCGCGCGGAATGGTGCGCTGCAGGAAGATCCCGACCACCTCGCCGTCCGAGGTCGAGACCTCCTCCCCCAGGATCACGGTCAGCTTCTCGTCGACCCCGAGCGCGGCAGCGCGATCGCGGACCGCGATCGCCCCCTCCACGTTGTTGTGATTGGTCACCGCCACGTGGGTAAGGCCGCGCTCCAGGGCAACGCGAATGAACTTGTCCTCCGACAGGATCGAGTCGCGGCTGAATCGGTTGTGGATGTGGAAATCGGCGAAGGCCAGCGCGCGTCGGCCGACCACTTCGGCCGCGCGCCTCTCACGCGAGCTGGCTTCCGCGGTGGCATTGGCGGCGGTCGCCCCTGCAGTCACGAGCCGCGCACCAGGCTCTTGCGAAACTGGTCGAAGTGCTCGAGCGCCAGCCCGGTTCCGACCGCCACCGAGTTGAGCGCATTCTCGGCAACATGGCAGGGGATCCCGGTCACCTGGGTGAGCAGCGCATCGATGTTCCGCAGCAGGGAGCCTCCACCGGTCATCACCATCCCCTTGTCGATGATGTCGCTCGACAGCTCGGGCGGCGTCTGCTCGAGGACGTTCCGCACGGCCGTGATGATCTGCCCCAGGGGCGCCTCGATCGCCTCGGTCACCTCGCCCGAGCTGATCGGAATGGTGCGCGGCAAGCCGGCGATCATGTCGCGGCCTTTCACCTCCATCTGCATCGGCTCATCCAGCGCCAGTGCAGAGCCGATGCCGATCTTGACCTCTTCGGCGGTCCGCTCGCCGATCATCAGGTTGTACTTGCGGCGAATGTAGTTGGCGATCGCCTCGTCGATCTTGGTGCCGCCGACGCGGACGGAGTCGGCCACCACGATCCCGCCGAGCGCGATCACCGCGATCTCGGTCGTCCCGCCGCCGATGTCCACGATCATGTTCCCGGACGGGCCGGAGATCGGCACGCCAGCGCCGATCGCCGCCGCCAGAGGCTCGTCGATGAGGTAGGCGTCCCGCGCTCCGGCCTTCAGAGCGGCATCGCGCACCGCGCGCTTCTCCACGCTGGTCACGCCCGAGGGCACGCTGATCATCACGTCCGGCTTGAAGATCCGGACGCGTGCCACCTTGTTGATCACGTAGCGCAGCATCGCCTCGGTGATCAGGTAGTCGGCGATCACGCCGTCGCGCATCGGCCGGATGGCCCGCACGTTGCCGGGTGTTCGACCGATCATCTCGCGCGCCTCCTCACCGACCGCCACCAGCCGGTTGTCGTCGTCGTTGATGGCGACCACGCTGGGCTCGTTGAGGACGACGCCCTTGCCCTGCACGTACACGAGGATATTGGCCGTTCCAAGGTCGATTCCGATCTTCATGGGCGCTCGGGCAACGCTCGAAGGCGCTCCAGCGCCTTCTCGAGCCGTGCGGCCCGCGTGGCGGGCAGCTTCGCTTCGCCGATCGGTGCCGCCATCTCCTTGCGGCGCGTGAAGGCGAGTGCCTCGAAACGGGCGCGCAGGGCCGGCTCCGCGGCGAATGCAGCCTCCAGCTCCGGGGCCAGCTCGAGGACCCGCGGCCGCTCATCCCGGCTGACGACCACGTCCATCTCGTCCCCCAGCTCGACGCCGGCCGCAGCCCGCGTGGCCTTGTGCACGCCCAGGAACAGGCCCCGGCCGCCGTACGGCATGGTGCTGCTCTGGTACGCAACGCCATTCATCGTCCCGACCACGCGCATCTGCCGGAGGCCGCCGAGGGCCGTCGCCACGTCATCTGGCAGGAGCACGAACGCGCCGCCGGCGCGCGCCTCCTCGAGCCTGGCTCGGAATCGATGGGTCTCGGCCACGAGGCGAGTCTACGCGTCGATCCGGGTGATCTGCGCCCCGAGCGCCACGAGCTTCGATTCGATCGCCTCGTAGCCCCGATCGACGTGCTCCACGCCGGAAATTACGCTCGTCTCGGCCGCCGCCAGGGCCGCCAGGATCAGCGTGGCTCCTGCTCGCAGGTCGGCGATCTCGACCTCGCGGCCGCGCAACGGGGTCGGGCCCGCGATCCGCGCATGGCGCTCGTCGAGCACCTCGATCACCGCGCCCATCTTCACCAGCTCCATGGTGTAGTCGAGCCGGTCCTCGTAGATCGTCTCGTGGATGGTGGAGACGCCATCGGCCTGGGTCATGAGCACCGCCAGCGGAGCCTGCAGGTCGGTGGCGAAACCCGGATAGGGCTGCGTCTCGACGTCTGCGGGGCGGATGCCGTCGCCACCTCCCACGCGCAGGCCCCGGCCGTCGGTTGCAAAGGTCTGGAACGAGATGCCCATCCCGGTCAGCACCTCGGTGAAGGACGAGAGATGCTCCGGGTCCACGCCGCGTATGTCGATATCGCCACCGGTCACGGCCGCGGCCATCGCAAACGTGCCGGCCTCGAGTCGATCGCCGAGCACGCGATGCTCCACCCCGTGCAACCGATCGACCCCCTCGATCTCGAGCCGGTGCGCTGCCGTCCTCTCGATGTGCGCGCCCATGGCCTGCAACATGACGACCAGGTCGTCGACCTCGGGCTCCTGCGCCGCATTCTCGATGACGGTTGTCCCGCGGGCCAGGGTCGCGGCCAGCATCGCGTTCTCGGTTCCCATCACGGTCACGTACGGGAAGGCGATTCGGGCCCCCCGCAACCCGCCGGGCGCCTGCGCGAAGTAGTAGCCATTCTTGTATTCGATCTCCGCCCCGAGCGCCTTCATGGCCTCGACGTGCAGGTCCACCGGACGCCGGCCGATTCGATCGCCGCCGGGGTTGCTGATGATCACCCTGCCGAAGCGCGACAGCAGCGGGCCGAGCAGGATGAACGAGGAGCGCATCTTCATCGCCGCCTCGAGCGGCACGAACAGCCAGTCGGCGGCCGCGGCATGGATCTCCAGCCCATCGTCGTCGACGGGGCTGACGCTGAAGCCGATATCGGTCATGGCGCCCCGCAGGATCTGCACGTCACTGATGCGGGGCACGTTGCGCAGCGTGCAGCGCTCCTCCGTCAGAACGGCGGCCGCCATCATCTTGAGGACTGCGTTCTTGGCCCCCGCGATGCGCACCTCGCCGCGGAGCGGGACTCCGCCGGTCACGATGAACTTCTGCATCGGGCGATGGCCTGCCTAGGCGGGCCACGCCTCCTTCCATTCGTGGGCGCCCCGGTGGTGCCCGTCGCAAAGGCCGACCCGGCCGCCCATGTGCCGCGATGGCAGGTACGGCTGCATTCCCTCCTCGAACGGGGTTGGCCCGGCGTTGCACAGCATGTACTGGCGCTCGCGCGCCCAGGCATAGGCGTGGTCGCTGGAGCAGAAGGCGAATCCCTTGCTGAAGTTCGCCGATGTACCGGGCGCGGCACCGGCCAGCCCGATCGGGCCAGACTCGCGCACGATCTCGATCCGCACCGGCAGCTGCGGCAGGCGTGCACCGCAGTGGTCGCAGGCCTGCATCAGCGGCCCTGGTCGCTCATCACCCGATCCTACCCCAGCCGCCTACCATGGACACGTGGCGCTTCCCCGGTGGCTGGCACGCGTGAACCTGCGGTTCTCCAATGCGTTCATGCGCCCCATCGCCGCCCGCCTTCCATGGTTCGTGGTGCTGGAGCACGTCGGCCGCAAATCGGGCACCGTGCGCCGGACCGCGATCATGGCGTTCCGGCGCAAGCCGGACCGCTGGGTCCTCGCGCTCACGTACGGCACACAGGTGCAGTGGCTGCAGAACGTGCTGGCGGCCGGCGGGTGCCGGCTGTTGTCGCAGGGCAAGTGGGTCAGCGTCGGCGAGCCGCGCCGTTTCGCGGACTCATCCCGATCCACCGTCCCCGTGGATCGTCCGCCCGTTCCTCGCGATCCTGCGCGTCAAAGAATTCGTGGAGCTCCGCGAGACGGCCTGAACGTCAGCCCCGGGAGCGCCGCCGCGTCGCGATCCGCTCGCGCATCAGTGCCGTCTGCAGCGCGGCACGTACACGGGCGATGTCCACCGGATCCCTGGTCTGCTCCAGCTCGGACTCGGCGCGCTTGCGGGCTTCGACGGCCTTTGCCTCGTCGATCTCGTCGGAGTGCTCGGCCAGGTCGGCCATCACGATGACCTTGTCGGGCCGCACCTCGACGAACCCGCCGCTGATGAGCATCGATTCCTCGCTCCCGCTCTTCTTGATCCGCAGCTCGCCCACGCCGAGCGAGCTGATGAGCGGGGTGTGGTGCGGCAGGATGCCGAGCTGGCCGTTGCGGCCCGGCACGATCACCATCTCGACGTCGTCGTTGTAGACCATCCGCTCCGGGCTGACGATCTCCAGCCTGAGTGGCATCAACCCATCCCCTCGGCGTTCTTTGCAACATCGTCGATGCTGCCGGCAAGGAAGAAGGCCTGCTCGGGGAGCTGGTCGTGCTTTCCGTCAAGGATCTCGCGGAAGCCGCGCACGGTCTCCTTGAGCTCCACGTACTGCCCAGGGCGGCCGGTGAACTGCTCGGCGACGAACATCGGCTGGCTCATGAAGCGCTGGAGCCGGCGCGCACGCGAGACGGACACCTTGTCCTCCTCCGAGAGCTCGTCCATGCCCAGGATGGCGATGATGTCCTGCAGGTCCTTGTAGCGCTGCAGCGTCCTCTGGACCTCCCGCGAGACCTCGAAATGCTCATCGCCGACGATGCGCCGATCAAGGACCGTGGAGGTCGACGTCAGCGGGTCGACAGCGGGGTAGATCCCCAGCTCCACGATGGAGCGCTCGAGGCGAATTGTGGAGTCCAGGTGGGCGAAGGTGGTCGCGGGCGCCGGATCGGTATAGTCGTCGGCGGGCACGAAGATGGCCTGTAGGGACGTGATCGAGCCCTTCTTGGTCGACGTGATCCGCTCCTGGAGGGCGCCCATCTCCGTGGCGAGGGTCGGCTGATAGCCCACCGCGGACGGCATGCGGCCGAGGAGTGCCGATACCTCGGAACCGGCCTGCGTGAAGCGGAAGATGTTGTCGATGAAGAGGAGGATGTCGCGCCCCTCCTCGTCGCGGAAATACTCCGCCATGGCGAGTGCCGTGAGGCCAACGCGCTGACGTGCGCCCGGCGGCTCGTTCATCTGGCCGAAGACCATCACGGTCTTGTCGATGACCCCCGATTCGGTCATCTCGCCGAGCAGGTCATTGCCCTCGCGCGAGCGCTCGCCCACCCCCGCGAAAACCGAGTAGCCACCGTGCTCGGCGGCGATGTTGCGAATCAGCTCCTGGATGATGACGGTCTTCCCGGTCCCGGCCCCACCGAAGACGCCAACCTTGCCGCCGCGCCGGAACGGCGCGATCAGGTCGATCACCTTGATGCCGGTCTCGAAGACCTGCGCCTCCGTCTCCATCTGGTCGAACGGTGGCGGGTCGCGGTGGATCGGCATGCTCTTCTCCGCCTTCACCGGGCCCTTGCCATCGATCGGATGCCCGAGCACGTCGAACACGCGCCCCAGCGTTGCTGCGCCGACCGGCACGGTGATGGGAGCGCCGGTGTCGACCACGTCCAGCCCGCGCGCCAGCCCGTCGGTCGTCGACATCGCGACCGCGCGCACCCAGTTGTTGCCCAGGTGCTGCTGGACCTCGACCACCAGCGTCGCGTCCTCTGCCTTCATGCCGGCCGCCTTGGGACGCTTGATCTCGAGCGCGCTGTAGATGTCGGGCAGTTCGCCTGGCGGAAACTCGACATCGATCACGGGCCCCGTGATCTGGATCACCTTACCGGTCGCCATCGGTCTCTATCTCTCCTTGCCTAGCCGAGCGCTTCCGCACCGGAGGCGATCTCGATCATCTCGCGGGTGATGGTGGCCTGGCGCGTCTTGTTGTAGACGAGGGTCAGGTCGCCGATCAGCTCGTTTGCATTGTCGGTGGCGCTGCGCATCGCGATCATCTGTGCGGACTGTTCGGACGCGTTGTTCTCGAGGACGGCCCGATAGATGCCGATGGCCACGTAGTGCGGCAGCAGGCGCCTCAGCACCGCCTCCGGCGAAGGTTCGAACAGGTACTCGTCGTTCGTCCGCTGATGCTCCTCGCCCATCTCCGGTCGGTCGACAGGCAGGAGCGTGACGATCTGCGGCCGTTGGGTGAGGGTCGACACGAACGCGCTGTAGGCGATGTCGATCTCGTCGTATTTCTCGGCCAGGAAGTCCTCGGTCACCAACCGCGCGATAGGCGTCACGTCGCCAAACGACGGCCGATCGCCGAGCTGCGCGAAGTGCGCCGCGACCGGCACCGAGGCTCGGCGCAGCGCGTCGCGGCCCTTGCGGCCCACGCTGATCGCCCCGATCTCGATCGGTCGGTTGTCGCCGCTTCGGGATGCGCGCTCCGTGACCCAGCGCAGCACGGCGCGGATCGTGTTCGCGTTCAGCGACCCGACCAGGCCGCGATCGGTCGTGATCAGGATCAGGGCCACCCGACGGACCGGCCGTCGCGCAAGGAGCGGATTGAGGTCGGTCAGTGTCTCGGCGGCGGCGACGCGCCGCAGGGCATCCTCCAGCTCGTCGGCGTAGGGACGCGCCGCCAGGATCGAGTCCTGCGCCCGCTTCATGCGGGAAGCGGCCACCATCTCCATTGCCCGGGTGATCTGGGCGATGTTCCGGACCGATCCGATCCGTCCACGGATGTCCTTGAGGCTTGGCATCGGCCTAGGGCTTCTTCTTCGCCGTCTTGGCCGTTGCCTGTGCCTTGGCCTTTGCCGGCGCCTTTGCCTTTGCCTGGGTTTCGGCGGCGGCTGGGGACGGCTTCTCGGCGACTGGGCCTGGCTTCTCGGCGACTGGGCCTGGCTTCTCGGCCGCGGCAGGCGCGTCGCCTTCAGCCGCCGGCGCGCCCTTCGGGGCGACCGCGCCGTACCCGCCCTGGTCCTTGAACTCGGCCACCGCCTTCTCCAGCGTCGCGATCGTCCCGTCGGAGAGGAGCTTCTCCCTGGCGATCGTCGGCATCAGGTCCGCGTAGCCCGACTCCAGGTGGCGATACAGGCCCGCCTCGAACTCGGCGATCCTGTTGGTCGCGACGTCGTCGAGCAGGCCATTGGTGGCGGCCCAGATGATGACAACCTGCTTTTCGACCGGCAGCGGCTGGTACTGCGGCTGCTTCAGGATCTCGGTCGTCTTCTCGCCGCGAGTGAGCTGGTCGCGGGTCGCCTTGTCGAGGTCCGAGCTGAACTGGGCGAACGCGGCCAACTCGCGGTACTGTGCGAGGTCGATGCGCAGCTTCCCGGCGACCTGGCGCATGGCCTTGATCTGCGCCGCGCCACCCACCCGCGAGACGCTGATGCCGGCGTTGACCGCTGGGCGCTGACCCTGGTTGAAGAGGTCCGACTGCAGGAAGATCTGGCCGTCCGTGATGCTGATCACGTTGGTCGGGATGTAGGCGGACACGTCGCCGGCCTGCGTCTCGATGATCGGCAGGGCGGTCAGGGAGCCGCCACCGTTCTCCTTATTCAGCCGCGCCGCGCGCTCGAGCAGCCGTGAGTGCGAGTAGAAGATGTCGCCGGGGAACGCCTCGCGGCCGGGCGGCCGCCGCATCAGCAGCGACACCTGGCGGTACGCCCAGGAGTGCTTCGACAGGTCGTCGTAGACGCAGAGCGCGTCACGACCCGCATCCATGAACTCCTCCCCCATCGTCACGCCGGCATAGGGAGCCAGGTATTGCAGCGGCGCCGGGTCGCTTGCGCCGGCGAAGACCACGATCGTGTGATCCATGGCGCCCGATTCCTCGAGCTGCGCGACCACCTGCGCCACCGTCGACTGCTTCTGGCCGATCGCGACGTAGATGCAGATGAGGTTCTGCCCCTTCTGATTGATGATGGTGTCGATCGCAATTGCGGTCTTCCCGGTCTGGCGGTCGCCGATGATCAGCTCGCGCTGCCCGCGCCCGATCGGGATCATCGAGTCGATCGCCTTGATCCCGGTCTGGACCGGCGTGTCGACCGGCTGGCGAACGATGACGCCCGGCGCGATGCGCTCGATCGGCCGCGTCTTCGTCGTCTCGATCTTGCCCTTGCCGTCGAGCGGCTCGCCAAGGGGGTTCACCACCCGCCCGATCAGCGCGTCGCCGACCGGCACCTCGACGATGCGGCCTGTCGTCTTGACCTGGTCGCCTTCCTTCAGCGACGTGTAGTCGCCCAGGATCAGTGCGCCGACGGTCTCCTCCTCGAGATTGAAGGCCATCCCCATGATCCCGTTTCCGAAGTCGAGGAGCTCCTGCGCGAGGGCGCCGGACAGGCCATAGACCTGGGCGATGCCGTCGCCGACCTCGACGATCGTGCCGACGCCACTGACGTCCACGCCCTCGTCCAGGGCATTGATCTCGCTGCGGATGATCGACGTGATCTCGTCGGATCGGATCGTCATGAACTCCCTCGTCGTTGCCTAAATCGTGGTCAGTCGTGTGCGCAGCCGCTCGAGGCGGCCGCGAACGCTTGCGTCGTACAGCTGGTCCCCGATGCGCACGGCGATGCCGCCGATCAGGTCCGGGTCAACCGTCTCGTGGATCTCGACCTCCGCCTCGGTGAGCAATCGCAGCCGCGTCACGATCTCGGCCCGTTGCTCGTCGCCGAGCGGCAATGCGCTGCGCACCTCTGCGAGCGCGATCCCGCGATGACGTCGCAGGAGCTCCGTGAAGCGCTCGATCATGCGGTCGATCGCGGCGGGACGGCCTCGCCGAACCATGAGCAGGATCAGGTTGATCGGCGCCGAGGCGACGCCACGTCCCATCACCCGCCGCAGGACACGCTCCTTGTCGGCGAATGGGACGGCCGGATGCTGCAGCAGGCTCCGCAGCTCCGGATGGCGCATCGTGGCGCCGATCGTCGCCATGTCGCGCTCCCAGGCATCCAGCGTGCCGTCGGCACGGCCGATCTCGAAGGCCGCCTCCGCGTAGCGCCGCGCCGAGGTGTCTCGCCGGGCCATCGGTCAGCTGCGCTCCTTGTCGGTGGGCGAGACTTCGGCCAGGAATTGCTCGACCAGGCGGCGCTGGGTCGGTGCGTTCATCTCGGCCTTCACCAGCCGGCCGGCTGCCTCCAGCGCCAGGTCGGCGACCTGGGAGCGTAGCTCTGCGATCGCCCGCTCCTTTTCGGCGGTGATCTCCTCCGTGGCCCGGGCCATCACCTGCTCCGCTTCGGCGCGGGCAGCGGCCACGGTCTCCGCGCGCGAATCCTCGGCGATCTTGGTCGCGCGGGCGATCATCGAGGTGGCCTCCTTGCGCGCCTCGTCGAGCGCGGCCTCGCGCTCGGCACGTGCCAGCTCGCGATCGCGCGCGGCGGCCTCGGCGTCCTCCAGCCCCTTCGCGATCCGCTCCTGCCGCTCGTCGAGCAGCGCCAGCACCCGCTTGAACAGGAATCGGTTCAGCAGGTACAGGATCAGCAGGAAGTTGATGACCTGGAAGGCGAGCTTGAAGAGGTCGACCCCGAATGCGTCGAAGAATGCCATTACGGGGTCGGGGCGCCGCTGGCGAAGAGGATGATCAGCGAGACGACGAGGGCATAGATTCCGATCGCCTCGGTCAGGGCCAGGCCCAGGATGTAGGGCACGAAGATGGTGCCGGAAGCCTCAGGGTTGCGGCCGATCGCCTCCATCGCCTTCGAGAAGCCGATTCCCAGGCCGATGCCGGGACCGATGCCGCCAAGCCCCATGGCCAGTCCGGCTGCGAGTGTGTGTAGGTCCACGAGTGGTCTTCCTCCTTGTGGTTGCTTACGCCGCCCCGTGGGCGGGAGCGGTGCCTTCATCGGACGAAGAGTCCGAATCGTGGTCGGTCGAGCCATGCTGGCGATGCTCGGCAATCGCCAGCGTGATGTAGGTCATCGAGAGCAGCGCGAAGACGAGCGCCTGCACCAGTCCGAAGAGCAGCTCCAGCCCGATGAAGATGCCGGGCACCACGAATGCAAGCGGCAGAATGAATACCGCGGCGGTGGTAAGCGCCAGCATCGTGGCCAGGAGCACCTCGCCGGCAAAGACGTTGCCGAAGAGCCGCATCGAGAGGCTGATCACGCGTGACACCTCGCTGATCAGGTGGATCGGGGTCAGCAGCGGGGTCATGTAGGCCGGCTCCGCGATCAGCAGCTCCTTCAGGTAGCCGCGCGCGCCGTTGGCCCGAAGCCCAAAGGCGATGAAGGCCACGAACGAGATCAGCGCCAGGCCCAGCGTGAAGTTCAGGTCGGCGGCGGCGGCGCGGACGAACGGAGCGGTGATCACGAGCTTGCCATCGGCCCCTCTGGCCGCGAGGCCGATCGTGCCGACCCCCGGCAGCAGGCTGAGCCAGTTGGCGACCAGCACGTACAGGAAGATGGCCAGGATCAGCGGCGCGAACTGGCGCCACCGCTTGCCACCCGTCCCCCGAACCACACCCGCCAGGAACTCGATCGGCAGCTCGATGATGCTCTGACCCCTGCTCGGCACGATCGCGGAGCGGCGCGTGAACCACCACGCGGCCAGCAGCAGCACGATCGATGCCAGCAGGACACCGATCATCGAATTCGTGACGATCAGGGGCCCGATCGCGAAGAGCCGCTCGGCCCTGATCTCGACGTGTACCACTCCGCTCCTATCCCCTCATGCTCTGCTTCGCAACGTCCCAGATCGTATACATCGCCGCCCCGATCCCAAGCACCATCCCGATCAGTGTGAAGATCGGGCTGGTGTGCAGCCAGCTGTCGGCCAGCAGGCCGCCCCCCACGCCCAGGATCACTGAGATTCCCAGTCGCAGGCCGAGATCGAACGCGATTCCCCAATTCGCCGATCGCGGTCCCTCGTCATCGCCCGGCTCAGGCGCCATGGCTGGGACCGCCGCCGGTGTAGCCCCGCCGCACGCCGGCGCGGATCAGGAGCAGGACACCGATTGCCGCCATCAGGCTCCCGATCCCCAGGCCGAGCAGAACGAGCAACGGCGAGGTGCCGAAGACCCGATCCAGGACGAGGCCTGCCACCGAGCCCCCCACCATCGGGATCACCATGATCAGGGTTACAAGACCCAGGAGCTTGACGAGCCCGGTCGGGGTCAGCTGTGTCATTTCGGTTCGACTCAGAGCGGTCGGACGGCGCGAGTATACCGGAGGCCGATCGTGGGCGGCGATGCGGCGACTAGGCGCTCGGGTGGCCGACCGCGAGCGTCTCGGGAAGTCCGGGGACCGGGAAGCGATCGGTGATCGCCGCCACCCGCTCCCGGACGAGGCCCTGCGCCGCAGCGTCACCTCGAGCCGCGATGCCATCGACGATCAGGCGCGCGATAAGCCTCATCTCGGGCTCGCGCATGCCGCGCCCGGTGACGGCAGGTGTTCCAACCCGGATTCCGCTGGCGACCATCGGCGGGTTGGGGTCGTAGGGAATCGTGTTGCGGTTGACGGTGATGCGCACCTCGCCGAGCGCCAGGTCGGCCTCCTTGCCGGTCACCCCCAGCGGCCGGACGTCGACCAGCATCAGGTGGTTGTCCGTGCCACCGGTGACCACCGCGGCTCCCGCTTCCACCAGGCCCGCGGCGAGCGCCTTGGCGTTGGCGACTGTCTGCTCGGCATCCCGCCGGAACTCCGGGCTCATCGCCTGCTTGAAGGCGACTGCCTTGGCGGCAATCACGTGCTCCAGCGGTCCGCCCTGCAGCGCCGGGAAGACGGCCTTGTCGATCGCCTTAGCCAGGTCTTCGTGGCAGAGGATCATCCCGCCGCGCGGTCCACGCAGCGTCTTGTGCGTGGTGGTGGTCACCACGTGCGCATGGGGGACGGGGCTGGGGTGGACATCGGCCGCCACCAGCCCGGCAAAGTGGGCCATGTCGGTCATGAGGTAGGCGCCGACCTCGTCGCCGATCTCGCGGAATGCCGCGAAGTCCCAGAAGCGCGGGTAGGCGGTCGCGCCGGTGACGATCACCTTCGGCCGGTGCTCGCGCGCCAGCGAGCGCACCTCGTCCATGTCGATCAGGTGCGTCTCGCGGTCGACGTGGTACGGGACGAAGTTGTAGTACTGGCCGCTGAAGTTGACCGGCGAGCCATGCGTCAGGTGCCCGCCCTGGTCGAGCGCCAGGCCGAGCACCGTGTCATCCCGCTGGAGCAGCGCGTGGTAGACCGCCATGTTGGCCTGGGCCCCGGCGTGCGGCTGAACATTGGCATGCTCGGCGCCGAAGAGCAGCTTCGCGCGCTGCCGCGCGAGCTCCTCGCTCACGTCCACCACCTCGCAGCCGCCGTAGTAGCGGCGCCCCGGGTAGCCCTCGGCGTACTTTGCGGTGAGGACCGAGCCGGTCGCCTGGAGGACCGCCAGCGACGGGTAGCTCTCCGACGCGATCAGCTCGAGGTGGGAGCGCGAGCGCTCCTCCTCGTCGCGAACCACCCGGTAGATCTCCGGATCCTCCGTCTCGAGCGGCGCCCATGGGTCCATGACTCAGCCTCGTCCTGGCGGTGGTGGGAAGCCAGTCTAGCCCGGCGGGCCGCCGGCCCACGCAATCCGCTCGTCGATGTGCCGATGCAGGCGGAAATGTGTCGGCTTGAAGCCGATGGCCATCCAGGATCGGTGGCTCGCCAGCGACGCGGTGCGCCAGTCGGTGACGCAGTGGCTGGCCCCCGCTGACCGCGCCTCGGCGAACGCGGCTGCCAGTAGTGCGCGAGCCACGCCGTGGCCACGGGCCTCGGGCGCAGTCTTCGCGTCGGCGAGCTCCCAGGCGCCATCCGGCACCATCGGCCCGGGCTCTGCCTTGTAGAGGCCCTGCAGGCCGATCGCTGCCCCGTTCTCCTCGGCCAGCCAGTAGTACGCCGCTGGGTCCTTGAGATCGCTCGCGTACTCCGCTCGGTAGGTCGCAAGCACCTCCGGCAGCGCGATTGCGTAGGCAGGGGATCTCACCAGCTGTGTCGCGATCAAGTCCATCAGCGGCCCGATGCGGTCGAGGTCGCCCGGGGTCGCCCGCCTGGTGATGAACGGCGGGTCCGCAGGCGGCTCCAGGTTGAGGTCCCGCAGAGCGTGAGCCTGCATCTTCCCGAAGCCTGTCAGGAACCAGGTGTCGAGCAGCGCCGGATCGTCCGCAGGGGCGTGGACGTACTGCCGGAAGAACCCATCGTCGACGAAATGGCGGCTCCAGGCCGCGTACAGGTCGCGCATGAGGTCCGGGCCGAGCAACGGGTCGTGTGCCTGGCCCTCGATCGGGCTCCAGCACGCTCGGCCCCAGATCGGCTCGTATCGCGGATAGCCGATCAGGAACCCTGCCATGCCCTGTTCGCGGGTTGCCACCACTCCATGCGCTTCATCGCGATCCAGGAGCCCGCTGAGCAGAGGACGGCACCGGTCTGCCTCCATGAACGCCGCCGGCAGCTCCGGACGAATGGCGCGCAGCCGGACCTGGCGTTCCGCCAGCAGGGCGGCTGCGGCGTCCAGGTGGTCGGCTGTGAAGGGACTGATCTCGAAATCGGGCGTCATCGGCGCGCAGGATACCGCGTCACCCCAGCGTGACTTGCCCGCCTTCCCTGACCGATACCGGTGCGCCATCCGGAATCGCCGCCAGGTCGGCCGGCACGAGCTGGACGATCGGCACTCGTCGCTGGTACAGCTCCTCGCCGACGGCCGCACCCACGGCCAGGATGAGGTCCCGCTCCCCCAGCAGGATCGCCGCGGGTGCCGTGCCAGCACGGATCGCCTCGGCGAGGACGGATGACGAGGACGACGAGCCTCGCGCAGCGGGCATCACCAGCACGCGGCCGCTGACCGACGCACCGCGTTGCGGGTGCCTGGCATCGACGATCAGCCCGGTCGCCGGATCGACGCCACCCCACAGCGAGAGCGGCTCGTGAAGCACGAGTGCGCGTCCGTCAGCCTCCCCGCCGGCAAGCGCTCGCCCCCTCACTCCGTACCCCACAGGGCGGCGTCGCGCCAGACGCGCCCTTCCACCGCAGAGCGGACACACTCCCGCAGGCTCGCGAATACGACCTCGACGCCGATGTTGCCCGGCGCATAAAAGGCCCACTTTCCCGAATCAGTCATCGCCGGCAGCGGGCTCGGTCGCAGGACGGGAGCGATGTAGCTGCAGGTGTCGACCAGCAGCTCGACACCCGCAGCGCGCAGGCGTGCCGCAAGCCCATCTTCCTCGGCCTCGGCGAGCAGCTCGCGCGCGGTCGAGACGAGAAACTCCACCCCGGCCGCCGTCCGAGCTCCGTCCAGTGCGCCCTCGACCGCCCGCAGCTCGGCCAGCGACGCGTGCGGCGTGCCGAGCGAAACGGTCCCGATCGGGGTGCCGGCCGCGCCGCCTCCGCTTGCTGTGGTCAGCTCGTCGCGTGCGGCGCGCAGCTCGGCCAACGTGATCACCTGAGTCCCCTCAGGCTCGCCGCCCTGCAGCGCCGCGGCCAGCGTGGCGGCCTCGGGCGTCGAACCGACGGCGTGGAAGAGAGCGACGGATCCGGAGGATGCCGCCGCCGCGCCGATCGCCTTCAGGCGATCCTCTGAGACGTTCGCTGGCAGCCCGTCGATGACCGCCACGCGGCTGCCGGCGCGGCGACCCAGGACGATCCCGAGGACGGGGTAGAACGAGTCGTCCGCGAGCAGAGCGACCGGGATGTCTGGCCCGACTCGCAGCACGAGGGTCGCGCGCCTGGCCTCGGTGCGGTGCAGCCCGGCATCGGGAACCCGTGCCGTGATGGCACAGGCGATATCTGTGAAGTCGCCGTACCGTTCCGTCCGCGCTCCCAGCACGCTATTGCAGAAGGCGATCGCGTTCGACTCGCCCCACGCCACCTGCTCGCCAAAGGCCGGGCGAGCACCCGGCAGCTGGTACGGAGTGCAGGTAAAGGTGGGTTCGCAGCCGAGCGTTTGGTAGTGGGTCATGAGGAGGCGTCCCCGCTCCGCCGATCGAGCATCGCCGTGCCACAGCTCGGGATGGAGCAGGTCGAGCGCACCCACGTTCAGCGTCGTGGGCACCGCCACCTGCGCCTCGCCGCCGACCAACCGCTCGACGAAGTCGATCGTGGCCTCGCCATGATAGAGGCAGGAATCAACGTGAGCGCGCGTGATGGGGATCAACCGGTCTGCGCCGAGCGCCTCGGCGGCACGAACCACGAGCCGGATCGCCAGCGCGGCGCCTGCTCCCGATTCAGCCGAGAAGAGCGACCGTTCACGGTCGTCGAGCAGGACCGGCATGGCTTGCTACCCGCGCGCCTGGAACAGCTCCACGGGATTTCCCGCGGGATCCTCCATCAGGATCTGGCCGCCGCCCGGTCCGCTGACGATGTCATTCCGGAACTGTGCGCCCGCATCGCGGAGGCGGCTCACCTCGGCCGCAAGATCATCGACCTCGACGACGATCCGATTCCAGCCCCCGGCCCGGGGTACGCGCCCGTCTGGCATTGGCCGCGAAGCGGATGCCGCCGGCCCGGCGAGCCACAGGGTCAGATCGCCTCGCCGGATGATCGCCATGGCATCGCCGAACCGCTCGCCCATCACGAAGTCGAGCGTGCCGGTGTAGAACTCAATGGCCCTGCCGACGTCATCCACGAGATAGCGAACGGTAGTCAGCGCCCGGCCTCCTCGGCCTCGATCCGTGCCAACTTATCGAGCCGAACGACATGTCGGCCGCCCGCGTATTCGCCGGTCAGGAAGGCACGGAGGCAGCCCTTCGCCACCTCGCTGCCGATGATGCGGGCGCCCATCGCGATGACGTTCGCATCGTTGTGCTCGCGCGCCAGCCGGGCGACCACGGGATCGGTGGCCTGGACGCAGCGGATGCCGCGCACCTTGTTGGCGACGATCGCCTCGCCCGTGCCGCTGCCGCCCAGCACGATCCCAAGGTCGTAGTCGCCGCGGGCAACGGCGCGTGCGACCGGCGCGACGAAATCGGGGTAGTCGACGGCATCGGTCGAATAGGTTCCGAAGTCGTGGTACTCGACGCGCAGCTCATCGAGCAGGGTGCAGAGGTCGCCCTTCATTGCGAAACCCGCATGGTCGGAGCCGATCGCGACGCGCATGGCGTCGCTAGTCTATCGGCCCAACCACGCCCTCGATCTGCGCTCGGGGCAGCGCACCTTCGCGCAGGAGCCTCGGCCGCGTACCGCTCAGATCGATGACGGACGACGCCACCCCGCCCGGGACGCGCCCTCCATCCAGGATCGCGGCCGGCTCATCCGAGTCAGCGAATGCGATCGCCACGTCGTCCGCGTCGAGCGTCTCTGGCTCCCCTGACCGGTTGGCGCTCGAGACCGCCAGCGGCCCGGCTGCGGCCAGCAATGCCAGCGCGACGGGATGGTCGGGCACCCGAAACCCCTGCGTGGTCCGCCCGTCGATCGCCGGCAGCACGAGCGTCAAGGGACCTGGCCAGAAGCGGTCGGCGAGCTGCAGGGCCTGCGGAGCCGGCTGGAATCCGTGGCTGCGCACGGCAGCCATCGAGACGACCAGCCACGCAACCGCCTTGTCGATCTGCCGTCGCTTGGCGGCGAACAGGCGAGCGAGCGAAACCTCGTCGCCGATCCGACAGCCGATGCCGTATACCGTGTCGGTCGGGAAGGCGACGAGCTCGCCATCCCGCAGCAGGCGTGCGGCCGTCTCGACGCCAGGGGCATCCGCCGCGAGGCGATCAGGCATCCGATCCGCGGTCTCTCACAGCAGGGCGACACGGATGACGCGTTCGACCCCGGCCAGGTCCGGCAGCGTGGTCACGGCCGCGCGCACCGGGAGGGACGCGATCTCCGAGCGAACGGCCTGCGCCTGGCCGCGGCCGATCTCGAGCAGTGCGACACCGCCCGGCGTCAGTCCGGTCGGCAGCTCGCGGATCAGACGCCGCACATGGTCCAGCCCGTCGACGCCGCCATCGATGGCGCGTGCCGGTTCCCAGGCCAGCGAGCCGACGCCCGTGGCGACCTCGTCGCTGGTCAGGTACGGGAGATTCGCGACGACGATGTCGGCACGTCGGCCGGGCATCGCCGCCGGCTCGAGCAGGTCGCCACAGGCGAGCGTCACCAGCCGGCTGACCCCGTGGCGTGACAGGTTCTCTGCGGCCAGCTCCAGCGCTTCGGGCGACAGGTCGCTGGCCTCCAGCCGGAGTCGGCCGAGCACGATCGCTGGGCGGAAGCGCAAGGCCAGGGCAAGTGCGATCGCGCCGCAGCCGGTCCCGACATCCCACGCCTGCAGCAGCTCGTCATCGCGGACCAGCCGACCTGCAATCTCGCTGGTCGCAGCCTCGGCCAAGAGCTCGGTCTCAGGGCGTGGGATCAGGGCCCGCCGATCCGTAGCCACGCGGACGGACAGCCATTCCTTGAAGCCGCGGATATAGGCGATCGGCTCGCCCGCCGCTCGACGATGGACCCAGCCGGCGAGGTCCTGTACCGCCGCCGCGTCGAGCTCGGCCTCGGGGTGGGCACGCAGCCACGCGCGATCCCGCCCGAACGAGTGCCCGACAAGGAGCTCGGCATCCAGCCGTGCGGAAGGTGTCCCTGCGTCGCGCAGCACCGTGGCTGCCTCGGCCACCAGGGCTCCTGCGCTCCGGGCCACGGTAGGGGCCAGCAGCTCAGGCGACGTCATGCGATCCGAGCTCGGCGAGGCGGGCCGCCTGGTCCGCTTCGGCCAGTGGCTCGATCAGGCGGTCGAGGTCACCCTCCAGCAGCCCCGGCAGGTTATGTACCGTGATGCCGACACGATGGTCGGTCACGCGATCGTCGGGGAAGTTATAGGTACGGATCTTTTCGGCCCGCTCACCGCTCCCCACCTGCGACCGCCGCTGCTCCCCTCGCTCGTCGGCCTGCCGGGCCTGCTCCCGCTCGAGCAGCCTGGCGCGCAGGACGGCGAGGGCCTTGGCCTTGTTCTTGTGCTGGCTCTTCTCGTCCTGGATCGCAACTACCAGCCCGGTCGGGAGGTGCGTGATCCGGACGGCGCTGTCGGTGGTGTTGACGCTCTGCCCGCCCGGCCCACTGGACCGATAGACGTCGATACGCAGGTCCTTGTCCGGGATCTGGATCTCCACCTCGTCAGCCTCGGGAAGGATGCTGACGGTGGCGGTGGACGTGTGGATCCGGCCTGCCGCTTCCGTGCTGGGCACCCGCTGCACCCGATGGACGCCGCTCTCGTACTTCAGCCGTGAGTAGGCACCCCTCCCGGCGATCTCGGCGATCGCCTCCTTGACACCGCCGCCGGCACCCTCGCTGACCGAGATCAGCTCCAGCTTCCAGTGCCGACGCTCCGCGTACCGCGCGTACATCCGGTACAGGTCGCCCGCAAAGATGGCGGCCTCGTCACCGCCGGTTCCCGCGCGGACCTCCAAGATCACCCCCCGGTCGTCGTTCGGATCGCGCGGCACCAGCAGCCCCCGCAGCTGCTGGTCCAGCTCCCGCTCTCGCTCCTCCAACGAGGCCAGCTCGTCACGCGCCATGACGCGCACCTCTTCATCGGGATCGTGGGCCATGGAACGGGTGGCCTCCAGCTCGTCGCGCAGCGCGGACCAGGCTCGAATCGCCTGCACGACGGGCTCGAGCCGTGACAGCTCCCGGCCCAACGCCTGCAGCCGAGCCGGGTCGTTCGCCACCGCAGGCGTTGACATCTCCGAGACGACCGCCTCGTAGTTCGATTCGATCTCCCGCAGCTGGTCGATCATCGGCCTGCGGGTGGTGGAGCCGGTGCCGCGCGATCCGACGCCAGGCACGACTCGAGCGAGGCGATGCTCACCTCGAGCATGCCGCGATCGGGCGCGCGCGTGGTCAGCGCCTGCAGCCAGAGGCCGGGCGCGTAGATCGCTCGAACAAGCCGATTGCCGTAGTGGCTGGCTCCGAAGCGCACGAGCTCGTAGGCGAATGCCGCAATCACCGGCACCAGCACGATGCGCGACAGGAAGAGCAGCGGCAGCGCGACGCCCGTGCGCGGGATCAGGCCGAAGAAGAGGATGCTGATGACCACCACGATCAGCAGGAAGGTGGTGCCGCAGCGCGTGTGCGCCGTGCTGAAGCGGTCGACCTCCTCGGGCGTGAGCGGGCGCTCTGCCTCGTGGGCGCTGATCGCCTTGTGCTCGGCGCCGTGGTAGCCGAACACGCGTCGAACGTCGGCCATGCGCCCGATCAGCCAGATGTACGCCACGAACACCGCCAGCCGGATCGCGCCCTCGGCCAGGTTTGCCAGCAGATCGCTGGTGGTGGCTCGCTGCGCAAACGTGGACAGCAGCAGGGGCAGGACGAAGAACAGGCCGACCGCGAAGCCGATCGAGACGATCATGGTGACCGCCATCGTCCCCCGACCGACCTGGATGTCCTCGCCCTCCGCCGCGATCGCCGCTGAGCGAATCAGCATCCGCGTCCCGATCACCAGCGCCTCGTACAGCACCAGAACACCTCGCGCGAACGGCACCTTCGCCCAGCGGCCGCGGGCCAGGGCGCTTGGCAGTGCCTCGCTGAAGGTGCGGATCTCCCCGGAAGCCGGGCGCACGCTCATCGCCACCGTCGTCCGGCCGCGCATCATGACCCCCTCGATCAGCGCCTGGCCGCCATAGAAGAAATCGGGCATGCGGAACCGCGGCCTCTCGCCGGCCCGCGTGCTCGAGGTGATCACGAACGGCCCGGCAGCCATGAGCAGCTCCGGGATCAGAAACAGGAGATGGGGGGCCAGGCGCGCCGGCCAGCGATTCAGCTGGCGGCGCACGGCACGACTAGCGCTGCGAGCGCTCCATCCGTCGCTGGAACCGCTCGACCTGGCCGGCGGTGTCGACGATGTTCTGGGTGCCGGTGTAAAACGGATGGCAATTGGCGCAGACCTCGACGCGGATCGACTCGGACGTCGATCCCACGGTGAAGCTCGTCCCGCAGACGCAGTGAACCTGCGCCTGATGGTACTGCGGATGAATATCGGTCTTCATTACGGGGCTCCTGGGAACTCTGGCGGCCTCATGCCGCCGGGGGCTGGGGACTGACGACGCTGACGCGCTTCTTGTGACGCGTCTGATGGCTGAACTTGACTTTGCCGTCGCTCGTGGCGAAGAGGGTGTAATCGCGGCCCATCCCAACGTTCTCACCGGGGTCAAACGTGCTCCCTCGCTGACGAACGATGATTGTGCCGGCGCGCACCTGCTGCCCATCGCCACGCTTGACGCCCAGGCGCTGGCCGACCGAATCGCGGCCGTTTCGGCTTGAGCTGCCGGCCTTCTTGTGTGCCATGGGTCCCTACTCCTTCGCCTTCGGCTTGGCTGTCCGCCGAGGCTTCGGCTTCGCTTCTGCTGCTTCCTTCTTGACGCCCGCTGCCTTCGGCGCGGCTGCCCTGGCAGCCCGGGGACGAGCCGCGCGGGGCGCTGCCGCCGCCTTCGCCACCGGCTCCTCATCGGCCTTGGCCTCGGTGGCGGCCCTCTTGGCGGTTGCCTTCCTGTCAGCGGTCGGGTGGATGGTGTCGATGCGCACCTGGGTCAGGTGCTGCCGATGCCCGTTACGGCGGCGGTATTTGACCTTCTGCTTGAACTTGAAGATGACGAGCTTCGGGCCGAGGGCCTCACCGATCACGGTTGCGCTCACCGATGCGCCGGGCACCACGGGCGTGCCGACCGTCACCTCGTCGCCGTCCCCGATCAGGAGGACGCGGTCGAAGCTGATCGACGCCCCGGGCTCACCGTCGAGCTTCTCAAGCGTGAGCAAGCTGCCGGCTTCAACCCGGTACTGCTTTCCGCCGCTGCTGACGACGGCATACATGGTCATCTCCAAGGAGTCTCTGTGGCTGGGGGTCGCCCGCGCTGCCCACGCTGGGCCACGCACGGCGAACCGGCAGAAAATGCGCCCGCGGGAGCACGAATTCTATCGGGCGATCGGAGGAGTGTCAACGAAAAGGAGACGGGTGCGAACGGCGGGACCCGGCCGCAGCGGCAGATCGAGTGCGCCCACCACGTCCTCAGGCCGCCCGGCACCGCTGGCATCCAGCCGCAGCACGAGTCGCAGCCTGCCCCGATGCGTCTCCTCGTCCACTTCCAGCACCTCGGCATCCTCGAGCAGCGGGCGAAGGTCGCGTGGGCCGGCGTCGGCGCGGCGCTCGCTCTCGCCACGCCGCCGTTTCCCGGGGAGCTGCCGCGCAGCCAGCAGTCGAACGACAGCGCCCCGCAGGGCATCTCTGGTCAGCTCCGGACCGCCACGCACCTCCACCTCGTACTCGGCCGCCCGCAGCTGCGAGGCAGCGGAAGGGAAGCCGTGCCAGACCTCGCGGGCATCGACCAGCTCTATTCCCTCGGGCAGCAGCGCCGCCGCGGCCTGGATGCGCTCGACGGGCACGAGCTCGTCGAAGTAGGCTTCGAGCACTTCGCCGCGCAGCTCGATCCCGACCGGCAGGTTGGCGGCGAACTTCAGCCGGGGACGCGGCCGTTGTGCGTTCGACTGGGCCAACGGCAGACCCGCCTCTCGAAAGGCGCGCTCGAACTCGGCCAGCAGCTCCGCTTGGCGGATTCGGAGGGCAGGCTGCTGACGGGCAAAGAGCAGCTGCCATCGCTGACGGGGCTGGTCGACTGTTCGTGTGCTCATCGGTCCCACCGATGGTAGCGCCCGCTCCCCGACCCGACCAGCCTCCGCCTCTAGAACGTTGGGCGCGCAGCGTGCATGCGCACCGATTGCAGGATTCCCATCCCGAACAGCAACGAGATCATGGATGACCCACCGTAGGTGATGAACGGGAGGGGGATGCCGGTGACGGGCATGATCCCGGTCACCATCCCGATGTTCACGGTGATCTGGAAGAGCAGCATCGACGCCAGGCCGGCGGCGAGCGCCATGCCGAACCCGTCGGCTGCAGCCCAGCCGATGCGCAGAACACGCCACACGAGAAGCCCGAACAGGGCGAGCAGGATGGCTCCGCCGATGAAGCCCAGCTCTTCGGCCACCACCGTGAAGATGAAGTCAGTCGACTGCACCGGCAGGAAGCCCAGCTGATTCTGGCGGCCTGCGGTCAATCCCTGGCCAAGCAGCCCGCCGGACCCCACCGCGTTCAGGGCCTGCACCAGCTGATAGCAGGCGCCCTGCGGATCCGTCGAGGGATAGACGAAACAGAACAGTCGCTGCCGCTGGTATTCCTGCAGGGCGCCGACGGCCAGCGGTGCGATGGCAACTGCCGCGCCGCTCAGGAGCGCAAGCCAGCCGACCCCCGCGCCGCTCATGAACAGCATTCCGAACAGGATCGCGACGAACACCAGGGCTGTCCCGAGGTCCGGTTGGCGGTAGACCAGGAATACCGGGACTGCCATCAGCAGAGCGGCGCCCACGATCGTGCTGAGCCGGCCGACCCGCTCGCCGCGCGCCGACAGGAAAGTCGCCAGCACCACGATCATCAGCACCTTGCTGATCTCGCTGAACTGGAAGTCGAGCCCTGCCACGCTGATCGACATCTGGGCGCCGAACAGGTTCGTGCCCACCAGCACGGTGGCGAGGAGGAGCCCGAGGACGGCGAGGTAGATCGGCGTGGCAAACGTCTGCAGCCAGTGGTAGTCGAGGCTGGCGGCCACGAAATACAGGGTGAGCCCGATCCCGGTCCAGATCAGCGTCTTGACGGTCTGCGACAGGCCGCCGGAAGGGCCGATCGCCTGGTAATTCGCCGAGTAGCCCATGACGGCCCCAAAGCCGATCAGCACCAGCAGTGCGAGCATCAGCTGCCAGTCGAAGGCGCGCCACCGTCCGGCTCTCGAGGCCTCAACAAAGGTTGCGATGAAGCCGCTCATCGATCAGTTCGCCGTGACCTGGAATTCCCGCCGCAGATCCTGGCTGAGGCCGAACCATTGCTGCAGGAAGTACTTCACCACCTCGAGCGACACATTGCCGCGAATCACCGCGGAATAGGTGAACGTGATGATGGCCAGGTTCGCATCCGTGGCGCCCGGACTCGAGGGCAGGTACGCCACGAACCAGGAATGGAACGGAAGCACTCCCTGGCTCGTGGGCGTGCCGAACTCGGCGGTGCCCGTCTTACCGGACAGCGCTCCGGGCAGCACAAGGTCGCGGATGTTGGAGGCATGCCCGGTGCTGATCACCTCCCGCGCACCCAGCCGCATCGTCTGCAGGTCGCCGGCGCTGGCGCTCAGGGTGCGAATCACCTCCGGGGAGTAGGAGCGAACCAGCTTGCCGGCTTCGTCCGTTTCACCGCGCACGATCATTGGGCGCATCAGCTGGCCGCCGTTGGCGACTGCGGCGTATGCGTTCAGGAGCTGAAGCGGCGTGACCGCGATCGCGTTCTGGCCGATCCCGGCCTGCGCAAGCTCGCCGGTGAAGACGTCTTGCCGGCCCTGCGCCTGCGCCCACGCCTTGCTGATCACCGTCCCGGCCGCCTCGCCTGGCAGCTGGATCCCGCTGCGCTCGCCGAATCCCAGCTGTGACGCCCAGCTGCCCAGGCGACCGACGCCCAGCCCGACCGCCATCTGGTAGAAGAACGTGTCCGAGCTCTTGGCATATGCATCGACGATGCTCAGCGGGCCGAACCCGCGGTGATTCCAATCGAACAGGCACTGGCCTGCCGGTGCATCGGGGATCTGGTAGCAGCCATAGGTCGGCCACTTCTGGCTGACGGTGGTGACGCCCTCCTCGAGGGCGGCGAGGCCGGTCACCAGCTTGAACGTGGACCCCGGGGGATAGATGTCCGCGATCGCGTGATCCCTCAGCGGCCTGGTCGGGTCGGAGAGGTAGGCGGCGTAGTCCGCCGGCGAGATTCCGACCGCAAACTTGTTGTTGTCATACGTCGGCAACGAGACCATCGCCAGGATCTCGCCTGTCTGCGGGTTCATGACGATCGTGACGCCCTGGGCGACACCGGCCGACTGGAGTCCCCACTGAAGCGTCTCGGTGGCGATGCGCTGCATGCGGGCATCGATGGTCAGCATCAGGTTTCGCCCGGGGACTGGATCGCTGATTCGCTGCAGCACCTTCACCGCCCGGCCACTGGCGTCGCGCTCCAGAAGGTCGCTGCCGTAGGTGCCGCGCAGCTCGCGCTCGAACGTTGACTCGACGCCGTCCCGGCCGATCACGTCGTCTGGCCGATATCCCTGGCTCGAGAGCGCGGTCACCTCCGAGCTCGAGACCGGTCCGGTGTACCCGACCAGGTGCGCGAGCAGCGCCCCATCCACGGCGCCGTTCTCATCGAGATATTGCCTCGTTTCCTGGGCGCCAACGTCGATGCCCGGCAGTTGCTCGTTCTCCTCACCGATCAGCAGGGCCGCTTCCCGGCTGATCCCCTTGCCGAGCGGCACCAGGTCATACGGAGAGCCGCGGTAGGCGGCGACACGCTGACGCAGAACGGAGGGCTGGAGGCCGGTCAGCAGAGCAGCGCGGGCCAGGACGGCGTCTCGCTGCACCGGGTCGACCGGCAACTCGGCAGGACGTGCGTACAGGGTCCAGGAAGGCGTGTTTACCGCGACCGGTCGGCCCGCCCGATCGAAGATCAGGCCCCGGGGCGCGGCGATGGGCATCGAGACCGTGCGTGCCGCAACCGCCTGAGCCGCATAACGGGCCCCGTCGACCAGCTGCAGCTGGAAGAGCCTCGCCGCGAGCACGCCGAACAGCAGCGCGGCCACAACCGTGGCCGCAACGAATCGCGCGCGGGACCGAGGAAGTGAGGGGCTGCCCTCTAAGTCGGCCATCAGCCCGTCACCATGCCGGCGTCTCATTCGCTCCCGAGCGCAGTGCCAGCATCCGCAGGGGGACGACTGCCACGGCTCCCAGAACGGCATTCAGGAGCGCTGCGGCCAGAATGCGCTGCAGCGGGAGCCCGCCGGCAATGGGTGGATCGACCATCTGCATGATGCCGAGGCCAATGGCGTCGACCACGATTGACCCCACCGCGATCGCGGCCACGGGGTAGGCCCAGGAGAGTCGACTCAACAGCCGTGAGCCAGCTGCGACCGAGGCAACGACGAGGAGGAGCCCCAGCGGGATGCTGCCGAGGGGTGCCCGCGTCAGCAGGTTCGCCGTGAGGCCGGCGATGGAGGCCCATGCCACACCCGGGCCGAACCCGCGCACCACGGTAACCAGCACGACTGTCACGAGGACGAAATTCGGATGCACATCGCCGATCGCGATGACCGGGGCGGCGGCGGCGTGCAGGACCCCTGCTAGGACCGCAAGAAGCACGGCGATGTAGCTGATCTGGGTTCCTCGACCGACTCAGTCGGGCGGCTGGTGATGGATCTTGCAGGGCGGCAGGCGGGCATCCCGAGTATAGCCAGACGAGCCCGCCCAGCGGGACGCTGAGGCGCTGTTTCACGTGAAACAGTGACGGCGCCTAACGCTGCGATAAGGCGCCCGTAAGGGCTCCGACTGGTAGAATGACGAGGCCGAAAACGAACTCGCAGCGGAGTGCCGCAGATCAGGGTAACGGCCTGCACCAACCAGAAGGGCGGCGTTGGCAAGACGACCACAGTCGTCAACCTGGCGGCCTATCTGGCCCTCTCCGGAACCTCGACCCTGGTCATCGACCTCGATCCGCAGGGGAACGCGACGAGCGGCCTGGGCGTGGACCGGAGGTCCCTCGATCGGTCGGTCTACGACGCACTCATCAACCGGGTCCCGATCGGCGAATTGGTGCTTTCCACATCGGTCCCCGGCCTGGACCTGGTGCCGGCTGCGCTGGCCCTGTCGGGCGCCGAGATCGAGCTGGTGGGCCTCCCCGCGCGCGAGCGGCGGCTCTCCGCCAGCCTGGCTGACCTGGGAGAACGATACGACCGAGTGCTCATCGACTGCCCGCCCTCACTGGGCCTGCTGACCGTGAACGCCCTGACGGCAGCGGATGGCGTCCTCATCCCCATCCAGACGGAGTACTACGCCCTCGAGGGATTGAGCCAGCTGGTGAATACGATCCGAATGGTCAGAGAGGGACTGAATCCACGCTTGGAGATCGATGGCGTGCTCCTGACGATGTATGACGGCCGCACCCGTCTCTCGGCCCAGGTTGCGGCGGAGGTCCGCCGGCACCTCGAAGGGGCCGTCTACCAGACCGTGGTGCCACGCAGCGTGCGCCTGTCGGAGGCCCCCAGCCACGGACAGCCGATCTCCATCTACGACCCCTCGTCGCGGGGCGCCGAAGCCTACGGCAGGCTCGCCGCCGAGGTGACCGCGCGTGGCTAAGACGTTTGGCCTGGGTCGCGGACTGGACGCGCTCATTCCGAGGGCAGGCCCAGCCACCGACACACCCGAGATCGCGATAGACCGCATCGCCCACAACCCGCATCAGCCGCGCACGAGATTCGACGACGAGCAGACGGCCGAGCTTGCCGCTTCGATCGCGTTGCACGGTGTGATCCAGCCGATCGTGGTGCGGGCTTCTGTCGACGGCGGATACGAGCTCATCGCGGGCGAGAGACGGCTGCGCGCAGCACGCATTGCGGGCCTCAGTCACATTCCCGCGGTGGTGCGCGAGTCGGCCGAGGGAGAGCTTCTCGAGCTGGCGCTCGTGGAAAACGTGCAGCGCCAGGACCTGAACGCCATCGAGGAGGCGAGCGCCTATCGCGAGCTCATCGAGCGCTTCGCCCTTTCTCACGAGGAAGTCGCCCGCAAGGTGGGAAAGAGCCGGGTCGCGATCAGCAATGCTCTGCGCCTGCTTGACCTCGCGCCGGAAACCCGGGAAGCCATCTCTGATGGCCGCATAACCGAAGGGCATGGCCGCGCGCTCGCTGCGCTGACGGTGCTCGAGCTCCAGCACGCGGCCCTCCTGGTCGTGCTCGACCGTCATCTCTCCGTTCGGCAGACCGAGGAGCTGGTCCGTCGCAAACGGGACACGGGCACGCCTCGCGCGGCTCGAGCCATCTCGGGCGACCTTGCCGACCTCGAAGCACAGCTTCGCGGCCTGCTCGCGACCAGGGTCGGGATCGTTCGCACGCGACGCGGGGGCCGCCTGGTCATCGACTTCTACTCGGACGAGGAGCTCGACCGCCTGTACGCAATCATCACCCGCGGAGCGCGCGGAGCAAGCTCATGAGCGCCCAGCCGGACCGCCGACCGAGGCGCACCAAGGCGGTATCGGAGTACACCGCGGCCAATATCCAGGTGCTCGAGGGGCTGACCGCTGTCCGCAAGCGCCCCAGCATGTACATCGGCTCGACCGACGCTCGCGGCCTGCACCAGCTCGTCTGGGAAGTCGTCGACAACAGCATCGACGAGGCCATGGCCAACGTCGCCACCCGGATCGACGTCACCATCCATCGCGACGGTCAGGTCGAGGTGGTCGACGACGGCCGCGGCATACCCGTGGGCAAGCACGCGTCGGGCAAGGATGCGCTCGAGGTCGTGCACACCGTGCTCCACGCCGGCGGCAAGTTCGGCGGTGGTGGGTACAAGGTCTCCGGCGGCCTGCACGGGGTCGGCGTGAGCGTCGTCAATGCGCTCTCGGTCGCGATGCGGGTCGAGGTGCTGCGCGACGGCAAGCGCTATGCGCAGGAGTACAGTCGGGGGACGCCAAAGGGGCCGGTACGACAGCAGGGCGGCGCGGCCGAAGCGAACCGAGGGCTGGTCACTGCCAAGGAGCGCAAGCACGGCACGCGCACCTTCTTCCAGCCCGATCCGGAGATGTTCGAGGATCTCGACTTCAGCTGGGACCTGATCGCGACGCGCCTCCGGGAATCGGCCTACCTCAACAAGGGCCTGTGGATCTGCCTTCGTGACGAGCGCATCGAGCGAGAGAAGAACTTCTACTTCGAGGGCGGGGTCACCAGCTTCGTGCGACACCTGAACCGACGGCGCGAGGTGCTCAACCACAAGCCGATCCTCGTCGAGCGCATGGTCGACACCACGAGCGTCGAGGTCGCGCTCCAGTACAACGACGGCTTTGCGGAGAATGTCCTGGCGTTCGCGAACAACATCCACACGGTCGACGGCGGCACGCACGTCACCGGGTTCCGCGCGGCACTGACCTCGTCCCTCAACGACTGGGCGCACAAGGCGGGGATCCTGTCAGGGAAGGACGCCAATCTCAGCGGTGACGACGTGCGGGAGGGACTCACCGCGGTGATCAGCGTCAAGCTCACCGATCCGCAGTTCGAGGGCCAGACCAAGGCCAAGCTCGGAAACGCCGACGTCAAGGGGGCGGTACAGGCTGCAGTCACCGACGGGATCATCCAGCACCTCGAGGAGAACCCGGCCGACGGCCGCCGCATCATCGAGAAGTCGGTGACCGCGGCTCGTGCACGCGAAGCAGCCCGCAAGGCCCGGGACCTGGTGGTCCGCAAGGGCGCCCTGGACGGCATGGCCCTGCCCGGCAAGCTGGCCGACTGCCAGGAGCGCGACCCTGCCAGAAGCGAGCTCTACATCGTGGAGGGCGACTCGGCCGGCGGCTCAGCCAAGCAGGGACGCGATCGACGCACGCAGGCAGTCCTGCCCCTGCGGGGCAAGCTGCTGAACGTGGAGAAGGCACGGCTCGACCGGGTGCTGTCAAGCGAGAACATCCGGCCCCTGATCATCGCGCTGGGTGCCGGCATCGGGGATCAGTTCGACATCGCCAAGCTGCGCTATCACCGCATCTGCCTCCTGTCCGACGCCGATGTGGATGGCGCCCACATCAGCACGCTGCTGCTCACCTTCTTCTTCCGGCATATGCCCGAAGTGATCGAGCAGGGCTACCTGTACCTGTGCCAGCCACCGCTGTACCGGGTCAGCACCGGCAAGGTGACCCGCTACGCGAAGGACGAGAAGTCCCGTGACCAGGCGATGAAGGACCTGTCGCGCGAGGGAAAGACGAAGAACATCAGCGTCCAGCGCTTCAAGGGGCTCGGCGAGATGAACCCCGAGCAGCTGTGGGAGACGACCATGAATCCCGACACCCGCACGCTGCTGCAGGTCTCGGTGCGGGATGCGGCCGGTGCGGACGAGGTCTTCAGCACGTTGATGGGCGAGCGCGTCGAGCCCCGTCGCGACTTCATCAGAGGCGAGGCCCGCAAGGTCCGCAACCTGGACTTCTAGCCGGAGCCGATGGACGATGCCAAGCCGACACGTAGCCGATATTCGCCAGGTCGAGGGCAAGACCGGCCGCAAGCTCGAGGAGTGGTGCGAGCTGCTCGAGGCGAATGGCGTGGGTGAACGGCGCGATGCCGTGAACTTCCTGCGCGACGGCTACGCCATCAGCCATGCGTTCGCGCTGGCGATCGCCGCGCATTGCCTCCGGCCGTCCCGCACCGACGAGTTCGACGCCGATGGATTCTGGGACGAGGACGGGGATCGCTGGTGAGCACCGCCGCTGACGGCCGAGCCGCCACGATCGGCTCGCGCCGGCTGATCCAGGGGGCCGACGGGCGCCGCTACGCCTTCGCCGACCACAATTGCTTCGCCTGCGGCGGGACGAACCCGATCGGCATGCATCTCGCCATCGAGCTCGGCGAGGGAACGGCAAGCACGACCTGGACTCCCGGCCCCAACTTCGTTGGCTGGGAGGAGAAGGTGCACGGTGGGCTGCTCGCAACCCTGCTCGACGAGGTGATGGCCTGGGCGCCGTCGAGCTTCGACTCGTGGGCGGTCACCGCCGAGATCGCGGTTCGATTTCGATCGCCGGCGAATCCAGGAGAGCCGCTGACCGCGCGGGGCTGGGTGACCGAGCGACGACGGCGGATCTACAAGGTGCAGGGCGAGGTCCGCGGTGCAGACGGCCGCCTCGTCGCCGAGGCGCATGGTCGGTTCCTGGGAGCGAGCCCCTCCCTGAAGGCCGAGCTGAAGGCCCGTTACGGCCTGCCGGCGGACGTGACAGCAGCCGGAGCTCGCCGCGAATGATCGCGACAGACGCGACAACGATGCAGAGGTAACGACAGGACCGATGGGTACGGAACGTCTCGACGCCGTGCGACGCGTATCGATCGAGGACGAGATGCGCTCGGCGTACATCGACTACGCGATGAGCGTGATCGTGGCGCGCGCGCTGCCGGACGTCCGCGACGGGCTGAAACCGGTCCACCGGCGAATCCTCTACACGATGCACGAGATGGGGCTGCGCTCGACCGCCGCGTACCGCAAGTGCGCAGGCGTGGTTGGTGACGCCCTGGCGAAGTACCACCCGCACGGGGACGTGGCCCTGTACGACGCGCTTGTCCGCCTCGCGCAGGACTTCAGCTTGCGCTACCCGCTGATCGACGGGCAGGGCAACTTCGGCTCCATCGACGGCGACCCGGCCGCCGCCTACCGGTACACCGAGGCGCGGCTGACAGCGATCAGCGACGAGATGCTGGCCGACATCGAGAAGGAGACCGTCGACTTCGTCGACAACTACGACGGCCGCCTGCGGGAGCCGACCGTGCTCCCTGCCCGGTTGCCGAACCTCCTCATCAACGGCAGCTCGGGGATCGCGGTGGGAATGGCCACCAACATCCCGCCCCACAACCTGACCGAGATCTGCAACGCGGTCATCGCGCTGATCGACAACCCGCAGCTGACGGTCGACGAGCTGTGCGAGATCGTGCACGGACCCGACTTCCCGACGGGGGGCACGATCTTCCGCTTCGAGGACCAGCGCAACACCCTGACCGGCGAGAAGGAGCGCATCGACGTCATCCGGCACATGTATGCCACCGGGCGCGGCCGGGTGGTCATTCGCGGGCAGGTCGCGTTCGAGGAGAACGAGCGCGGCCGCATCGCCGTCGTGATCACTGAGCTCCCCTACCAGGTCAACAAGACGACCCTCATCGAGAAGATGGCCGAGCTGGTCAGTGGGAAGCGGATCACCGATGTCAGCGACATTCGCGACGAAAGCGACAGAACCGGCATGCGAATCGTCGTTGAGGTGAAGCGCGACGGCTCGCCACACACCGTCATGCAGCAGCTGTTCAAGCACACGGCGCTTCAGACCAGCTTCAGCGCCAACGTGCTCGCGCTGGTCGACGGTCAGCCGCAGACCCTGGGCCTGAAGCGAATGCTCGAGCACTACATCGCGTATCGGCGCGACGTCATCCGCCGCCGCACCGAATTCGATCTGGCCCGGGCGCAGGAGCGCGCCCACATCCTGGAAGGGCTGAAGATCGCCCTCGACAATCTGGACGAGGTGATCAAGACCATCCGCGCCTCGGCGGACAGCGATGCCGCCCGGACCGCGCTCGTGACTCGCTTCAAGCTCAGCGAGGCTCAGGCGAACGCCATCCTCGAGATGCAGCTGCGGCGGCTGGCGGCGCTGGAGCGCAAGAAGATCGAGGACGAATACGAGGCGGTGATCCGGCTCATCGCCGAGCTGGAGGATCTGCTCGCGAACCCGCGGAAGATCCTGATCGCGATCCGGGACGAGCTCGACGAGCTCGTGCGCAAGTATGGGAACGATCGGAAGACGCGGATCCAGGCCGACGCGAACCGCGAGCTGACGGCCGAGGATCTGGTGGCCGCCGAGGACGTGGTGGTGACGCTGTCGCAGCGGGGCTACATCAAGCGACAGCAGATCGGCACGTTCCGCTCCCAGCGAAGGGGCGGCAAGGGCAAGCTGGCCATGATCACGCGTGAGGAGGACGCAGTTCGCCACCTGCTGGTAGCGAACACGCACGACAACATCCTGTTCTTCACCAACCGCGGCCGCGTGTTCATCACCAAGGTGCACACCCTTCCGGAGGCGAGCCGCCAGGCGAAGGGGCTGCCGATCATCAACCTGCCCGGGGTCATGGTGGACTCCGGCGAATACGTCAGCGCGATCATCACCCTGCCGCGCTTCGAGCCAGATCACTACATGGCGATGGCGACCCGCGGAGGCATGATCAAGAAGACGTCCCTGGCCGAGTACGCAAAGATCCGGAGCAACGGCCTGATCGCGATCAGCCTCGTCGATGGGGACGAGCTGCGTTGGGTCGGCCTGACCGACGGCTCGGACGACATCATCCTGGCGACCCGCAACGGGCAGGCGGCACGCTTCCACGAGAAGGAGGTGCGCCCGATGGGTCGCGACACGCGCGGCGTGACCGGCATCCGGCTCCGCAAGGATGACGAGGTGATCGGGATGGAGGTGGTGCGGCCGACCGGCGAGCTCCTGGTCGTGACCGAGCAGGGTTATGGCAAGCGAACTGTGCTCGACGAATTCCCGGTCAAGCATCGGGCGACCGGAGGGGTGATTGCCAACTCCCTGAGCGCTGACACGGGCAAGGTCGCCGCTGTGCGGGTCGTGGGCCGCGAGGACGAGGAGCTCATGGTGATCACGGAGGAGGGCACGATTCTTCGCACGGAGGTGAGCAGCGTCAATCGCTATCGCCGCGCATCGCGGGGGGTCACCGTCATGAAGCCGGGCGAGGGAGATCGGATCGTCTCGATCACCGTGTTCGTGGACGAGTCGCCACCGACGCCGGAGGACGACGCGGAAACCGAAGCCTGACCCTCGTTCACGAGCGGCTAGAATCGAACCGATGTACGCCGACGAGTTCAGCGTCTACACCGGCAACGCCAACAAGCCGCTGGCTCGTCAGATCTGCCGCTACCTGCGCACGGAGCTCGGCGACGCCCAGGTCTTCAAGTTCGCCAACGACAACATCTTCGTGCGTGTCATGGAGAACGTCCGCGAGCAGGACGTCTTCCTGGTCCAGCCGACCTCGCGCCCGGTGAACGATTCGGTCATGGAGCTGCTGATCATGATCGATGCCTTCAAGCGTGCGAGCGCCGGCCGCATCACGGCCGTCATGCCGTATTACGCCTACGGACGCTCCGACAAGAAGGACCAGCCCAGGGTCCCGATCACGGCGCGCCTGGTCGCGGACATGCTGACCGTGGCGGGAGCGGATCGCGTCCTGACCATGGACCTGCACCAGGGCCAGATTCAGGGCTTCTTCAGCATCCCCGTCGACGAGCTCACCGCGATCAACATCCTGTCGCGGTACATCAAGAGCCTGAACCTCGCCGACATCGTGGTCGTCAGCGAGCTCGGCTTCGCCAAGAAGGCGCGCAACTTCGCCGAGATCCTGCACGCACCGCTGGCCATCGTCGAGAAGCGCCGCGTCGGCAACGAGGACAAGACCGAGCTGATGAACATCATCGGCGACGTGGCCGGGCGGACGGCCGTCATCATCGACGACGAGATCGACACGGCCGGCTCGCTGCTCGAGGCTGTCGCCGCCCTCGTCGCCGAGGGGGCCACCGCGGTTTATTCGTGTGCCACCCATGGCGTCTTCTCGGGCGAGTCGCTCGACCGCATCGACGAGAGCCCGATCACCGAGGTGATCGTCACGGACACGATCCCGTTGCCGGCCGAGGCTCGTCGAGACCGCATCACCGTCCTCTCCATTGCACCACTCTTCGGCGAGGCGATCAAGCGCATCCATCGTGGCGAGAGCGTCGGCGCGCTCTTCTCGTCCGAGGTGCAGCTGGTCGAGGAGATGACCTTCTGGGGCAGCCACGCGGACGAAGAGGAGGAGACGGCAGCGGTTCCCGTGGAGGGGTAGCCCCTTCGGGCACGCCAGGCACGCCTCGGCCGAAATCGGGGCCCATCGGGTAAACTCGCCGTCCCCATGCTGAAGTTCCTCTCCCGGCTGTCGGACTCGAACGAGCGCGAGGTCCGACGCTTCGAACCGAGCGTGGCCCGCATCAACGAGCTCGAGCCGGAGTACACCGCCCTCACCGATGCGGAGCTGCGCGCCAAGACCGAGCGGTTCCGAACCCGTCTGCGCGACGCGCTCGGCGACCTGCTCGTCCCGATCGAGCAGCGCGCGCTGACGCCGAAGGAAGCGGCGGAGTCCGAGCTGATCGCCCCCGACCCGACCCGGATCAGCGAGGAGCGCAAGGAGCAGCACAAGCGCGAGCGCCGCCAGATCGACGCGGCGCTCGAGGAGCTCCTGCCCGAGGCCTTCGCGGCGGTACGGGAGGCGATGCGACGGGCCCTCGCCAAGCGCCACTACGACGTGCAGCTGATCGGCGGCATGGTCCTGCACTCGGGCGCCATCGCCGAGATGAAGACCGGCGAGGGCAAGACCTTCGTTGCCCCGCTGGCCGCCTACCTCAACGGGCTGACCGGCCGGGGAGTCCACGTCGTCACCGTCAACGACTATCTCGCCAAGCGCGACGCACAATGGATCGGCCAGGTCTTCTGGCAACTGGGCATGAGCGTCGGCTCGATCCAGCACGAAGCGGCGTTCCTGGTCGACCCCGACTACCCCCAGACCGATGAGCACCTCCGCAACCTGCGCCCCGTCGACCGCGCCGAGGCATATGCCGCCGATG
>JALYUB010000060.1 GCA_030853945.1 Chloroflexota bacterium
TTCTGCCTCCACCCTCCCTCCTTCGAGCGCCGGTGTCATTGGGCGGGCACCGGCGCTCGTGCGTTTCCAGTAGCATCGGCCATCCCATGGAGATCACCTGGTACGGGCGCGCCTGCTTCCGGCTGAAAGGGCGCGAGGCGACGGTCATTACCGACCCGTGCCCCCCGTCGACCGGGTTCGTGGCCGGCAAGCACGACGTCGACCTGCTGACGATCTCCCACGACCATGCCGACCACTCCTACACCCGCTCGATCACGGCCGGACTGACTCTGACCCGTCCCGGCGAGTACGAGTACCGGGACCTGCTGGTCACTGCCGTGCGCAGCTTCCATGACGGCGAGCGCGGCGCGGCGCGCGGAGAGAACCTGATCGTTGCGGTCGAGATTGACGGCGTGCACGTCTGCCATCTCGGTGACCTCGGTCACCTGCTGACCGAGGAGCAGCTGTCCGAGCTGGGGCCGATCGACGTCCTCCTGGTCCCGGCCGGCGGCAACTTCACCATCTCGCCGGCAGAGGCGGCAGAGGTGGTCGCGCAGGTCAGCCCCAAGATCGTGATCCCGATGCATTTCGCCGTCGACGGCGCATCCGCCGATCTGCTCGGCCCGGAGCGCTTCCTGCACGAGATGGCGGTCAGCGAGCCGATCCGGCAGCCGAAGGCGGTCGTCCACGCGTCCTCGCTGCCCGATGAGACGCAGGTGGTACTGCTGGAGGCCAGGGGCAGGACTGGCTGAGTCACAAACTGGTGCCGGCAGTCAACACGTCGCCCCCGAACCCCACCAGACCGTCGCGGACAGCCACTGCCGGATTGTCCATCGGTACTGTGCAGACCGGTACCTGCGCTCTATTCTGTCGGCAACGGATATCCCCTCACCGGGGTACCCCACGCGGGACGGCCGCGTACGCCAGGGGAGTTGGAACTCGCGATAGGAGACCGGCCTTTGTGAACGACCCGACGTCGGCCAGCCCGATGGCCAGACGGCGATCCGGCACCTGGGGTGCCGGGCAGATCCAGGATTCATGGCCTTCGACGCAACAGCACTCATTCACGAGGATCCCTATCGATGAACAAGCGAACATTTGGGAAGCGGAGCCTGGCGATCCTCGCCGCCGCCTCCCTGGTCCTGGCGCTGGCAGCCACCGTGCTGGCCGATGCGCCCAACCCGGCAAATGCCGTCAACGTCCACGTCAGCGGCCTGACCGTCACCATTGACGGGACCTGGCAGTGGACCCGCAACTGCAACGCCGGCGTGATCGCTGCCGCCTCCGACACCGACTTCCGAGACGTCGGATTCGCGGTCGACTGGGGCGATGCGGCCGCACCCGGCAACGAGGTCGTGCCCGGCCTGAATGTCGGGACCCCGACCGACAACGTCATCCACCAGCGTGACGCCTCCGCCGTGGGGACCTGCAGCGGCACCACCACCTCCAGCGGAAGCTGGGGGCCGATCAGCCACACCTATTCCCAGGCCGGCACGTTTGACGTCTGCGCTGTCATGTACGACATCAGGCTCATCAACACGCCTGCCAGCGGTCGCGGGTCAAAGGTGGCCGGCGGTGCCAGCCCGGCGCACAACGAGGACAACTCGGCGCAGGAGAACTCCTTCCAGACGGGCGTGCAGTGCGTGTCCGCGGCCATCGTGGTCAACGCCACGCCGACTCCCGAGTCAACGGTCCTGGCCGGCACGGGAACGCCGGCAGCCAGCCAGCCCGACACTGCCCAGTCACCGGACGGCGTGAACCCGATCCCGACGATCGCGTTCAGCCTGCTCCTGATGGCGGCCCTGGCGACGCTCGCCTACGCCAACGTCAAGACGGTGCGCAACCGCAACTAGGGCCTGACACGGCCGACGGAGCCAGCGCGGGCCAGGCCGCGCTCGGCTCCGATTGATCCAGCCCCCCTGGCAGGGACGGGGCAGAGGTCCTTCCTCTGCCCCGTCTTCTGATGCCCGCCGATCCGCCGCGGCAACCCGCTAGATCAACGCCAGCTCGCGTCCGACCTTCTCGAAGGCGGCAAGGCAGGTCTGCAGCTCCTCACGCGTGTGCTCGGCAGTCACGATCGTGCGCACCCGGGACCGATCGTCCGGCACCGTCGGGAATCCGATCCCCTGGGCGAACACTCCCTCTTCGAAGAGCCGATCCGACAGCTTCATGGCCATCGCCCCGCTGCCTGCGATGACGGGCGTGATCGGCGTCTCCGAGGCCCCGATGTCAAAGCCGAGGCCGGCCAGCCCGGCCTTGAAGAACCGGCTGTTCTGCCACAGCCGCTCGATCAGCTCCGGCTCCGACTCCAGCACGTCGATGGCGGCCAGGCAGGCGGCCGCAACGGCAGGCGGATGCGAGGTTGAGAACAGGAACGGTCGCGCGCGGTGGATCAGCACCTCGCGCAGCGCATGGCTGCCGGCGACGTAGCCGCCCAATACGCCGATCGCCTTGGAGAGCGTGCCGATCTGGACGTGAACCCGCCCGTGCAGGCCGAAGTGGTCCACGCTGCCGCGGCCGTTGCGGCCCAGCACGCCGGACGCGTGAGCGTCGTCGACAAAGACGAGCGCCTCCGCCTCCTCCGCAGCGGCCACGATCTCGGGCAGGCGGGCGATGTCGCCATCCATGCTGAACACGCCGTCGGTGATCACCAGGACGGTCCGCTCGGCTCCGCCCGGCGCCGCGCGCAGCTCCTTCAGCACCGAGCCCAACGCGTCCATGTCCCCATGCGGGAACACCTTGCGCTCGGCCTTGGTCAGCCGGATGCCGTCGATGATGCTGGCGTGATTGAGCGCGTCGGAGACGATGACCGCGCCCTCGCCGGCCAGGATCGGGATCGCGCCGGTGTTGGCCGTGAAGCCGGACTGGAACGTGAGCACGGCCTCCACGCCCTTGAATTCGGCCAGCCGGCGCTCGAGCTCCTCGTGCAGGCTCATCGTGCCGGCAATGGTGCGCACCGCTCCCGAGCCCGCCCCGTAACGTCGCACGGCCTCGATCGCCGCGTCGCGAAGGCGGGGATGCGTGTTCAGCCCCAGGTAGTTGTTGCTGGAGAGCGTGATCACCTCGCGCCCGTCGATGATGCAGCGGCTGCGCTGTTCGCTCTGCACCACCCGCAGGCGCCGATACAGCCCCTTCGCCTTCAGATCCTCGATCTCGGCATCGAGGAAGGCGAGCGGGTTCCGGGAACGTGCTGCGACCGTTTCGGTCATGGCAGGAGAACCACCTTTCCGGCGTGGCGGGATGCGATCAGCTCGAAGCCGCGCTCCCAGTCGGCGAGGTCGAAGCGGTGCGTGATGATCGGCGTCACGTCGAGGGCGCCGGAGCGCAGCAGCGCCTGCGTGCGTTCCCAGGTGTCATAGATGCGTCGGCCGTAGATGCCGTAGATGCGCACCCCCTTCTGGATCACGAGGTCGGAGAGGTCGACTCGCACGGGCTCCCCGAAGATGCCGAGCAGGCTGATCCGGCCGCCGCGCGTGATCGCGGCCAGCGCCTGGTCGAGCGCAGCCTGCGCACCGCTCATCTCGAGCACGACCTCGACGCCGTCGCCGTTGGTCGCCGCCAGGATGCGCTCGACCGTGTCCGGATCCTTGGCGTCCAGGGCCAGGCTCGCGCCCATGCCGCGGGCCAGCTCGAGGCGGTACGGCTCGGTGTCGGTGGCGATCACCATCGACGCGCCCCCTGCCCGCGCGATCCCCACCGAGCAGAGGCCGATCGGTCCGCAGCCGGTGACGAGGACCGTTCGACCTTCGATCGGCTCGACGAAGGCGGCGTGCACGGCGTTGCCCATCGGCTCCTGGAGCGCCACCACGGCCGGCTCCAACCCGTTGCTCTCGATAGCGTTCGCCTCGGGGATGACCACGAACTCGGCGAAGCCGCCGTCGACATGCGCCCCGATCACCTTCAGGTTGCGGCACAGGTGCCGGTCGCCCCGGCGGCACTGCGCACAGGTGCCGTCCACGATGTGGCTCTCAACCCCGACCAGGTCGCCCTCGTGCACTCGCGTCACACCGGCCCCGGAGGCGACGACCCGCCCCGCCAGCTCATGACCAAGGATGGTCGGCGGCTTGACGATCTCGCGCGCCCAGGGATCCCAGCTGAAGAGGTGGTAGTCGGTGCCGCAGATCGAGGCCGCATCCATGCTCAGCAGGACCTCGCCCGGCCCGGGGACCGGAACGGGCCGCTGGACCAGCTCCAGGCCCGGCTCGGGGCGCGTCTTGGCGAGCGCCCGCATCGTGCGCGGCGGGGCTGCTGCCGTCGTCATCGGGCAAGCTCCAGCAGCTCTGCCACGCCGGCCGCCATGGCATGGTCGTCGGCCCTGGGAAGCTCGTCCTCGACCGAATTCTCGAGCACGCCGATCCCCTGGATCTCGCAGCGCAGCCGGTCGCCATGGAGCAGGTAGCGGGGCGGGTCCTGGAAATGCCCGACCCCTGCCGGCGTGCCGGTGGCGATGATGTCGCCCGGCTCGAGGGTGATGGTGCGCGACGCGAAGGCGATCAGGGTCGCCACATCGAAGACCATCTCGGCCGTGCTCGAATCCTGCGACGTTTCGCCGTTGACGGTGGAGCTCAGCCGCAGGGCGGCAGTATCGCCCAGCTCGTCTGGGGTCACCACCACGGGGCCGATCGGCGCGAATCCGTCTGACCCCTTGGCCCGCAGCCAGCGCCGGTCCTCGCGCTGCAGGTCACGCATCGTGATGTCGTTCAGGATCGTATAGCCGAAGACGTGATCGAGCGCCTCCTGGCGCCCGATTCGGCTGGCTCGTCGGCCGATGACGACCGCCAGCTCGCATTCCATGTCGAGCTGCTCGGTGACTCGCGGCCGAACGATCGCCGCTCCGGGTGCAGAGATCGCGTTCGCGAACTTGGCGAACAGGGGCGGATACGCGGGCGGGTCGATCCCCTGCTCGCGGCAATGGTCGTGATAGTTGAGCCCGACGCAGATCATCTTGCCCGGTCGCGCGATCGGCGCGGCGAGGGTCACGGTCTCCGGATCGATCAGGTCGCCGTCCAGGTCCTCGGAGGCTGACTGGCCGTAGCCGAGCAGCTCACCGACATCGTGGGCACCGGTGGCGGCTGTGAGATCGCGGATCCCCGCATCGCCGAGGAGGCCAAGCCTGGACTCGGGCGGACCGGCCGAGTGGCGCGGCAGGTATGCCAGCAGCTTCACCTGGCCAGTATAGGGAGCGCCATCGGCGGCTCAGTCCTCGCTGAAATAGGCTCGCGAGCGTGGCCGCAGCAGCCCTGCGATGAGCACCACCGTGATCGCCAGCCCGACCGGAATGAAGACCGCCTGCCAGCCGGCTGCCGCCTTTGGCGGGAAGTTGAGCAGGATCGGCGGCAGGCCAGCGAGCATCGGTGCCGCAAGGATCGCGATGCCGATGGCGAAGCGGTGGCCGATCCGCTTGCGCTGCATGGCAACCGTGATCCCGAACAGCAGTGCCGCCAGCTCCAGCATCATGAAGATGCCCAGCAGGCTGAACGGCGCGCGTTCGCTGAAGTCGACGAACTCGATGATGCGCGGCAGCAGGACACCCGTGCCGGCCAGCAGCAGGAACGCCCATGCGAACCAGAGCCTGACCCCGATCGGCATGGCCGGTGGCCTCGTCGGAGGATCGGCCTCGGGCATTTCATCGGAAGCCTGGGCGGGCGTCGTGGCTGACATCCAGGCGATCGTAGCAGCGCCGAAACGGGCGCTCGCATACCATGCCGGTGCCTGGCCTGTCACCCGGCTCCAGTCAGAACCGCACCTGGTATCGCCGTGACCATCGCACGACCGAAGCGCATCACCAGTCCCGGCTGGGGCAGCCGGCTCGCGGCATTGACCTCGGCTGTCGTGTTGGCCGCGTGTGCTGCGCCGACCTCGAGCCCGTCCACTCCGCCAAGCCTGGGCCCTTCCCCGACGCCGGTGCCCACCGCCACGCCGGAGCCGACGGCCACGCCGGATCAGGACCTGGTCCTGCCGACGCCCGCCTCCACACTGCCGATCTTCATCACCTACTCCATCACCCTGCAGCTGCAGCCCGGAGAATCGGGGCAGCTGGTGGTGGTCATCACCAACCTCACCCAGGAGATGGTGCCGGAGCTGGTCCTGCGCTGGCCGACGGCCGTGCGCGACACGATCTTCCTGGCGCCGTTCGCGCCCTCGCAGCAGCGCATTCGCGAGGGGGGCGATCCGCTGGTCCAGGACTGGACCAAGTGGGTCGACGGCCCCGGTGAGCTGGGCGAGCCGGCCGGCACCACGTCGCTGGGCTGGGGACCGCTGCTCGGCGGTGGAACCCTGACGATCCCGATCCTGGCCACCCGGGTTGCGCCGGGCCCGCTCACCTTCGACTTCCAGATCCTGTCCGGTGAGGCGGCGCTCACGAGCCAGGGGGCCCCAACCTCGACCAAGGTGACCGTGCCGTGATGCGCGCGATCCTGCCCGATCGCGCCGACCTCGATCCGGCCCTGCACGCACGACTGGGAGAGATCATCGACCCGGAGCGCAAGGTACTGGCCGCACTCGAGCGGATCGTTCCCCTGGCCGGCAAGCGGATCGCCGACGTGGGGACGGGCATCGGCCACTACCCGATGCTGCTGGCCAGGCACACGGGGCGGACATACGGCATCGAGTCGGACCCGGCCCTGCTGGACGTGGCGAGGCAGCGCGCCAGCGACGCTCATCAGCCGAATCTGCGGATCGTGGAGGGCGGGCTCGGGTCGCTGCCACTGCGCGACGAGGCGGTCGACATCGTGCTGTGCGGGTTGATCGAGCCGGACGATGCCTCGCTGCCGGCGATCGCGGAGCTCCAGCGCGTGCTGCGCCCGGGAGGCCGCCTGGTGGTGGTCGGCTATTACGGGCGGGACCAGGTCGCGAGCCTCCTGGCGCCCGAGGTCGTGGCGAACGCTCTCGCCGCTACCCAGCGACGCACCGGCTGGTGGCTGCAGCACGGCTTCAAGATCAAGGTGGTCCACAGTCGGATCGACATCTCGGACGGGGCCACTGCCATGGAGCTCCTGCCGCGCCTGTACGGCGACCGCGCCAGGGCCTTCCTGATGGCGCCGCATCCGGTGTCGCTCACCCTGAAGCTGGGTCTCTATCACCTCGTCAAGCGGTGACGCAAAACTCCTTGCGGGCGCCGAACACGACCTCTATGATTCGCGCCGTCGAAGGCCAGGCTCTTCTCCCCCCGGAGCCTGGCCTTTGGCATGCCCGACGTCACGAGCGGGTGAGATAATGAGCGCAGACCCCCCTTGCGCCCTCGGCTCCAGGCCATGGCGCGAGCACAACTCTCGGGAGGCGCAGAGGCGAGATGGCGACCACCAGCCCCCGCATGAAGATCACCTACGCGACGCTGTCTGCCGATAACGAAGAGCTGCAGGCCGCCTTCGACGCCGCCGTGGAACGGGTCCGGGGGGAGCTGGGACGTTCGTATCCGATGCTGATCGGCAGCGAGGAGCGAAGCGGCGCGACCGAATTCGAGGACCGCTCTCCAAACGATGCCAGCATCGTCGTGTCGCGCTTCCCGGTTGGCACGCGCCAGGACGTGAGCGACGCAGTGGCCGCGGCCAGGGGTGCCTTTCCCGCATGGCGGGACCTTGGCTGGCGGAGGCGCCTGGAGCTGATTCGCCGCGCCGCCGACCTGATCAGCGAGCGGCAGTTCGACTACGCGGCGCTCATGTCCTTCGAGGTCGGCAAGAACCGGCTCGAGGCGCTCGGTGACGTCGAGGAGACGGCCGACCTGCTGCGCTACTACAGCGATGGGATGGAGCAGGCCAATGGCTTCGTGCAGCCGATGGGCTCGCTCTCGCCGGCCGAGCACACCCGCTCGATCCTCAAGCCGCATGGCGTGTGGGGCGTGATCAGCCCCTTCAACTTCCCCATGGCGCTCGCCGGCGGACCGGCCGGCGGGGCGCTGATCGCCGGGAACACGGTGGTCATCAAGCCGTCGTCCGACGCGCCGCTGATGGCCTACAAGTTCTGCGAGGCGCTCCGCGATGCCGGCATCCCGCCGGGAGTCTTCAACCTGGTGACCGGTCCGGGCGAGACGGTTGGCGCCGAGCTGGAGGAGAACCGCGACATCGACGGCCTGGTGTTCACCGGCAGCTACGAGGTCGGGATGCGGTTGTACACCAGCTTCACGCACGACTATCCCCGCCCGATCATCACCGAGATGGGTGGCAAAAACCCGTCGATCGTCACCGCCACGGCCGACCTCGACGAGGCGGCCGAGGGAGTGATGCGCTCGGCATTCGGCTTCGACGGCCAGAAGTGCAGTGCCAACAGTCGCGTCTATGTCGAGCGCTCGGTCGCCCGCGCCTTCACCGATCTGCTCGTCGAGAAGGCGAAGAAGATCCGGGTCGGCGACCCGACGCGGCGCGAGAGCTGGATGGGCCCGGTCATCAACGAGAAGGCCCTGCGCAA
>JALYUB010000004.1 GCA_030853945.1 Chloroflexota bacterium
AGGCCGGCCCGAAGAAGGCGAGCGTGATGCCCGCCACCGCCGGCCCGATCACGCGCGCCAGGTTGAAGGACGCCGAGTTGAGGGTGATCGCGTTCATCAGGTCGTCGCGCGGCACCAGCTCGGCGGCGAAGGACTGGCGAACGGGCATGTCCAGGGCATTGACGAAGCCAAGTGCCAGGGCCAGCAGCATCACGTGCCAGATCTGGATCGCATGGGTGAACGTCAACGCGAACAGCGCGACCGCTTGGAGCGCGGCCACGGACTGGGTGGCCAGCAGCAGGCGGCGCTTGTCGATCCGATCGGCGAGGACACCGCCCACAGGGGCCAGTGCAAGGGATGGCGCTAAATTAAATAAAAGAACCAGGCCGAGCTGGATCGGGGTGCCGCCGAGCAGCAGCACCAGCCATGGCTGGCTGACGGTCTGCATCCATGTCCCGACCAGGCTGACGATCTGGCCGATCCAGTACAGACGGAAGTTACGGTGGCGGACGGCGCTGAAGCCGTGGCCCAGGTCGAGCATCGTTGCGCATGCTACAGACCCTCGTCCGCTCGACGCTGCTTGCGCGGATGCCGCATGCTTCGCGCCCATGCGACGCTCGATCGCCCACGTGACCGGCGCCGCGGCCGTGCTGGTCGCGGTGGTCGCAGCCTCGCTCGCGCTGGCGCCCGCAAGCGTGCGGCCGGTGGGACTGTCGCCTTCCGGCGCCTCACATCTGCCGGAGACCAGCGCCGCAATGCTTGAGACGCGTGGTCCTTCTGCCCCGGCCGCGGCGACCGCCCCGCCCGACGGCTTCTTGCCCGTTCCGCACGGGCTGGACGGGGTCGGCACGGCGCGGCCGGTCGACCTGCTCCCCGTCTCAGCGACGGAAGCCGCTTCGCTGCAGACGGCGGTCGATCGCGCGCGGACGGCCTTCGGCCTGGGAGCGGTGGCGGTCGGAGTCTCGGCCGATGGACAGCTCGGCTGGAGCGGCGCGTCAGGCCCGGCGCGCGACGGCCACACCCCCCTGAGCGGCACCACGCCGTTCGCGATCGCGAGCGTGACCAAGACCTTCACGGCCGCGGTCGTGCTGCAGCTGGTCGAGGAGGGACGCATCCGGCTCGACGCCCTGGTGACCGACTACCTTCCCGGTCTGGCGATCGCGCAAGGGGTAACGGTGCAGCAGCTGCTGAGCCACACCTCGGGCATCGCCGACTTGCTGACGCCGATGCGGGACCTCCTCAACGCAGAGCCCTCGCGCACCTGGCAGCCGGAGGAGGTGGTGGCGCTCATCGGTCCGTCGCGCTTCGCGCCGGGCAGCGACTGGGGCTATTCGAACACGAACTACGTGATCGCAGGCATGCTCGTCGAGGAGGTGACCGGCAATCCGTTCGCCGATGAGCTCGCCCGCCGGGTCACCGGGCCGCTGAAGCTGCAGGGCACCGGCTTCTCGCCTGCAGCCGGCTTCCCGAACCTGCTGGGCAGGTCGTGGGCGAGCGCCTTCTGGACCTCGGCGGCACTGGACTCGAACGCCGCGGACCTCGTGCGCTGGGGCGACGCGCTGTATGGCGGTGCCATCCTGCGGCCTTCGACGTTGCAGCGAATGCTCGACTTCAACGCCGATGGCTACGGGCTGGGGGCCGAGCGCTACGTCGTCGGCGGCCAGCCCGGCTACGGGCACTCCGGGCTGCTGCGTGGCTACACGACCCTGCTCGTGCACGTTCCGGAGGCGCGCCTGACCCTCGCCGTGCTGGCCACCGGCCACATCTTCGATCCGACCGGGGTGCTCACCTACCAGGCCGCCGGCGCACCCTCGATCCTGTCGCTCGCCGGGTCGCTCTCCCCCAGCTGACCGATACGGCGCTCAGTCGGCGAACAGGATGTCGCGGATCACCGGTAGCGAGGGCGATCCGTGGGCCAGCACGGACTCCAGGAACGGCCGGTACACGAAGTCGCGACTCTCCGCCTCCGCTCTTCGCCGGGCTTCGCGCTCCAGCCCCTGCATCTCGACGCTCCCCAGGAAGTACTCGCACAGCTGCGTGGACGATAGGCGCGCACGGTCCCACTTGGCCGTCGCCTCGCCCTCCTCCTGGTAGCCACCTTCGACCATCAGCCGCATCGCCTCCGCCTCGTCCAGGATGCCCGCCTGGAGGCGGATGTCCAGCAGCGCATTGATCGCCGAGCGCAGGTAGAACTTCCAGTGGACGAGCATCAGGGCGGGGTCGTCGGCGCCATAGCCGATGTCCATCATCACCTGCGTGATGTAGACGGCCCAGCCCTCCGCGAAGACACCAGATCCGAAGATGGCGCGAACCAGCGACGCGGATCGGTTCGAGTAGGCCAGCTGCAGGAAGTGGCCCGGCACGGCCTCGTGGATGGTGAGCAGCCGCAGCTGGCGGGTGTTGTCCTCGCGCAGATACGACTCCTTGCGGTCGGCCGGCCACGCCTCGTTGACGGGGGTGACCGCGAAGAAGCTGTCCAGGCCTCGGTCCAGCGGACCGGGCGGAATCAGCATCGCCCCGCCGAAGGCGCGCAGGAAGCCCGGCGTCCAGATGATCTGCATCGGCTCTTCGGGCAGCCCGACCAGGTTGCGCTCGGACACGAACGCCTCGATTCGCTGGTTCTCGGCTCGGCAGAACTCGAGCAGCTCCTCGGCGCGCGGGTGGTCGACCGCGATGGCATCCAGCACGCTCCGGACCGCTTCGTCGTCGCTCACCGGCGGCGCCGCGTCACCCATCCAGTCGGTCCACATGCCGCGCGCCAGGCGCGTCATCTCGGCACGGACGGTCTGATACTCGGCGTAGGCCATCGCCTCGAGCTCGGCGGGCGTGACGGCCGACTTCAACGCGTGGCGGAACTTGGCCGCATACAGCTCCGGACCGAGACGGAAGTCGCCGTCCGCGGTCTGCAGGAGCTCGTCCCGCAGCCATTGCGTCCAGGCGTTGATGGCCCCGGTCGCAACCTCGGCGCCGATGCGAACGCTCTCGAGCAGCCCCGCGTCGTCGCATGCCTCCGCCTCTGACACGGCCAGCCCCACCAGGTCCGCGACACCGGCCATCCGTTCGACCGCCTTCTCGGCGTGGACGCGGCTCACCGGGCGCCCGCCTTCGCTGGCGAGCGCGTCACGGGACGCGTCCAGGGCGGCCGGCAGGCCTCGCAGCCGCGAGGCCATCGTGCCGAGGCGCTCGGGAAGCGGGGCGTACTCACGGGCCAGCATCGTGAACAGCGCGCCGCCGAACAGGTAGACATAGGTCATCGGGTTCCATTCCGCCTCGCGCAGCTCATCGGCGAAGAAGCGCATGGCCGCCAGGTTCTCGAGCAGGATCCGTCGGTCGATGGCCTCGTCCCCTGAGAGAGTCGCCGGCTGCACGGCCTCTACCCGAGCCTCGGCGTCGCGCAGCCAATCCGACCACGCAGCGCGACCGGCATCGGTCAGGTCGGGCCAGTGATGGTCGTAGGCGTGATGCCCCAGCTCGGTAGCCTGGCTCGGCTGGAGCTGGTAATAGTCGGCGAGCAGCTCGTCGACGAGGGGGGCAAAGTCCATGGCGCAAGGCATGGTAGCGCCTGCTAGCCTCCGGGCGTGAGCGACAACCTGGCCTACACCGATGCCTATGCACGATCTGTCCCGGCCCATGTCGTCGAGGCCGATGAGCGTGGCGTGCTGCTGGACCGCACCGTCTTCTATCCGGGCGGCGGCGGGCAGCCGGCGGACAGCGGCTGGCTGCGGACCGACGGCGGCGGTTCGTGGGCCGTCACGGGCGCTCGCAAGGCAGGCGACGACGTGTGGCACCTGCTCGAGGAGGGCATCGCGCCCCCGCAGGTCGGGACCGAGGTCAGCGCCGAGATCGACTGGCAGCGCCGCCATGCGCTGATGCGCACCCATTCGGCGCTGCACGTGCTGTGCGGCGTGGTGTGGCGCGACTGGGGCGCCTCCGTCACCGGCGGCAACATGGAGCCGCTGGCGGGCCGGATGGACTTCGAATTCGAGACGATGGCCGGCGAGCTGGTGGCGGAGATCGAGCGGCGGGTCGCGGTCGAGATCGCCGCGGACCGCGAGATCCGGGTCGCGATCCTGCCGCGCGACGAGGCATTCGCCATCCCGGACCTGATCCGCACCAAGATCAACCTGCTGCCCGACGGGATCGCCGAGGTGCGAACCATCGAGATCGTTGGGCTCGACCTGCAGGCCGATGGCGGGACCCACGTCGCTCACACCGGCGAGATCGGGCGGGTGCGGGTGACCGGCTACGAGTCGAAGGGTCGCATCAACAAGCGGATCCGGATCGAGGTCCTGGACTGATGCGGTTTCAGATGCTGCCGCGCGGATCGTGGCCGGACTTCCTCGACCTGCCCTGGGAGGAGCCGCTGGCGAGCTGGGTCTCGCCGCGCCTGGTGGAGGTCGCTCGCGGCATCAGCCGCCACGTGGTGCGCTTCGTGGACTACGACGGCTCGCTGTACGCCCTCAAGGAGCTGCCGGAGCCGCTGGCCGAGCGCGAGTATCGGCTGCTGCGGGAGCTGGCCGCGGCATCCGTGCCGGTGGTCGAGGTCGTCGGCGTGGTGAGCGACCGCGGAGACCTGGGCGCGATCCTGATCACGCGGCACCTCGAGTTCAGCCTCCCCTACCGCACCCTGTTCACGGTGCGCGGCATCAGCGACCTGCACAGCCGTCTGCTGGACGCGGTCGCCGAGCTGCTGGTGCGGCTTCACCTGGCCGGCTTCTTCTGGGGCGACTGCTCCCTCTCGAACACCCTCTTCCGGCGCGACGCCGGCTCGCTGGCCGCGTACCTGGTCGATGCCGAGACGGGGGAGCTGCATCCCTCTCTCTCCGACGGGCAGCGCGGCTATGACCTGTCGATCGCCGAGGAGAACTACGCCGGCGAGCTGCTGGACGTGATGGCGGCGCTGGCCGAGATCGGCGAGCACCCCAGCGCGAGCGTCGACGACCCGTTTGCCGTGGCCGCCGAGCTGCACCCCCGCTACGAGCGGCTCTGGAACGAGCTGACCCGCGACGAAGTGTTCAGCCCCAACGAGCGCTACCGGATCGACGCCCGCCTGCGCCGGCTCAATGACCTTGGCTTCGATGTCGAGGAGATCGAGCTGGTGACCGTGGACGGGGGCTATCGCCTGCGGCTGCCGACGCGGGTCGTCGAGGCGGGGCACCATCGGCGCCGGCTGCTGACCCTGACCGGGCTCGACGTCGGCGAGAACCAGGCGCGACGCCTGCTCAACGACCTGGCGCGATACCGCGCCGAGCTGGTGAATGCTGAGGGCCGAAGCCTGCCCGATTCGGTGGTCGGCTACCGCTGGCGGGTCGAGGTGTTCGAGCCGGCGGTTGCGGCCATCCCCGCCGAGCTGCATGCCAAGCGGGAGCCGGCGGAGCTGTTCCACGAGCTGCTGGACCACCGCTGGTACCTGTCCGAGGCTGCCGGCCACGATGTTGGCATGGCCGATGCCGTGGCGAGCTTCATCGAGCACGTGCTGCCCGACGTCCCGGACGAGCGGGCGACGATCGGCTCGAGCTCCTAGGGGCGCACCGCCTCGGCGGCCTGTCGGTCGTGCTCGCGGCCGGCGGCGCGGCGTCGGTCGTGCTGCGACAGCAGCCGCTTGCGCAGCCGGATCGCGCTCGGGGTCACCTCGACCAGCTCGTCGGCCGCGATGAACTCGATCGCCGACTCCAGAGTCATGATCCGTGGCGGCGTCAGCCGCAGAGCCTCGTCATGCGCGTGGGTGCGCATGTTGGTGAGCTTCTTCTCCTTGGTCGGGTTGACGTCCAGGTCGCCTGGCCGGCTGTTCTCGCCCACGATCATCCCCTCGTAGACCTCCACCCCGGTGCCGATGAACGGCTCGCTCCGCTCCTGCAGCGCGAACAGGGCATACGAGTTCGAGACGCCGGCCCGGTCGCTGACCAGCACGCCGGCGGTGCGATGCGTGACCTCGCCCGCCCACGGCCCATTCCCCTCGCCGATCTGGTGCAGCAGGGCGGTTCCGCGCGTCTCGGTGAGCAGCTGCCCGCGGTAGCCGATCAGGCCGCGCACCGGCAGCACGAACTCGAGCCGGACCCGGCCATCGGCGTCGGTCGACATCTGCTCGAGCCGGGCCTTGCGGCCGGCCAGTGCCGTCTGCACGTCGCCGATGAACTCGGGCGGGATGTCGACCGTGATGCGCTCATAGGGCTCGTGGGTGACGCCGTCCACCGTGGTCAGGATCACCTCGGGCCGGCTGACCTGCAGCTCGAATCCCTCGCGCCGCATCTGCTCGACCAGCACGGCCAGCTGCAGCTCGCCGCGACCGCGCACCTCGAACGTGTCGCCGGTCTCGGTGGGATAGACCTCGATCGAGACGTTGCCCAGCACCTCGCGGTCGAGGCGAGCCTTGATCTGGCGGCTCGTGACATAGCGGCCGTCCTTGCCGGACAGCGGCGAGGTGTTGACGCCCAGCGTCATGCGCAGGGTCGGCTCGTCGACGTCCAGGCGGGGCAGCGGCCGCGGGTCGGCCGGGTCGGTGATGGTGTCGCCGATGGTCACCTCCGGGATCCCCGCCAGGGCCACGATGTCCCCAGGCCCGGCCTCGGCCATGTCCACCCGCTCGATGCCCCGTGCCGTCGTCAGGCTGGTGACCGTGCCGCTGAGCGTCACCGTCCTGCCCGGCTCGACGGAGCCGTCGGCGCCCTCGGCCTCCTCTCGCACGATCGCGACGCGCTGTCCGGGTCTCACCGTTCCGCTCCAGATGCGGCCAACCGCCATGCGACCGACGTAGTCGTTCGCGGCAAGGTTGGTGACGAGCAGCTGGAGCGGCGTGTCCGGGACGTAGGTCGGCGGTGGCGTGACCGCCACCAGCAGGTCGAGCAGCGGTTGCAGATCGGTCCCGGGCCTGGCCAGGTCACGCGTCGCCGTGCCGAGCTTGGCATCGGTGTAGACGACCGGGAACTCGATCTGCGCATCGGCCGCGCCCAGGTCGATGAACAGCTCGTAGATGGCGTCGAGCACCTCGCCCGGCCGCGCGTCGGATCGATCGATCTTGTTGATGCACACGATCACCGGCAGGTGCCGTGCCATCGCCTTGGACAGCACATAGCGGGTCTGGGGCAGCGGACCCTCGGCCGCGTCGACGAGGAGCAGGACCGCGTCGACCATCAGCAGGCTGCGCTCCACCTCGCCGCCGAAGTCGGCGTGGCCGGGCGTGTCCACGATGTTGAGATGGATCCCGCCGTGCTCGATGGTGGTCTGCTTGGCGAGGATGGTGATCCCCTTCTCGCGCTCCAGGTCGCCCGAGTCGAGGACCCGATCCACAACTGCCTGGTTCGCGCGGAAGGTCCCGGTCTGCCGCAGCAGCGCGTCCACCAGCGTGGTCTTGCCGTGGTCGACGTGTGCCACGATCGCCAGGTTGCGCAGGTCGGTGCGCGCGACCGTGGCTGCGAGGACAGGATCGTTCATGAGCCGGCAGATTGTCCCATGAGTCTCCTGATCACCAGGAGCATGTCACCTGGGTCGTCTCCCGCCACAGCCCGAGGTGGACGTAGGACGCGGCGAACGTCACCGAATTTGGACCCAGCGGATCTCCCCGCGGGCTCTTCAGCATCAGACGGACGCCTCCTGGCTCGAACCCTCGCTCGTCGAGATCAATCGCCCAGCGAAACGACGCATTCGATTCCGCGCCAACCTGGTCGGCCATCTCGGTGCTCGGATATCCGGGAAGAGCGGAGTAGATGCCGGCCGCCGAAGCCGGGATCTGGTCGATCACGTACAGCGGACGCCCCTGCGCGTCCGCCCCGGACCAGCCGATGACGACGATGTCGTTCTGGTTCGGGAGGAGGCTCGTCGACGTCCATGACCAGTCGTACGACACCGTGATGGTTCGCGGCAGACCGGCGGCCGATGCGCCACAGTCGACGTGCACGGATGCCCGCAGGTCCGGCTGGTGGACGTCGAACAGCCCGCCCCAGCCGAAGAGCGGCTTGGCCAGGGCCATCACGGCGAGGAGCGCGCCGGCGGCTCCGACGAGCGCGGCGGTGCGACGGATACGGCCGGCGACGAGCGTGGGGTCGGGGACACCGAACCAGGCCCACGCGGCGAGCAGGCCGTCGAACGGCACCCGCACCGTCCCTCCGGTCAGCGCGATCACGACGGCGGAGACGCCCGACGCGCCCAGGAGGATGAGCAGCGGGCGCACGGCTGCCACCGCCCACGGCCGGCGACGGACCAGGGCCCTCGCTTCGACGATGTAGAGCACGGCCAGCACGCTTGCCGCGGCGCTGGACGTGAGCGTCATCAGGGTGGAAACCGGCCTGAGCGGCGAGAACATGGCGAGCAGGACGCCGGCGACGTTGATGCCCGCCAGGAGCCTGAGCGCCAGGGAGGCTCGAGCCTCGAGGGACCCGGCCCGGGGGCCTTCGAGCTCCAACACGATTGCCGATGTCGCCTCCGGCCTACGGTCGGCCGGCGGCCCCCAACCGCAGGTCGCGCCTGACCGAGTCGCCCAGCACGCCGAGCGGGAGCGCGCCGTGGCCCAGCACCGCATCGTGGAAGCGTCGGACGTCCAACGAGCTGCCGAGCGCGGACTCGGCCTCCGAGCGCAGGCGGCGGATCTCCAGCTGGCCGATCTTGTAGGCAAGGGCCTGTCCCGGCCAGCCGATGTATCGGTCCACCTCGTTGGCGATGTTGTTGGTGGCAAGCGCCGTGTGCGCAGCCATGAACTCGATCGCTGCGCTGCGCGACCAGCCCAGGGCATGCATGCCCGTGTCGACCACCAGCCGCGACGCCCGCCAGGCGTCGAAGGAGAGCATCCCGATGCGGTCGACGTCGCCGCTGTACAGGCCCATCTCGTCGGAGAGCCGCTCGGCGTACAGGCCCCAGCCCTCGACGAAGGCCGTCGTCTCGGCATGGCGTCGAAAGGCGGGCAGGTGCTCGAGCTCCTGATCGATCGCGATCTGCAGGTGGTGGCCCGGCACCGCCTCGTGGAACGCAAGTGCCTCGGCCTCGTAGCGCGGCCGAGTTTCGGGCGCAGAGGTGTTGACGTAGTAGCGACCCGGCCGGCTCCCATCGGCCGGCGGCTCGCGGTAGTAGGCGATGGTCGAGTGCTGCTCCTCGTGCGCCTCCATGCGGACCACCTCGCACCTGGCGCGTGGCAGCCGTCCGAACCACTGCGGGATCGCGTCGACGGCGCGGGCCAGCGACCCCTCGGCGACCGCCACGATCTCGTCTGCCGAGCTGAAATGGACCGATGCATCGCCACGCAGCGCCGCCAGCGTCGCGGCAAGGTCGCGGGTTCCAAGCACCCGGCCGCCCAGCTCGGTGATCTCGGCATCGATCCGCCCGATCTCGGCCAGGCCGATCTCGTGGATCTGCTGCGGGGTGGCGTCGATCGTGGTGTGCACTCGTGCCAGGCGCGCATAGGTCTCTGCTCCGCCGGGCAGGTGGCAGATGCCGACATTCGCCTCATCCCGGGCGCGCGCAAGCGCCTCGTCGGCGAGGAATGCGCGGTAGCGGATGAACGCCGGCCGCAGGCCCTCGCGCGCGGCTCCTGCGAGCGCCACCTCGAAGGCGCGCCACGCCCCGTCACTCCAGTTGCCATGCTCCGCCTCGAGCGGGGCCAGCAGCGGCCAGGCATCGAGGGGTCGCGCCGCCAGCTCGTCCAGCTGCGCGATCACCCGCCGGACCGACCCGGCGACCGGGGTCCTCCCCTCCTCCATCCCGCGGCGCAGCTGGACGACCTGTTCATCGACCCACGGTCCCATCGCCCACCAGCGGGTGAGCATCGCCTCGCCGTCCTCGGGATGGCGGAGCGGCTGAAGGGACGGGATGTTCAGGAAGGTGGACTGTGGACCGTTCATGGCGTCGACCGTGTAGGCGTGCGGATCGGCAGCCAGCAGGGTCAGCCTGGCGTCGATCGCGTGGGTCAGCGCGGCACGGGTCAGCGCCGATTCGGGATCGGTCTGCGGCCGCAGTGCCGCGACGGCGTCTCGCATCCGCTCGAACCGCCGCGCGACGGCAACCCGGCCCAGCGAGGAGATGTCGGTCAGGCGATCCCCGTAGCGGTGCTCCCCGATCGCGGTGCCCTGCAGCGGATCGGCCGCCAGGACTGCGTCCCAGAAGTCCTCGGCCAGGCGGTCAAGCGCCGCCGTCATGCGCGACC
>JALYUB010000019.1 GCA_030853945.1 Chloroflexota bacterium
CACGCTGTGCTGGATCCGATCAGGTGACCGTGAAATCGGTGTGCATGCCCTTTTGGTAGTGCAGGAGGTCTCCCACATGGAGGTTGCAGAAGACGACGTAGTGGCCCGGCTGAAGCGTCAATCGCAAGGAAAGGCCCGTGGTGCCCGGCGGGAGCACTGCGATCTCACTGGGATTGCCAACCTCCGTCAGCTGTGACGACCCCTCGTCGACCCTGCCCTTGTCATCGCCGGAGGTAACCAACGGCAGCGAATCTGCCTTCAGGTCCGTCTTGCGAATGAGGAATTCGTGCTCTTTGTCACCATTATTGGTGAAGTTGATTTGGATGTCACCCGCCTTGAGGTCTGCCGAACTGAGCTTGATCTCCCACTCCTTCAAGGTCGCGGTGACGGTCGTGCCGGCCGCGCCGCCCGACTTCGAGCATGCGGCCAGGAGACTGCCGATCGCAATGAGCGCCAACACCTTTCGCACCGTTCCGGTCATCCTTCTCCTCCTCGGCGATGAGATATGCCCCTGGGCACGGACCTGACACGGCGCTGCATGCCGCATTGGTGCATAGCATCGCCACCCATTGCGCCCACTTCTATACTCGCAACCAGCCATTCTGGGAGTCCGTATTGGCCATCCCGCCCTACACAACGCCCGCCTTACCAGATGCCGTTCCGTACGTCGGCAAGCGCGCCGACGATGCGGGGCTGAGCGGCCCGGCGCCGAACTCGCTTGGCGAGCGCTGGACCTCGTGGCTGCATCTCAACCGCCGCGCGGCGCAAGTGGTGGTGGACCTAGCCATGATCGCCACCATTGTCGTGACTTTTGCGCAGGCCATCGTGCCGGCGGACGTCATGTTCCATGTCGTGTTCGTACTGCTCACGGTCCACGCATTCCTGTTCGGACTGCGCGGCACATTGCTGCGGATCGGGATCGTCTCCCTCCCCCTGCTGGCCTATGCCAATGCACGGCTCTTCGGCTGGGATGAGCCGGCGTTCGACCTGGCAGAGTGGCCGCTCATGTTCGTCATCGCGATCCTGGTGGCGTGGATGGCGGACCGCCGCGATGCGACGGCTCACCGATATGCCAGCCTCTTCCGGCAGGCCAGCGAGCGCCTGCTCACCGTGGAAGAGGATGAGCGGCGTCGGATTGCCCTCGAGCTCCACGACGGCGTCGGCCAGGTGCTCACCGCGCTGACCCTGACCCTGGACGCTGCCACGGGCGCTCCGGGACCCCGTGCCAAGACGCGCAGCGTTCATTCGGCCCGCCTGCTGGCAAACACCGCGCTGGCCGAGGTTCGCCACCTGGCCCATCGGATGCGGCCGGCGCGGCTGGAGGAGCGAGGCCTGGCCGCGGCAATTCGAGACCTGGCCGGCCAATCGGGCTTTCCGGTCCGAGTCCATGGCGACCACGAGCTTGATCCGACGCCGGCCCTCGAGCCGACCGCCACAGTGGGGGTGTATCGGATCATCCAGGAGGCACTGGCGAACGCAGCCCGTCACAGCGGCGCGCCGGTAGCCCACGTCTGGATCAGGTCGCTCGATGGGCGCCTCTCGGTGGTGGTTGCGGACGAGGGGCGTGGCTTCGACCCGGGCGCTGCCGTCGATCCGGGAATCGGCCTGGCGGGCATGTACGAACGCGCCGAGCTGCTGGGAGGACGCCTTTCGATCCAGTCCGCCCCAGGAAGCGGCACGCGCGTCACGCTCGACCTTCCTGTTCGGGCACTGGCCGCCTGATGCAGACCATCCGAGTCGGCATCGTCGACGACCATGCCCTTGTTCGGGATGGGCTGCGTCTGATCCTGGAGCAGGAGCCGGACATCGAGGTGATCGGGGACGCGGCCGACGCTCCCGCCGCGTTCGCGCTGGCCGCCACCCGCCGGCCGCACGTCATGGTGGTCGACCTGACCCTCGGGGAATCGGATGGGGTCGCTCTGCTGCGGGACCTGACCAACCGCCATCCGCGCATCCGGCTCGTGACGGTGACCATGCACGAACACGAAGAGACCGTGCGCCAGGCTTTCCTGGCGGGCGCCGCGGGCTACGTGGTCAAGGGCGCGCCGAGCGCGGACCTCATCGCGGCGGTGCGCGCGGTCGCCAAGAACCAGCACTACGTCCATCCGGTGGTGGCCTCCGGCGTGGTGGTCGACTCGCTCCGCTGGCTGCGCCACGCGGATCGGCTGACTCCGCGCGAGATCGAGGTGTTGAAGCTCCTGACGGCAGGTCGCACTGCAGCGGAGACCGGGCGGGCGCTCGGCATCAGCGCGCATACCGTGCGCCGCCACATCGCGAACGTGACTGACAAGGCCGGCGTGCGGGGACGGGTGGCGCTGACGCGCTACGCCCTCGAGAATCACCTCGTCCAGGACGACACCTAGGCGCCTTCCGGTCGCCATTCGTGGCTCCGTTAGACTGCGGGCGCCATGGAGCAGGAGACGTCCCCGCTGCCACGCCGGAAGGGGCCGATCCCCCGGCTCATCGAGATTCCGCTGGCGGTTGCGGCGCTCGTAGCGGTGATCTACCTGGCCACCCGTCCGCTGGGCGGTGGCGCGACGCAGCCCTCGTTCTTCGTCATCGGCTCGGCCATGCCCGGCGTGCAGATCGGCCAGATCGCGCCGGGGACGGCGCAGGCGCCCGGCTCGCCACCGCTTGCCTTGACAGACATCGACGGGACGCCCGTGGCACTTCGCGACTTCTCGGGACGGCCGCTGTGGGTCATCTTCTGGAAGACAGCCTGCCAGCCATGTGAGGCGGAGGCTCCCGACGTCGCCGCTGCCGTCGCGACGCATCAGCCAGACCGACTCGCGGTGGTGGGCATTGACCTGTGGGACACCGCCGCCGCCGTCCGCGACTATGCGGCCAGCCATACCCTCGACTATCAGATCGCGGTCGCCCCGACCTCGAGCTTCATGGACGCGTATGGCGTGTGGGGAGCGCCGACGCACTATTTCATCACCGCAGCTGGCATCATCCAGGACCGCTATTTTGGCCCGATGACGCGCGACCTCATCGAGGCGAGCCTGGGCAAGATCATCCCGGCTGCCGCCCATGAGTAGCGACCCGGTCCGGCGCCAGCGATGGCGCCGGCCGGTCCGTCGCGAAGGCGCCGAGCGCTACCTGTTCCTGACGCTGGTGTCGTTCGCCTGTACGGTCCTCGCCACGCGAGCGTACCTGGAGCTGACCGGCTATCCGCGCATCGGCGGCGGCGAGCTGCATATCGCCCACGCCCTGTTCGGGGGCGCGTTCATGTTCGTGGCCGCCCTGCTTCCCATCGTCCTGGCGGGGCGGACGGTTTACCGGGCTGCGGCAGTGTTTGGAGGAATCGGGATCGGCCTGTTCATCGACGAGGTCGGCAAGTTCATCACCACCCAGAACGACTATTTCTATCCCGCAGCGGCGCCCCTCATCTATGCCACCTTCCTGCTGGCGGTGCTGGTCTACCTGCGCGTGCGGCGGCGAGTCGAGGCGAGCCCACGAACGCAGCTGCTCACCTCGCTGCAGCTGGTGGAGGAGGCCGTCGACGGCGACCTGCAGGACCACGAGCGGGATGAGCTACAGGAGCGGTTGCGCGCCGCGGCGATCCAGGCGCCGCTCGAAGAGCAGCGCCGACTGTCTATCGCCCTGCTCTCGTTCATCGAGTCCGCGGAGCTGCGCATCGCGCCAGATGCCGTCAGCCGATTCCAGCCGCTGTATGACGTGTGGGCTGCTCGCCACGACAAGCTCCTGGGTGGCCGTGGCGCGCATGCAGCGCTGCTGCTCGCACTCTTTGTCTCGGGCCTGCGCGCCTTGTACGACCTGGGGCTGGCGCTGTCCCAGATCGCCGGTGTGGATCCGACCACCAGGCTGTTCAGCCTGCAGATGCTGCACCTGGTAGTTGAGGGCGTGGCCGGCGCGCTGCTGCTGGCGGGTTCGTTGCTGATGGCGGCAACCCGGAGCGATCGACTGGGAGTGGCCCTGGCCGAATACGGGCTGCTGGTCTCCCTTTCGCTCGCCGACCTCGCTTCCTTCTATCTGCGCCAGTTCGCGACGCTCGAGATCGCCCTCTTCCACGGCCTGCTGCTTTTTGGCGTGGTGGCCTACCGCCGCCTGCTGCGGACCGAGGAGGTCGCTGCCAGGAATCGGCCAGCGGCGATCGGCCTGTAGAGCGAGGGACCCTGGTCCTGCCCTGTTTCGCCGTTTGGGGCTAGTTCAGCTCATCGGCCCAGGCGTGGACCTGGGCGTGGTGCAGGGACCAAGCCTGCCATGCCGATCCCGCCCAGGTAGCGACGAGGTCCTGATGAGCTTCCGGTGTCTCGGCGGCGTGGATATCGACAATCGTCAGGTCGCCGACCGAAGGAGGCGGCTCGAGCCACGGAAAGACCCGCTTGCGCGACGCCAGGCTCTGCCTTAGTCGAGGCAGCTCGGCCGCGCCGCGTCCCCGCTCCAGCGTGAGGCACAGACCGACGAGATGCACCGCCACCGATTGCGCCGCTCGTCGCTCGGGCACGCCGGGATGCTGGACCGCATAGGCATCGACCGACAGCTGATGGACGGGCGAATAGCGGTAGTCGCCGTACTCGCGGGCCAGGACCTCGCTGTAGAGCAGCCAGCAGAACGGCGCGGAGCCGACATATGTGTGCCGGCGCGTCTCTTCCACGTCGGGCACGATCGCGCCGCAGCCGGGACAGGTGATGGCCCGCCTCACCTCCGACGCGTCATCGATCCGTCGCCAGTAGCTCGTCGACGATGCGCGGGATGGAAGCCACGGCCACGGACAGGTGCCCATGCTCGGGCAGCAGCCGTGGTTGCGCACCGGGGATATGCCCAGCCAGCCACTCTCCGTGCGCAAACGGCACCATGCGGTCGTGTCCGCCCTGCCAGATGAATACCGGCCTCTGGATCGTGTCCAGCTCGAAGCCCCACGGCCGCACGAAGGCCATGTCGTCGTCGAACCAGCCCCAATAGCCCGTGCGCAGCGCCTCGTGCAGGCCGTCGGCCATCCACGTCGCGAACGCACCCGTCAGCGATCCGCGGTCCACATCGTCAATCAGGTCGCCGAAGGCATCAGCCACCTGCTCGGGCGTGACCTCGCGCATGGTGCGCGCCTCAGCCTCCAGGAATGCGATCAGCTCGTCGGCGCCGACGAGGGCGGCGCCGAATTCGGCGATATTCTCGGCCCCCATGCCAGCCGTCCAGTCGAGGCCCGCGGCCGGATAGGGAGCGATGCCGCCGATCGTCGCGGTCGCGATCACGCGCTCGGGCATGAGGGCAGCACATGCCAGGGCGTGCGGTCCTCCGCCGGACCAGCCCAGCATGAAGGAGCGCTCCGCGCCGATCGAGTCAAGCACGGCAACGGTGTCCTCGACCACGTCGGCCACCGTGCGGCCCGGGCGTCGGGTGGACGATCCGTACCCTGGCCGCGAAAAGCTGACGGATCGCAGGCCGCGTTCCGCGAGGGTCGCAACGAAAGGGGCGAACGGCAGCCCGGCGGCGGGGGTTCCGTAGTGATAAACGAGTGGCGTGCCGTCCTCGGGCCCGTCGAGGAAGACATCGAGGGAACGCCCGTCGGGAAGCTGGAGCTGCATGCTGGCGGCCAAGATAGCGCCCGCGGTCCGCCGGTGCGACGTCCATGCGAGAATCCGCGCGCATGCGCATCCCCCGCTGGCTACGCCGCGTCTTCGCGGCTCCCCTCTACCCGATGCTGGCCGCCGCATATCCCGTGATCTACCTGTATGCCCAGAACATGCAGGAGGCGATTCCGCTGGACGAGATCCTGGCTCCGATCGCAATCAGCGTCGGCGCCACGCTCGGGGCCCTGCTCGTGTTCCGGGCGCTGACCGGCAGCTGGGCGACGTCGGCGCTTATCAGCGCGTTGCTGCTGACGCTGTTCTTCACCTACGGCATGGCCTGGGATTGGGCGGGGACGATGCTTGCTGGCCAGTGGGTGCTTCTTCTGGCGTGGGGCGTGCTGGCGGTCGTGGGCCTCGGCTTGATCAGGCGCTTCCGGAGGCATGCCCCGCGGGTCACCCGCCCGCTGAACGCGATCGTCGGCCTGGCAGTGGCCTTCAACCTGGTGCTGATCGCCGCCTTCGTGCTCAACATTCGCCCCAGCGCGGCACACAGCCGTTCAGCTCTCACGGTCGCCAACGGCCAATCGAGCGCACTCCGAGCGCAACCCGACATCTACTGGATCGTGATGGAGGAATATGGCTCGGAGAGCGTGCTTCGCCAAGACTTTCACTACGACAACTCGCCATTTCTCGACGCGCTGCGAGATCGCGGTTTCTATGTCGCAGACCAATCGACGGCAAATTATCTGAAGACTGCGCCCTCGATCCAGTCAGTCCGCGACATGGAGTATCTCGACGGCGCGACCCTGCTGTCCGAGGCGAAGTCCCCCGCTGATTGGGGACCCCTCTACGCAGATCTGAAGGCACCATTCGATGTCCAGGAGTTCCTGGACAGCATCGGCTACCGCTTCATCTACGCGGGCACGTTCTGGAGTCCGATGGGCACACATCCGTCGGCCGAGATCAACTACCTGTACCAGGGGCTCACGTCGGAATTCCTGGACGTCCTTCAGGGGGCCACCCTGATGCGGGCCTTTGAAGACCTCGGGCCACAGGCGCCGGTCGACTGGCGTCGCAACCGATGGGACCAGACCCAGTACGAGTTGCGCTCCCTGCAGCGCGCATCCGACCTGGGTGGACCCAAGTTCATCCATGCCCAGCTGGCCCTCGATCACGAGCCATACGTGTTCCATGCCGATGGCAGCTTCGTCACGCTGGAAGAGGCCCAGAACACCACGCACGAGGCCCAGTACGTCGACCAGCTGAAGTACACCAACACCCAGATGCTGGCCTGGGTCGACCAGCTGCTCAACGTGCCTGCCGATCGGCGACCGCTCATCGTGCTGCTGGCGGACGAGGGTCCGTGGCCGCTGGGCTACCGTCAGGACGAGCGCGGCTACGACTGGACGACCGCCAGCCCTGCGGCGCTGAAGCAGAAGTTCGGCATCCTGAACGCCGTCTACCTGCCTGGCATGACGGCAGCTCAGGCCGGGCTGTACCCCACCATCACGCCGGTCAATGAGTTCCGGGTGCTGCTCCACAGCTACTTCGGCCTGGACTTGCCGGCGCTGCCGGATCGCAACTACATCTGGCGCGACCAGTCTCAGATCTACGACTTCATCGACGTGACGGACAAGGTTGCCCGCTGACCGGGCTACTCTGCGGGCTTCGGCTCCAGATTGAGCGACGCCGAGTTGATGCAGTAGCGCAGTCCGGTCGGGTTCGGCCCGTCGTCGAAGACGTGTCCTAGGTGGCCGCCGCAGGTTGAGCAGTGCACCTCGTTGCGCACCATGAAGAACGATCGATCGGACTCGACCTCGACGGCCGCGTCATCGGCCGGAGCGAAGAAGCTGGGCCATCCAGTGCGCGAGTCGAACTTGGTATCCGAGGTGAACAGGTCGGCACCGCAGCCCGCACATCGGTACACGCCGGGCCGATGCTCGTCCCAGTAGGCTCCGCTGAACGCCCGCTCGGTCCCCTTCTCGCGCAGGACGTGGAACTGCTCCGGGCTGAGCTCGCGGGCCCAGTCGGCATCGGTCTTGGTGATCTTGGTGCTCATGCCATCCATCGTACCCAAACAATGCGTGCCGTGCGCTCGGGCGCTAGGCTGCCGGCATGCGCCGTGTCGCCCGGATCGGGTCGGTCCTCTCCGCGATCACCCTGACCCTGACCGGTTGCCTGTTCGGTTCACCGAGCGCATCCCCTGCGGTCGGAGACAGCGGATCCCTCGCCGCCAGCGTGGCGCCATCGGTATCGGCCCCGCCGCCGACCGCAACCGTGGTACCGACCCCCGGGCCGGACGCGGTTCCGACGTTCACCGCAGGGACCAAGGTGGCGACGAGTGCCGGCGGCCTACGCGTCCGATCCGGGCCGGGAACCAGCCAGGGCGTGCTCACGTCGCTCCCCACCGGGAGCAAGCTGGTGGTCGAGCTCGGCCCGGTGCGTACCGATGGGCATGGCTGGTACCTGGTTCGCGACGCCGACGCCAATGCGCCGGCCTTCCAGGAGGGTTGGGTGGCTGCCGGCTTCATGCCCAATCCGTTCCTGGTCCCGGCGAACTTCGACCTGCCGTTCAACCCGATCGTGGCTGGATTCGCCCACGAGGGGAATGGGGAGTTCGGCCCCGTACCGGTCGCGGATGCCAATTACGCGGTGCGCTGGGTGGCGGGGGTGCTGAACGGCGCCGGTGGGTGCTCATTCTCGGTCGATTTCGTACCCGGCAGCGGGACGGCGGTGCCGGCCATTCGCGCCACGCTCGGCTCAGCCCCCGCGCCGGGAAACCTGTACGGCGACTTCTTCGCCGCGCACCCCGAGCTGAAGGGTGACCTGTTCGTGCGGGTCACCTCCGACTGCGGCTGGGCGCTCACCTTCCTGAAGTCGCAGACGGTCGGCGGATAGTCGCCGCTCGCGACAGCCGACCTGTCAAGGCCGACCACGACACTCGCCACATGACGTCCCCCAGCCTGCCAGGGCTAGGCTTCGAGGTCTGATGCAGGACCTCGATGGAGCTCTGGTCTACAGCGCCACCGACCTGGTCGGGTATCTCGAATGCGAGTACCTCACCACGCTCGAGCGCGCGGTCTTCGCGACCGATCTCGAGAGGCCTGACCGGGTCGATCCTGAGCTGCAGGTTCTCCAGGAGCGAGGAATCGAGCACGAGAGAAAGTATCTCGCCTACCTGACCGAGCAGGGCCGCACGGTCGTCGACGGCTGCTACCCCCGGGGGACCGATCCGAGCCTCACCCCGCTGGAACGGATCCAGCACGACGCCGGGCTGACGTTCGAACGCATGCGGGACGGCGCCGATGTCATCTACCAGGCGGCGCTGTTCGATGGCACGTGGCTGGGATATGCCGACTTCCTGCTGCGCGTCGATGGCCCCGATGCAGCGAGCGGCCTGGGCAGCTACCACTACGAGGTTGCAGACACGAAGCTCGCTCGGCGCGTCAAGGGCAGCGCACTGCTGCAGATGTGCGTCTACTCGGACCTCGTTTCGAGATTGCAGGGGCGGATGCCTGAGCACATGCACGTCGCGCTGGGGGGGAGTGGGCACCGGGTCGAGTCGCACCGGCTCGACGACTACCTCGCCTATTTCCGCAGCGTGAAGGCACGCTTCATGGCAGCTGTCGCCGCTGGACAGCCGCTCGCCTACCCTCTGCCGCTGACGCCGCCCCCTGTCACCCACTGCGGGGTGTGTCGCTGGGCCGAGTACTGCTCCGGCCTTCGACGGGAGGCCGACCACTTGAGCCTGGTGGCCGGGATGCGGTCCGATGCTGCCCGCCGCCTGGCTGATGCCGGGATCGGCACCTTCAGCGCCCTCGCCAGGCTCACTCAGCCGCTGCCACTCGTCCCCAACCTAAGCGAGGTGGTACTGGGCAATCTGCATCAGCAGGCTCGTCTCCAGCATGAGTCGCGGGGCCTTTCCAGGCCTCTGTACGAATTCCTGCCGGTCGAGGAAAACCGCGGCCTGGCCGCACTGCCTGAGCGCTCTGCCGGCGATCTCTTCTTCGACATGGAGGGCGACCCGTTCGCGGAGGACGAGGGGCTCGAGTATCTCTTCGGCGTGTGGGACCCACCGGACTTTCGCACCTGGTGGGGCCATAGCCGCGCCGACGAGAAGGTCGCGTTCGAGGGCTTCATCGACTTCCTCATGGAACGATGGCAGGCCGATCCGGGCATGCACGTCTACCACTACGCCGCCTACGAGCGGGGCCGTATCGGGATGCTCGCGACCCGCCACGCGACGCGGGAGGTGGAGGTCGATCGCATCCTGCGTGGCGAGCTGTTCGTCGACCTTTATTCCGTCGTGCGCCAATCGCTGCGGATCGGCGTCGACAGCTACTCGATCAAGGCGCTGGAGCCGAGCTACGGCTTCACTCGCAGTGTGCCCCTCAAGGACGCCGGCTCTTCCGTCGTGGCCTACGAGGCCTACATCCGGTCGGTCACCGCGGGCGCTCCCGACCAATCGATCCTGGACCAGATCCACGATTACAACCGGGACGACTGCCGCTCCAACCTGGAGCTGCGCGAGTGGCTGGAGGGCCGTCGCGGTGAGCTCGAAGCGCGCAGCGGCCAGATCATCCCCAGGCCGTTCCCCAAGGCTGAGGAACGAGAGCGCGAGCTGACGCCCGATGACCGCCGGCGCCGCGACCTCGCCGATCGCTTGCGTGCCGCTCCCCTGTCCGAGCCGGATGCCCCTTATCTTCGATTGCTCGCGGACCTGCTGGAGTGGCACCGACGCGAGGAGAACGTCGAGTGGTGGGCGTTCTTCGACCGCTGCGGCCAGTCCGACGAGCAACTCGTCGAGGACGAAGAGGCGATCGGGCAGCTCGAGTGGCTGGCCGAGGTCGATCGGGCAACGCGGACGGTGCGGCATCGCTACCGATTCGACCCGGAGCAGCGCTATCGACTCAAGGAGGGACAGCAGCCGGTCGACCCCGCGACGAAGCGCACCGCCGGCAAGATCGTCGCGCTGGACGCGCTGCACGGCACGCTCGATCTGCAATGGAGCATCAAGCACCCGAAGCCGCATCCGACTTCGCTCGTTCCTCCGGGTCCCCGCACCGCCGAGCAGCAGAAAGGCGCTCTCGAGCGACTGGCACGCTGGGTCGAGCTGAATGGCCTGCGCGGGCCCGGCCCATGGCGCGCGGCCCGGGAGCTCCTCGCAGGCCTTCCGCCGCGGGCGGGACAGGCGCCGGGCGCCGCGCTCGCGCACCCCGGGGAGGCGAGCGGCGAGGCTGCCAGACGACTCGTCCTCCTCCTCGATGAGACTGCCCTGCCTGTTCAGGGGCCGCCCGGTTCGGGAAAGACCTGGACCGGCGCGGAGATGATCCTCGAACTGGTGCGTGACGGCCGCAAGGTCGGCATCGTGGCGTCCACCCACCGCGCCATCGAGAACCTGCTGGACGAGGTGCTCAGGCATGCTGGCCCCTCCGCGCCGGTCGCCGCGATTCGGAAGGTGGAAACCGACGAGGTGCCACCGGCCGACTGCGGCTATGCCTGCACCGAGCACAACCAGGACGTGGCGACGGCCCTCGGTTCCGGGCGGGTGCAGGTGGGGGCAGGGACGGCATGGATGTGGTCGCGTCCCGAATTCCACGGGTCGATCGACACGCTGTTCGTGGACGAAGCCGGACAGATGTCGCTGGCCAACATGGTGTCGGTCTGCGGCGCTGCGAGAAACGTGGTCCTCCTCGGCGACCCACAGCAGCTGTCGCAGGTGAAGAAGGGTGCGCATCCGGAGGGCGCGGACGCCTCATCGCTGGAGTACGTGCTTGCCGGCGAGCCGGTCATCGACCCGACCCGCGGCATCTTCCTGGCCGAGACCTGGCGACTGCATCCCGACGTCAACGCCTTCACATCGGTTGCCTTCTACAAGGGCGAGCTTCGATCCGCTCCAGGCGCATCACGGCAGTCCGTGGACGCCCCAGGGCCGATCACCGGCACAGGAGTGCGCTGGGTACCGGTTCCGCACGCCGGCAACCACAACTCCTCGGAGGAGGAAGCGACTGCCATGGTCGACCTGTACCAGGACCTGCTGGCCGGGAGATGGGCCAATGACCAACGTCAGGTCTGCCCGATCACGCCCGAGGACGTGCTTGTGATCGCCCCGTACAACGCGCAGGTCGAGCTCCTTGCCGAGCGCCTCCGGACGGTGGCGACCTCCGCCCCGGTCGATCCCCGAGAACCGTGGGTAGCCACCGTGGACAAGATCCAGGGACAGCAGGGGGCCGTCGCGATCTACTCCATGGCGACCTCGTCACAGGACGAGATGCCGCGGTCGATCGAGTTCCTGTACTCGCTCAACCGGCTGAACGTGGCCACCTCCCGTGGTCGCTGCCTGGCGATCGTGGTGGCTTCACCCGACCTCCTCAAGGTCCGGGTCCATACCCCGCTCCAGATGCGCCTGGCGAACGCCCTGTGTCGCTTCGTGGAGGTGGCGGCGACACAGACCGCACGCGGTTGACGCCACGGGGCATGATCCGCGCATGCCCACGGACCCCACGCGCCGCTACTGCTGCGACCAGGACTTCGAGCGCCTCTTCGATGAGCAGGAGGCCGAGCACGATCTCGCCGAGTGGCACGACAGCGGCCCACCCGATGCCACACAGGAGCTGATCGATGCCCTCCTGGCCGAGGGTGTCGAGGGCGCCAGGCTGCTGGATATCGGCGCCGGAGTAGGCATCGTGCACCTCGAGCTGCTGGTCGC
>JALYUB010000064.1 GCA_030853945.1 Chloroflexota bacterium
CGTGACGGAGAAAGGTTGAAGTCGTTGGCGATCTCGTCCGCGCCGGACCTGAACAGGGAGCCGATCCACGCCGGCAGATAGCCGGTCGGGAGAGCCGAGAGCAGTCCGACGGCCGCGATCCCGACGAATGGAAGCCGCCAGGCTGGCCGCTGCCACAGGATCCAGACGAGCAGCGGCACCATGATCGGTCGAGGCAGCAGGACGCAGAGCGCCAGGTAGACCGCGGTTGCCCAGCGGTTACCGCGCAGCGCCCAGGCGGCCGCGAGCAGGACGAACACCATCAGGTTGCCCGTGACGACGTCGAACCAGAACGGGTACGACAGGAGGAGCAGCACCGCAAGCCGCCGGGATGGCAGCAGGGCGAGCGCCGCGAAGTGCGCCACCCGCCATGCCACCAGGCCCAGCGAGGAAGCGACGCCGAGCGCCGGCGCGACCTGCGGGGCGTAGTGGTAGGCGTAGGGGTAGTGCCAGTCGTACAGCGTCCCGAGCGGGAAGCGGCGCGCCGCCTCGACATAGTTGTCCCAGTCGAACGCTCGCTGGTGGTCGATGACCAGGGTTGCCAGTCCGAACACGTTGGCGGCCACGGCCAGGACGATCGCGGCACCGATCACGGCGCGGCGGATCGGCAAGGCCCTGACGATGCTCGTCATCGCACCGGTGCGGACGCCCCGCTGGGTACGGCACCCACCATCAGGTAGGTCACGTCGTAGACGAAGAGGCGCGGAAGCGAGATCACGACATTGGTCGAAGCAGCCAGCCACGCGAATCGCGTGCGAGCCAGCCGAAGGGTGAGCACCACCCCGCCGGTCACAGCAAGCACCCAGAGCGCCGGCACCGCAAAGAGGGAGGCTGCCTGGCCGGCCCCGGTGGCGTAGCCGCGCAGGTCGTAGAGCAGCGCGGGTGCCCACAGGACAGCCGCGATGCCAACAGCAGCAATTGCCCGGCCCCACTGCCGGCGCCCGAGGTAGACGGCCGCCAGCAGGATCGGGAAGATCTTGAGCGAAGCCGCAGCTCCGATCCAGATCGGTCCGCTCCGCCGCTCGACGCCCCACACCAGGACAGCGACCAACACCGGCTGCACGTTGCCCACCGCGCTGATACCGACCAGGATCGGCGCGAAGAAGATGACTAGCAGCCAGGTCCGCGCACGGATCAGCGGGATCAGTGCCACGGCGCTCGCCACGAGGAGGATCGCGGACCACAACGCCCCGGCCAGCTGGACCGGAAGGAGCGTGAACGGCACGGCCAGCCAGGCGAACCAGGGGGCGTATCGGTACACCTCGGAGGCGTCCACGTTGGTCAGCACCGGGTACAGCTGCTCACCGGCTCGTAGGCGGAGCGCCGCGTTCCAGTAGGCGCCGGCGTCCGACAGGGTCCACGCGCTCACCGCCCAGTACAGGTTCACGACGCCGACGCCGATGATCACCGCCAGTGCGACCGTGCGCGCCAGCCTGCGGGCGCTCATGGCAGAGGCTTCGCGGAGGGGTCGGGGTGTTGATGCCGAGCGGGAGCATCGAGCCCGACCAGCAGGTAGGTGAGGTTGTAGAAATCGAGCCTGGGGATCAGTGCCACGACGGCCAGCGAGCCGGCGGCCCAGCCATAGCGGCTGCGCGCCAGGCCGAACGCTGCCAGCACCGCGATGCCGGCGAACGCCGCCCACGGTACCGGCCCCAGCGTCGAGAGCAGCGAGAGCGAGTCGCCGGGCTGCGTGGGGTAGGCGCGCAGGTCGTAGAGCAGGGCGGGAGCGAACAGGAGCAGCGTGACCAAAGCCGCGATCCCGGCTCGCTTCCACTCGCGGCGGCCGGCGTAGACCAGCGCGTAGGCGAGCGGAGCGATCTTCAGAGAGGCGGCAAGCCCCACCCACATCGGGCCGCTCCGACGGGTCACCCCGTGCACCAGCGTCGCGATCAGAAGCGGGTGGACGTTGCCCGTGGACGCCGTCTTGAAGAGGAAGCCACCCATCAGTGCGGCCACGCAGATGGTCGCCACCGAGCGCCGCCGCAGGATCGGAGCAACGGCGAGCGGAATCGATCCGAGCAGGATCGCGCTCCACCCGACCTGTACGGCTGCCTTGGGCAGGTACGTCAATGGAATCCACAGCCAGGCGAACCAGGGCGCATAGCGAAACACGTCCGCGGCGCCCGGGTCGGCAACGGCTGGATACAGCTGCAGCCCGTCCCGCAGCCGATTGCCCGCGTCCCAGTACGCGTTCATGTCCTCGAGCTCCCAGCTCGGGGCGTTGGCCCACACCAGTGCGATCCCGATGCCGCACGTCACCGCAAGAGCCACGATCCTCGCCACGCCCAGGCGCCTGGGGTGGCCGGACCCCGGCAGGCTAGTCATTGCACTGCGCCAGGCCACTGTCCGGTGCGGCAAACCTCGCGGCGTGCCGCGGATCGCTCAGCCATCGGCTCCAGCCCAGCTCTTCCGACGGAAATTCGGGGCCCACGCCGGCCAGCCTCATCGGGACGCGGTCGTAGATCCATTGGTCGTCGGCGCGGGCATCGAACGCCGAGGCGAAGGCAGGGATGTCCGAGGTCGGGATGGATGCGGGATCGAGCATCGTCGCGAGGTTCACCGCATCGGCCGAGGAGTGTCCCGCAGCTCGTTCGACCATGGCGTTGACCACCCAGTAGGGGGGTCCGCCCCGCTCGGTCGCCGCTGCGTCGGCAACGATCTGCTGCGCTCGGGGGATGTCGCATTCCAGCACCGCCACGACGGCGCCAAGGCTCGGGCGATCGCGCTCGACCTGCCTGACCGGGGCACTCTCGATCATGTCGCCCCGGCCCGTCATGCCGGCAAGCCAGGCCGCGGTTCCTGCGCCGCGCGCGACCGGATCGGTCCCGGCTCGCCGTGCCGCCTCCACGAGAACGGCCTGCTGATCGCCGCCATGCAGGAGCGCCGGCCACCCGTCAGCGGCCGCCAGCCATGGGGCAATGACCAGTGAGTCGGCGAGGGCAGAGGCCGACACCACCGGCTGCTTCGCGCGATCGGCCACCCAGGCGAGCACCAGGTGATTCATCAACGCCGAGCGTCGGAGATCGATGGCTCGCTGTGCTGCGGCCATGCCATCAGCGTTATTGCCGCCCAGCGACAGGGCAACGGCCAGCTCCGCCTGCGTGATGTCGTCCGCCGGATCAAGCGCCGCGGCCTGTCGCAGCGAGGCGAGCGCGCCCGGCAGGTTGTCGCTCGCCAGCAACAGGACGCCCTGCTCTCGGCGATAGAGGGCAAGGCCCGGATCGAGCGTGATCGCCACCTCCAGCGCGTGCCGCGCGGACCCGGTGTCGCCCGACTCCGCAAGCTGCCGCGCTCGATCGTGGAGGATCCCGGCCGCCGACGAGGCACCCAGGGCCACGACGATCACCCCGAGCAGCGCATATCGAGCTCGGGCCAGGGCGCGGTGGGGAGTTGGAGCAGGATCGGAGGCGACCCTGGGGACGGCAATGGCCAGCCATGCGGCCCCGAGCACGACCGCGAACGGCAGGTCACTCGGATTGGCGGTGAGGCAGGCAACAGCCAGGAACACCGCGACCCAGATCGCGGGGGCAGGCGGGGCGGCCCGCAGCGAGCGCCACACTCCCGCCGCCACCAACAGGACAGCCGCCACGCCCACGATGCCGATCTCAGCCAGCAGCTGGAACAGCAGGCTGTCGGGGTGCCGGAGCGAGAACGAGCTCACGTCGAAGTAGCCCGTCGTCGGCAGCCAGATCGGCCACCCGCCGGGTCCGACGCCGGTCAGCGCGGAGCTGTGCCATTCAACCAGTGATGCCGCCCACAGGTCCCGGCGCGCGCTGATGGTCAGCAGGTCCCCCAGCCGATCCGTGATCGGGCGCGCGAGTCCTGGAGCGAACAGGGCGATGGCCGCCACTGCAAGCAGAGCAGCACCAGTGGCCAGCCACCAGCGCCGGTCGGCGAGGCGTGGCAGGCGGCGCGACGACGCGAAGTGCATGGCCAGGGCGGCAAGGGTCGCGAATGCGGCGCCGACCCACAGCGCGCGGGAACCGGCCATGTACACCACGACGATCAACACCGCCCCGCCGATGACCCGCTGGATCCGTCCCGGGATGCCCGACGGCGCAATCCACAGGAACGGGATCAGCAGCCCCGCGATGAGTGCCAGGTTGTGCTTGAAGCCATACGGCCCACCGGTCAGCGGGAGGTGGAACAGGGTCCAGCCGGGCTGCCCCGCGCCGAGCCACTCGGCCCAGACCATCAGCCAGATGGCGACATATGCCGCCGCCACGACCACGCCGGTCAGGCCGAGCCACAGGGCCGTGCGGCTGCGCGTGGCCGGATTCGACAACGCGGTCCGCATGAGGAAGAACAGCGCCGCATAGGCAGTCGTCGTGATCGCGGCCTCGAACGCCGCATGCGGCGCCTTCGCCAGGACAGCGGAGACCAGGAACAGGAGCAGCGCGGCGAGCACCGATCGATCGAGGGCGTCCGAGCGGGTCGGCATGGCGCGCATCCACAGGACAATCAGACCGATGCCCAGTGCCGAGTTGACCAGCCTCAGGATCGGCACCACCTCACCCGGGGCGGTGCCACCAACCAGCGCGAAATAGACGAGTCCCGCGGGCACCAGCCACGCCGCGAGGCTGGCGCCCCTTGGACCGGCTTTCAAGGCAGATGCACGAACAGCGCCAGGGCCGTCATTCGGCTAGGGTAGCCCGAATGCAGGACCGCACTCGTGCTCGCTCCGTCGTCACCCGGCTCGACCGCTTTGACGAACAGAGCGACCGCGCCTAGCATCGGAGCGGTGACCCCCACCCGTCAGCCGGCCCCCGACCACGAGGGTGCTGTCGCCTCGGCCCCCTATCGGCGAAACCGGCGAGTCCATCGCTCGCGGAGCCACCCGCGTCCGCGGGTTTTGCAACTTCTCGCGACGGGCGGAAACGGCGGAGCCCAGGAGAGCTATTCCGGGCTCCTGCTGCGCCTGGACAGATCGCGCTACGAAGTGCGCGCCTTGTCGTTGTCGCGGGGAAGCACCGTACAACGGCTTCGCGGCCTCGGCATTGAGGTCGACCTGATCGACCAGGCCGATGACGAGGCCGCCGTGCACGAGCTGGCCGCCTACCTGCGACGCCACGAGATCGATCTCGTGCATGCCCACATGTACCGCGCCGAGGTGATCGGCGCCCGCGCCGCGCTGGCGGCCGAGACGCCGGTCGTGATGGCCACCGCCCACTCCTCGCGCGTCCGCTCGCAGGAGGATGTCGCCGCGCTGGCCGCACTCACGCCGGTCATGGATCGGCTCATCGTTCCGTCCAGCTCGATCGAGGCGAAGGTGCGCGGCGAGGGCCGCGGCGCTGCGTCGTTCAGCGTCATCCCCAACGGGGTCGACCTCGCCCGCTTCGACCTGCCGCTTTCGGCCTGCGCGCTGCGTCGCGAGTTCGGCATCCCGTCCGGCGTGCCCCTGCTCGGCGTCGTTGCCCGCCTGGAGCCGGAGAAGGGGCATCGCTACCTGATCGAGGCGTTGCCGGCCACCCTGCGCGGCGCGCCGGAGACGTGGCTGGTGATCGTCGGCGAGGGGTCGCTCGACGCCGAGCTGCGGGCACAGGCAGCCGCCCTCCCACACCACGTCGGGGATCGGATCGTGTTCACCGGCCGGCGAGAGGACGTCGCGGCCATCACCGGAGAGATCGACGTGGCCGTGCTGCCGTCGCTGCGCGAGGCCCAGGGCATCTCGATCCTGGAGGCGATGGCTCGCCGCAGGCCGGTCGTCGCGTCGGCCGTCGGCGGGATCCCCGAGGTCGTGACCGACGGCCTGGACGGGATCCTCGTCCCGCCCGCAGACCCCGCGGCGCTGGCCGAGGCCTGCATTCGGCTCGCCTGCTCGCCACCGCTGCGCGCCCGCCTGGGCGAGGCGGGCAGGGCGACGGTCGAGGCTCGATTCAGCCTGGACGCGATGGTGCGCCGGATCGAGGCCGTGTACGACGAAGAGCTCGTCCGGGCCGGTGCCCTGTTCCCGCAGCGCGCCGGCAGCCCCAGGCAGGAACGCGAGCAGCCAGCCGGCCGAGGAGCCCTCGAGGTCCCGCCGCTCTAGTCCGGAGCCGCTACTCCCCGAACCCGAACTCCCCGATGAGGGGAACGAACACCACCGGATCGCGCCGCGAGCTGACCAGCTCCGAGCCCCGACGCTCCACCACGGTGAGCTCCTGGTGCACGCGAGTGCCGACCGGCATGGCCAGCTTCCCGCCCTCCGCCGACAGCTGCTCGACCAGCGGCTGCGGGACCGACGGACCGGCAGCCGTGACGATCACCGCGTTGTACGGCGCGCCGGCGGGCCAGCCCAGCGTGCCGTCGGCGACGACCAGCCGCACGCCGTCGTACCCCGCGTCGGCCAGGTGCATCCCTGCCCGCTCGGAGAGCTCCGCATGGCGCTCGACACTGATCACCTCTGCCCCGAGCTCGGCCAGCATCGCGGCCTGGTAGCCGCTCCCGGTTCCGATCTCCAGCACGCGCGCCCCGTGCCAGCCTGCAGCGGGTCGAGCAGCGTCGGTCATCAGGGCGACGATGTACGGCTGCGAGATGGTTTGCCCGACTGGCAGCGGCAACGCCTCATCGGCGTACGGGCTGCCGGATTCGACGAAGACATGCCTGGGGACCGTCGCGAAAGCGCGCAGCAGCTCCGGGTCGGTCAGCCCGCGCGACGCGATCTGCTCGTGCACCATGCGCATGCGTGCCTCCTCCAGCACACGGGTGGGATCGGCCGCGGCGCCGTTGCCCGAGGCAGGATCACCGGTCCCGGGGCGGGGACGGAGGCGTAACCACTTCATCGTTGCTGCGGGGTAGCACGACGGCCGCGTCTGGTCGACGCGGCCGTACGAGCGTGGTGGCTCTTCGCTGGCTTATGCCTCGGCAGCCGTGGCGGCCTTCTGGCGGGTCCGGCCGTTGCCGGCCTTCTTGCCCGACCCGTCCTCATCGTCCGGGACGGCGCCGGAATCGAACGCGCCGAGCGTGGCGGCGTCCAGGAGGTCGTTGAGCAGCCGATCGGCCCGCTCGCGCACCAGTCGGCGCGTCTCGCGACCGGATCGGGGTGCGAGGAGCACGCCGACCGCCAGCCCCATGAAGAAGAAGCGGATCGCGATGCGTACGCGGCTGAACATGGACGCAAGTCCTCGTCTAATTCGGAGGGTTCGAGGTGGGAAGGATACCACCCGCACCACGAGATGCCCCTTTCCGGCCCTGGTCAGGGGACAGGAGATGGGCTGGGCGAGACCGAGGACGAGGCAGTCGCTGACGCCGCAGCTGACCCCGACGCGGATCCACTCGACGAGGCCGAGCCGGAGCCGCTGGGGGCGACACTGGCG
>JALYUB010000068.1 GCA_030853945.1 Chloroflexota bacterium
CTCCCGAATGGCCGCCATCGCGGCGGCCGCGACCGCGGCGGGCGCCTCCCGGAAGCCGAACTCGGGCACGACCTCCTTGGCCGGCATCGGAGGGGCGCTCATGACTTTGCTCGCCTTGTCGGCGTCCTTGCCGCGTCCAATGCCGATGATCTTCATGATGTCGATGAACTCATCCGCAACGGCGATCAGGTCCGAGCTGGTGTTGGGGCGAAAGCTGATCACCTCGCAGCGCACGCCCTTGTCCTGGAGGGCGCGGATGGCCGGGGCGAAGTCCCCGTCGCCGGACACGATGACGGCGATATCCATCCGATCGGCGAGGCGGAACAGATCCACCACCAGCTCGATGTCCAGGTTGGCCTTGACGCGGCCGTCGCCGAATTTGCGGATGTCCTTGTGAACGACCTTGTAGTCGTTCTTGCCCAGGAAGTCGATGAACTTGCGCTGGTTTTCGTTCTCCGGGTCGAGCCCGGAATAGGCATAGGCGCGAATCAGGTCGCGCCCCTTGGTCGCCGCTTTCAGGAGTGCGACGTAATCGACGTCGACCTCCAGGCCGCGGGCCGAGTAGTACAGGTTGGCAACGTCAACGAAGACGGCCACGTTCTTGCTCAAGTGAGCTTCTCCTAGGTTTTGATTCTGATGCGGCTGACGGTGTGGGCCCCGGCTCCGGCGCGCCCGCCTGAGCGATCAGGCGGTGGCGCGGCTCAGGAGCGCCCCTCGTCTCGCGAACCCGGCTCTCTTGATGAGGGCCGGCTCGGCGGTGGCGAGAGGATCGGTGACATCCACACGCGTACAACCCTTATTGCGCGCCGAGACCACAAGGTGCTCGATAATCGAGACGCCCAGGGCGCTCCGCTGCGCGGCGTCTGCTGCCGGCGCGGCGCTCCCCGACCGTCCACCTGCGGGATCCACTCCGAGCTCATCGATGATGCCGATGAACGGACCCGAGCGGACCGAGGGACGGATCGAGAGGACCCCGATGCCGACGATTCGGCGTTCGATCTCTGCGACGACCACGGTGGCCGCCGGCATGAAGAGGAGATTGCGTAGCCGATCGGTGTCCTCGCGCTGCCGATCGGGATCGGCCGGATCTCGCATCAGGATGCGGATCGCGGCGTCGACATCGGTCAGTCGGGCGCTGCGGACATGGTACTCCACGGGAGCCTCTCGGGAGCGAAACGCAGCGCATGGGCTGCAGACGTACCCGGACAAGGATAGCACGCTCTGCTGACGAGCCCGCAGCCGATGGTCAGGTGAACTCCCCGGACCCCACAGCACTACTCACCTGTACAACCGAAGGTATTGCGTTGCACGTCGAGGCGCCGCTATGATGCGCCCCACTCTTTACTGAGCTGGCGTGCTCGCGCCTTCCCGAGCAATTGGAGGATCACTGGATGCGGAATCTTTTGCGATGGAGCGCCGTGTTGACGGCCATGCTCGTCGTTCTCGCGGCGTGTTCGAACACTGGCAGCGCGTCGCCCAGCGGAAGCACAGCCGCAAGCGGTGGCGGAAGCGCTGCTGCCGACCCCACGGCCATCTGCGCGGCAGATGCCAAGGGTTGCGTGGAGGTTGCCCCGGGCGACCCGATCAAGTTCGCAAGCGCGAATGCCATCAGCGGTGACGTGGCCTACCTGGGCAACGACATCAACTTCGGCATCCAGGTCGCCCTCAATGACAAAGGCCAGCTGCTTGGTCACGATGTGACCCTGGTGAAGGAAGACGCCGGATGCGGCGACGCCTCCACCGGGCAGACCGCTGCCCAGGCGATCGTGGCCGACAAGCAGATCGTCGCCGTCGTCGGCACGAGCTGCTCGCGCACCGCGGTTCCGGCAATGCCGGTTCTCTCCGCGGCGGGCGTGACCATGATCTCGGCCGCGAACACGGCCCCGTCGCTGACCAACCCGGACAAGCCGGACTTCGGCGGCCCGTTCTACTTCCGCACCGCGTACAACGACAACGTGCAGGGAGCAGCGGTCGCCAAGTTCGCCTGCGAGAACCTGAGCGCGAAGACCGCAGCCACCGTCCATGACGGCAGCCCGTACGCCGAGCAGCTGCAGCAGGTCTTCCAGGATCAGTTCACCGCGCTGTGCGGTGGCAAGACCACCTCGGCACAGGCGATCAACGTCGGCGACACCGACTTCCACTCCGTCCTGACGACCATCGCCTCCAGCAACGCTGGCAAGGCGCCGGACGTCTTCTTCTTCCCGATCTTCGACCCCGAGGGGCCGCTTCTCGCCAAGCAGACCGCCGACGTGGCGGGGCTTGAGAACATGAAGCTGATCGGTGCGGATGGCATCAAGGACGGCGGGTTCATCACCGCGGCCGGCACGTTCGCCACGACCCACGGTGGCCCCATGTACTTCTCCGGGCCGGACCTCAACTTCGGCACCAAGTACACCGACGATTTCCTGCCCAAGTACTTCGCACTCTCCGGGACGACCAGCCCGCTGGCTCCGTACCACGCTCATGGCTTCGACGCGATCAACATCCTGATGGATGCTGTCGCTGCTGTTGGCCTGACCGATGCGGACGGCAACCTGTTCATCCCGCGTGATGCGGTTCGGCAGTTCGTTCACGACCTGAAGGACTACCCCGGCCTGACCGGAACCCTGACCTGCGACACGAATGGCGACTGCGGAAGCAAGTTCGTCTCGATCGCGCAGCTCAAGCCGGACTCGACGGGCGCGCTCACCTTCCAGTCGATCTTCAGCACGCGCCCCGCTTCGTAAGCGGTTCGCGTAAAACCTGATCTCGATCCGTCAAGGGAGCGGGTGAGCCGGCAATCGGCTCACCCGCTCTCACTGCAATACCGGACCTGATCCAAAGGAGACGCAGGTGCGGCGATCCCGGCGCCTCTCCATCGTCGACATCATCCTGCTGGCACTGCGCGTGGCGGTCGTCGTCGGCGTGGGGCTGGGAGTCTGGGCGACCCTGTCCCAGGGGCTGCTGACCGGCGACCAGTGGCGCGACCTGTTCATCTTCGGAATCGCGCAGGGCAGCGTCTATGCCCTCATTGCCCTCGGATACACGCTCGTCTATGGCGTGCTGCTGATGATCAACTTCGCCCACGGCGACGTCTTCATGTTCGGCGGCATGACCGCCTTCTTCGTCGCCGATTCGCTGAGCCGCGCCGGCTTCCTGGACAACAACCCGCTCATCGGCATGGCGGTCGTCCTGGCCGTCGCCATGCTCAGCTCCGCCGCCCTTGCGGTCCTGCTCGAGCGAATTGCGTATCGTCCCCTGCGACGGGCCCCCCGGCTCGTGCCGCTCATCACCGCCATCGGCGCCTCGCTGTTCATCAGCAACAGCGTCCGAGGCCTGTACGGCGAGCAGGTGAAGGCCTACCCAGCGCTCACCGTGCTGCAGGGGAAGTTCGAGATCCTGGGAATCCCGATTCTCAAGACCCACGTGGTCGTGATCATCGCTGCGGTCCTGATGATGCTGGCGCTGTTCTGGTTCGTGGAGAGGACGCGTACCGGCCGCGCGATGCGCGCGATCAGCGAGGACAAGGACACCGCGGCGCTGATGGGGATCAACGTCGACCGCATCATCGCGGTCACGTTCGCCATCGGCGGCATGCTGGCGGGCGCGGCGGGCGTGCTTTACGCCCTGGTCTTCAACCAGGTGCACTGGTTCATGGGCTTCCTGCCCGGTATCAAGGCCTTCACAGCGGCGGTGCTGGGCGGCATCGGCAACATCGTCGGCGCCATGCTGGGCGGCCTCAGCCTGGGCGTACTGGAGTCCGTGGCTCCCGCCCTCCTGCTGTCGGGCTTCAATGTGCCGTCGCCGAATCAGCTGCGCGACGTGGTCGCCTTCAGCGTGCTGGTGCTAGTCCTGATCTTCCGTCCCTATGGCATCCTCGGCCGCCCGGAGGGCCGCTGACGTGGACCAGCGCACGACTCTGCTGCGTCGAGCTCTTTGGCTTGGCTTCATCTCCGGAGCGCTGGTCCTCTACCTGATCACGGTGGGGATCGTGCTGGCGTTCGCCGAGCGCAACACCATCACCGGGATCGTGACGCTTGGGCGCCTGATGCTCATCGCCCCCGTCATCGGGCTCGGCTATCTGACCGCGGGCAGGGGGACCAGCGCCGCCGGCCGTCTGGGCGCCGGCATTCTGACAGGGCTGACGAGCGGCGTGATCGTCGGGGTCGCTCTGCTGTTCGCCAGCTCGGTTGATATCCGCGGGATCCTGGTACGCGTCTCACCTGTACTGATCCACTTCATGGAGTTTGGGCAGGGCGCGACCACCGGAGCGGCCATCAATGTTGCGCTCGCTGCCGCGGCCGGACTTGCCGGTGCAGCGGTTCGCGTCGTGAGTCCACGCCTTCGCCGTCCAATCGTCAGCGCAGCTCTGGGCGTTGTGATCATGAGCATGCTCGAGCCGTTCCTGCGACCACGCCTCACCGATTTCGGCCTCATCGCGGTGGCGCGCTTCATCTTCGATCACAAGGGCCTGACGATCCCCGCGGCGATCATCGTGCTCGTCGTCTTCGCCGTCATCACGGCCGGCTGGCCGACGCTTCGCAAGGCCGCCGGCGACCGTATCGCGGCTGCCGACCCGGGCACGCAGGCAACCATCCGGGCGATGACGATCCTGGTCCTGATCGTGTTCCTGCTGGCTCTGCCGCAGATCGCGGGCTCGTTCCTGAGCCAGGTGCTGGTCTTCGTCGGCCTCTACACCCTGCTGGCGCTGGGCCTGAACATCGTGGTCGGCTATGCCGGCCTGCTGGACCTGGGATATGTGGCGTTCTACGCCGTCGGCTCCTACCTGACCGCGCTGCTCACGTCGCCGATCTCGGCGCTTGGGCTGGGGATCCCGTTCTGGATCGCGCTGCCGATCGTGATCCTCGGCGCTGCCGTGACCGGCCTCTTCATCGGCGCGCCAGTGCTACGTCTGCGGGGCGACTACCTGGCCATCGTGACGCTGGGGTTCGGAGAGATTTCGCGGATCCTGTTCCTCTCGGACGCATTCAAGCCGTGGTTCGGAGGCGCGCAAGGAATCCTGGGCGTGCCGCCCCTGCTGGGCGTGGCACACGTATCGGTGCCAATCCTGGGATGGGAGCTGAGCGGGCCGACCCTGACCTACTACCCGCTCCTCTTTTTCTGCGTTCTGGCCGCGTTCGTTGCGTATCGGTTGAAATACTCCCGGACCGGTCGCGCCTGGAATGCGATGCGTGAGGACGAGGACGTGGCGCAGGCGACGGGCGTCAACACCACCAACTACAAGCTGCTGGCATTCGCCCTCGGGGCATCCGTCGGCTGCCTGGGCGGCGCGGTGTTCGTCACCCATCTCGCATCGGTCTTCCCGGGCACCTTTAGCATCCTGGTCTCCATCACCGTGCTATCCATCATCATCCTTGGCGGGATGGGGAGCATCCCCGGAGTGGTGGTGGGCTCGCTGGCGCTCATCGGGCTGCCGGAGCTGCTCCGCGAGTTTGCCGAGTTCAAGCTGCTGGTCTATGGCGGCGTGCTGGTGGTCATGATGATCGCGCGGCCCGAGGGCCTCGTGCCGGATATGACGCGCCGCCGCGAGCTGCATGAGGTTGAAGGCGAGCCGGAGCCAGAGCTCGAGCCCTCGGCCGAAGGGACCTGACCGATGCAGTCACACGCCATCGACCCGGCCGCGATGACAACCCAGGAGCCTGGCGAATCCCTGCTGCTCGAGGCGACCGGAGTCACCAAGCAGTTCGAGGGGCTGGTCGCCAACCGCGACATCGACTTCAACATCCCACGCCAGTCGATCGTCTCGATCATCGGCCCCAACGGCGCGGGCAAGACCACCTTCTTCAACCAGATCACCGGCATCTTCGCCCCGACCGCCGGCAAGATCACGCTGGACGGGGTCGACATCACGGGCTTTCCCCCGCACGAGGTCGCGGAGCTGGGGATTGCCCGCACGTACCAGAACATCCGCCTGTTCCAGAACATGACGGTGCTCGCCAACGTGCAGGTCGGCCGGCATGTCCGGATGCGAGGACAGTGGTTCCACGCGATCCTGGGCACCGGATCGATTCGGAGGGAAGAGGAGGAAACGGTCGCCAAGGCACGCGAGCTGCTTAAGCTGGTAGGCCTGCGCCGATCGGTCGAGGACGAGCTGGCGAAGAACCTCCCGTACGGTGACCAGCGACGCCTGGAGATCGCGCGGGCGCTGGCAAGCGATCCAAAGCTGCTGCTCCTGGACGAGCCGACGGCCGGCATGAACCCGGGCGAGACGCGCCAGATGACCGATTTCATCGCCCTCCTGCGACGCGACCTGCGGCTCACGATCCTGCTCATCGAACACGACATGAAGGTGGTCATGGGCGTCAGCGAGCGGATCACGGTGCTGGACTACGGGGAGAAGATCGCCGAGGGGACGCCGGCCGAGATTCGTGCCAACCCGCGCGTGATCGAGGCCTACCTGGGCAAACAGGCAACCGCATGAGCCGACTCCTGGAGCTGGACGACGTCCACACCTACTACGGCAACATCCATGCGCTGAAGGGAGTGAGCCTGCACGTCGAGCAGGGCGAGGTGGTGACCCTGATCGGCTCGAATGGGGCCGGCAAGTCCACGACCCTGCGCACGATCAGCGGCATCCAGCGGGCGCGCGAAGGGCGGGTGATGTTCGGCGATCGCGAGATCCACGCCGTGCCGCCGCACGAAGTGGTCCGGCTGGGGATCGCCCAGGCGCCCGAGGGCCGTCATGTCTTTGCTCGCATGAGCGTCTACGAAAACCTGCAGATGGGCGCCTTCAGCCGCAAGGGCGCGGCCATCGGCGAGGACGTGGCGCGTGTCTACGACCTCTTCCCGCGGCTCAAGGAGCGCCGCACGCAGAAGGCCGGGACGCTGTCAGGTGGCGAGCAGCAGATGCTGGCGATCGGACGGGCGCTGATGGCACAGCCGACCCTGCTGCTGCTCGACGAGCCCTCGATGGGCCTGTCCCCCATCCTGACCGAGCAGATCTTCAAGATCATCACCGACATCAACGCCCAGGGCACGACCGTGCTCCTGGTCGAGCAGAACGCACAGATGGCCCTCAACGTGGCGACTCGCGGCTACGTCCTGCAGACCGGCCAGATCATCCTCTCCGACACCGCGGCCAACCTGGCCGCCAACGAGCAGGTGCGGCAGGCCTACCTGGGCGAGATCTAGCCGGCGCTGATGGCCGGCGACCCGCTGCCGCCTCGGCGCTCGCCGCGGGACTATCGGCCGGACCTGCGGCCGATGCTGATCCTGGCCGGACTGCTGGTGGTGGTGGTCGTGGGCTGGATCCTGATCAGCCCGCTCGTGCTGCCGGCCAGGTGAACCCCTAGGCCGCTCGCCGGGCGCCGAAGCCGCGGCCTGCCCCATACAGCACCAGCCCGACGCCCACTACGGCCGCCGCCAGCCCGGGCGATCGCTGTGGGAGCGGCAGGAACCCGACTGACCAGAGCTCCCAGATCCGATAGGCCAGTGCGGCCGCCGCGACGAGCCCGAGCCCCAGGTACACCCACGGGCCGTCGAGCACGAAGCCCCAGCGCCCGCGCATGTAGCCGATGTCGAGCAGGACGAGCACCGCCAGCGCCGCACCATAGACGACGACTCCGGGACCTTCCAGGCCGATCCCGGCGCTGGCCGGGATCTCCACGCCGTTGACGCTCTCGCCGCCGGCCTGCCACCACGTCAGGAACCCGGCGGCCACCATCAGGAGGCTCCCCAGCAGGATCGGAAACCGATATCGGCCGCCGCCTCCGTCGGCCATTCCCTACTCCGGGGGCGCTGCGCCGTAGACCGATGGGCGCAGCACGCCGATGTACGGCAGGTTCCGGTAGCGCTCGCCGTAGTCCAGCCCGTATCCGATGACGAAACGGTCCGCGATCGTGAAGCCGCGGTAGTCGATCTCGATCTCGGCCAGGCGGCGCGCCGGCTTGTCGAGCAGGCAGCAGATGCGGATCGAGGCCGGCCCCTTCTCGTGGAGGTAGCGGAGCAGGTAGTTCAGCGTCAGGCCAGTGTCGATGATGTCCTCGACCACGATCACCTCTCGGTCGGCGATCGAGGTAGACAGGTCCTTCAGGATGCGCACCTGGCCGCTCGACTCGGTGGAGGCGCCGTAGCTGCTGACCTCCATCAGGTCGATCGAGAGCGGAATCGGCATGGCCCGAACGAGGTCCGCAAGGAAGATGATCGAGCCCTTCAGGACGCTCACCAGCACCGGATCGCGGGCCGCATAGTCGGTCGCCAGCTCGGCACCCAGCTCGGCGACGCGGGACTGCACCTGCTCACCGGTGAGCAGGATCTCCTCGACGTCAGCGTCGAGCATCGGTCATGCCAGCGGCCCGTTGCCATTCATGGCCGCCACATCGGCCAAGAAGTCGAGGCGTCCGTACTTGACCATCAGCGCTCGGAAGTCACGTGCATAAAAGAGTTTCACCCGGACCTCGGGATAGAGCTGGCGCAGCCAGCGCAGCTTGCGGTTCTTCTTGCGCACCAATGCCTGCTTGAGCGTGGTCAGCTCCAGGTACAGGTCGATCTCCGGCAGGTAGAAATCGGGGGCGAACGACTCGACGACCGCGCCGTCGGCGTTCCATGCAATGGGGAAGAGGTCGGGTTCGTACTGCCATGCGACGCCGTAGAAGTCGAGGATTCTCGCCAGCTCCGCCTCGCTCTGGTGAGCGAAGCGCGGCGACCCGTCAATCAGCGTCGCCGCCACTGGTCCCCGATCGTACCGGCCCGATGGGCCACTGGCGTCATCCGAGCCGAGTATAGCCCGGTGACTTATCCACAGATCGTCCGCGACGTCGGCCGTTGGTGGATAACTGACCTTGGCCGGGGCGGGCGTTGTCTGGTACGGTGGGCGTCCTGCTTCCCCGGCGGCCGAGTACGGTAACCGGACACGTGCGGGGCCGATGCGAAAGCCGGCCTCATCAACCGCTCGTGACCGGGAAGACCGAAACGCCACCGGAGAGGCATTTCCATTTGTCGCCGACCGATGCCGCCCGCGCGCGTGCCGAACTCGAGAAGCTGCTCCTCGGGGAGCCGGCCATCGCCGCCACGCTGCCGGCAGACTTCCTGGGACATGTTCAGCACTTCCTCGAGCTGCTGCTGGAGGCCAACCAGCGGCACAACCTGACCCGGCTGACGGCCCCCGACGACGTGGCCCGCCTGCACCTGATGGATGCACTGGCCGCTCTGCCCATTCTCGACAGGTTGCACCCGCACGACGCCATCGACCTCGGATCGGGTGGCGGCCTGCCGGCCCTGCCGCTGGCGATGGCCCGACCTGACGTCGAATGGACCCTGGTCGACTCGGTCGGCAAGAAGGCGGCAGCGCTGCGCGACTTCGCCGGGGCGCTGGACCTGCGGAATGTCACCGTCCTGGCCGAACGCGCCGAGGTGCTGGGCCAGGACGCGCGCCACCGCGAGCGACATGCGCTGGTCACCGCGCGGGCATGCGCCCCACTGCCAGTCCTGGCCGAGCTGGCGCTGCCCCTCCTGGCGATCGGCGGCTCGCTCGTGGCCTGGAAGGGCCCCTTGCGCGAGGGCGACGAGGAGCTGCAGCGCGGCCGGGTCGCGATCGCCCGCTTGGGCGGCGGAGGCCTGCAGATCGTCGATCCCGGCCTGCCGGCCCTGGGCGGCCATCGTTTCGTGGTCGTTCCCAAGGAACGCGCGACGCCATCGGGATTCCCGCGCCGGCCGGGGCAGCCGGCTCGGCGGCCGCTCGGCTGAGCATCGGTATACTCGAAGCCCCATGCGCCTCGCTGTCCTGTCGGACATCCACGCCAATCTCGCCGCGCTCGACGCCGTGTCCGCGGACATGCCGCAGGTCGAAGAGGTATGGGTCCTCGGCGACATCGTGGGCTACGGGCCGCAGCCCAACGAGGTGATCCGCCGCCTCCAGGTGCTCGGCGCACGTGCCGTGACCGGCAACCACGACGGCGCCGCGATCGGCACGGTCGATCCCGCCTGGTTCAACCCCGATGCGGCCGCGGCCATTCACTGGACCGTGACCGTCCTGGACGACAACGCGCGCGCCTACCTGGCCGCGCTGCCTGCGGTCCGCACCGACGGCGAGCTGACCGCCGTTCATGGCTCTCCTCGCGAGCCGATCTGGGAGTACATCACCGACGCGGGCGTGGCGGCGGCCAACCTGGACGCGTTCACGACCCGACACTGCCTTTACGGCCACACCCATCTGCCGGTCATCTACCGCGCCGACGGGAACAACATGACGGTGGTGCCGGCCACTTCGCCCTCGCCCATCGCTCTCGACGCCCGTCGCGCGCTCATCAACCCGGGCAGCGTGGGCCAGCCGCGGGACGGCAACCCCGACGCGTCCTACCTCCTGCTCGACACCGAGTCGGGAACCGCGGAGTTCCGCCGCGTCGCCTACGAGATCGCGCTGACGCAGCGCCTGATGCGCGAGGTGGGCCTGCCGCGCTGGCTCATCGAGCGGCTCGCGATCGGGCGCTGAGGGTTGCCCGGGAACCGTAGGATATCGGTCGCATGATCTTCGGCCGACGAGAGAAACGCCCCGCCCTCCTCACCTTCGACCGCATCCTGGTTCCGCTGGCAGGCACCGAGGCCGATGACCCGGCCCTGCGGCTGACC
>JALYUB010000073.1 GCA_030853945.1 Chloroflexota bacterium
CCACCTGGGAGCTTGGTGACTCCCTCCCAGTCTTCGATTCGGGGTGGATCTTCGATCATTTCGTGGCCCTCGGCCCAGATGGCGGCGGCAGCCACGAGGCGTTTGCGCTGATCGGCGCACTGGCCGCCGTGACGGGCAGGCTGCAGCTCGGTCACCTGGTGCTCGGCAACACCTACCGGCACCCCGCTCTGGTCGCGAAGTCGGGAGCGACCGTCGACCACGTCTCGAATGGCCGCTTCGTATTGGGTCTGGGCGCCGGCTGGCACGAGGCCGAGCACGAGATGTTCGGCATGCGGCTGCCGCCCATCGGCGAGCGGATCACCATGCTCGACTCCGCCGTGCGCGTCATCAAGGCCCTGTGGGAGAGCCCTGCCGGGATCTCGCTGGATGCGCCGCCGTACGAGCTGCGTGACGCCGTCTGCGACCCGGCGCCGCTGACCGTCGGCGGGCCGCCCATCTGGCTGGGAGGCCAGGGCAGCAGGGGCCTTCGAATCGTGGCCGAGCGCGCGGACGGCTGGAACCAGACCGGGGATCCATCGACCTTCGTCGAGAAGCGCGACATTCTCCTGCGCCATTGCGAGGCGGTCGGGCGCGATCCCGGCGAGATCGAGATCAGCGCGCAGGCCTTCCTGCGCAACGGCGACCACGGGATGATGTTCGAGACCGCCGCGTGGCTCGCAGAGGCGGGCGCCCAGCACCTGATCCTGATCATCCCCGCAAGCGACGGCCCGGACGGCCTGCAACAGCTGGCCGACCGTGTGGCGGTGCCGCTGCGCGAACGCTTCGCCTGACCGATGGATCCGGCGCGCGACGGCCCCAGCGCCGAGCTGCTGAGCGTCGGTTCGGAGCTGCTCGCGGGGGAGACGGTCGACACCAATGCGTCACACCTCGGATCGTCGCTGGCAAGCCTGGGCATCCCGCTCCGCAGCGTCCGCCTGCTGCCCGATGACCGCGCTGCCATTGCGGCCGCATTCGCAGAGGCACGATCGCGCGTCCCGTTGGTGGTCGCCACCGGCGGCCTCGGCCCGACCCACGACGACTTGACCCGCGAAGGCCTGGCTGATGCACTGGCTGAGCAGTTGACAGCCGATCCGGCACTCGAGGCCCAGCTCCGCGAGCGCTTCGCCGCCCACGGCGGGACGATGCCCGAGTCGAACCTGCGGCAGGCGCTACGCATCCCGTCGGCCGAGGCACTCGCCAATCCGATCGGCTCCGCGCCCGGCTGGTGGGTCGATCGCAACGGCGTGGTGACGGTGCTGATGCCGGGTGTCCCGTCCGAGATGCGGCAGATGTGGGTCGAGCGGGTCGTGCCGCGCCTCGGACGACGGTTCGCAGTGAACCCGGTGAGCGTTCGAACGGTGAAAACCTTCGGCATCGGTGAGTCGGCTCTGGCTGAGCTGGCCGGCGACCTGCTGTTGCAGCCGGGCGAGGGGATCGTGGCCGGTATCTACGCCCATGATGACGGGGTTCATCTTCGATTCTGGACCCGCGGCCAGCGCACCGGACTCGAGGGGCCGGCAAATCGGGCACTGGAGTTGCTTGGCGAGAATGCCTACGGGACCGACGACGACGAGCTGGCGGGCGTCGCACTCGGCGCGCTAGGTATCGCCGGGGTGAGCAGCCTTTCCTCGATCGAAACGGGCACGCGCGGCACGCTCCTCGCCATCCTCGCGGAAGCGGCTCCGATCGCAGTTGCGGCTCACTATGCCGGCGGCCTGCTCGTGGAGGACGGGGACGCATCGGCCGCCGCGCCCGCCGCCGATGCCACCCTGCACCTGGATCTGGGAGCGTCGGACGAGCGTGGCCGCAGCCGCGTCGAAGTCACACTCAGCGGTGCGGTGGCCATCGGCCCGCTCCACACTCGCGTCCATGGCAGTGGCGCACAGCGTCGACGCCGCGCCGCATTCGCCGCTCTGGACGAGGTCCGTAGGGCGGTCCGTTAGCCGCTCCCGAGGGAACAAGAGTGCCGGGCCTGCCGCCCCGAGGCGACGAGCCCGGCCATGTGCTTCCGAAGATGGACTAGTGGACCTTGGCGATGGTCGTGCCCCAATTCGCCAGGAGCGTGCGGGTTCCACCGCATACGAACCCGGAGTTCATGAAGTCCTTGAACGAGCACGACTGGTTGATGGTCTCGGTCGCGAACCAGATATTGCCCGACTCGTCGGCAACGGCGGCGCCGTAGTCACCCCAGCGCTCGACGCCGTTGTCCCCTGGATCCTGGCTCGGATAGCCGGTGAAGCCGTCGGCGGGTCCCACGCCCCAGGACACCACCCTCACGTCGCCTGCGCCATGCCACGGGTCGATCCAGGAGTAGGCCGCGCTCGGGAAGTAGCTCGGGCCGACGAGCGAGAACCCGACGAGGACATTGCCGCGGGCATTGGCCGCGATCGCCGGGAACGCGAGGTTGTTCCGCGCGACAGAGACATACCCCTGCGCGGCGACCGTGCCATCCAGCTTCTTACCTCCGGACGGCGTGACCGCGAACCAGGCGATTCCGGAGCGTTTTCCGCTGCCGGAGCCGATGACCGTGTTGAGCGCTCCCCAGATCTGGCCGTTCACGTACACCGTCTGGTTCATCCGGTCATCGTTCGAGTTCAGATGGGCGAGCTTCTCCTTGACCGGGGGATCGGTACCCAGGACGGCCGGAGCATATTTCGACCCGATGAGCTCTCGGAGCGGGGTCGGCCCGTTGCGCTGGGACATCACCGGCGGCAAGCCGTATGTCTCGCTGCCGAGAACCTTGACACTCATCTTGAGCTTCGGGTGCGAGGACCCCAGGGTCGACGAGTTGGTGAGGGACCAGAGGGCGATCCGGTTGTCCAGCCCCCCGGTGAACTCGAGCGCTGAGAGGAAATACTCGCTTCCCCCGTTCTCCGTCGCGAACCCTGCGCCCGGCGGCGTCGTGGCCGGCTGGAGGCTGTATGCCTGCCCCTCGGCAAGGGTCTTCTGGAAGAAGAGCGTGGCGCTCCCGCCGGCGCCGCTGCTCAAGGCAGCCTTGCTGATGGCATAGACATTCGCGCCGTTGAAGCCGGAAACGAAGAGCGGGTACTCGTTGGTGGTGACATAGACGCCGTATGCGTCTGCACCCAACAGAGGCTGGTCGCCGAAGCAGGGGCAGTCCTTGTGCTTGGGCGTCCCATGGTGGCCGTCATTCGTGGTGTTGAGCGAGAACAGGTTCCAGGAACCTGTCGGATCGCCCGTGGCGCTGGCCGCGATCAACAGATGAGTTCCGCCGGTGAAGCCACCGGTTGCTGGATCGACGTCGATCTGGAGCAGCGTTACGAACCAGCGGTTGGCCGCATGATCGAAGTAGCACTTCGGGTCGCTGGTGAAGTCACCGTATACCGGATGCGTGGTGCGCACGACTTCGGGCGCGAGGCCAAAGAACTGGTTGAGCGGTGTGGCATCCGCGAGGATGGTGCCCGCGGCATTCCGGGCGCGAATCGCGGTGTTGACGGTTTCGACGATGAACCCGTTGCCCACGCACAGACCCTGGTCCGGGGGCTCGAGGCTGAACTGCGTATTCGTGAAGGCGCCGGTGCCGGCGTAGCGCTGGTCAAAGTGGTTCAGGCCGCCGAAATGGGTGGTGCCCGTCGCGTCAGCAACCTTCTGTGGCGTGGGTGCGGGCGCAGTGGTGGGCGGGGATGGAGGCGGAACGTGCCCTCCGTGGACGTTGCCGCCACCGCCGGCCGCGTCCGGGTCGGGGCCCTGCTCCAGAGCCGCCGCCGATGCGCCGGATCCAGAGGGGCGCGGGGCGCCGATATGGCCGGTCCCGATCTTTTGAAGGGCCTGCGAGGTCTGGATGCCCACGCTATCGGGCGTATCTGCCGAGACGGTCATCGCTGATGTGGACAAGAGCATGGCGCCGGTGGTCACCGCCACCAGCAGCCTGCGCAGGGTCTTCACGGCGGGACTCCTTCGGTTCTCTCGGGCGGCCGCTCCTGCTCGTAGATGCATCGGCCAGCTGGTGCGGCCACTGTAGCCATCAGGGGCTCCGGGCCGCAATACCCTGGCCGCCAGGTGGTGCGCCTGGTCACCACCGACCGATGAGACGCACTGCGCCGGGGCGCAGGCTGAATTGCCAGGCGTCTCGCTCCCCGATCAGGTCGCCGTCGGCCTGTACGGGGATGGCTCGGCCATCGGTGCTGGCCAGGGCCACCTCGGTCGCGTCCACGGCGGGAGCAGACGGCATGCGGCGCGCGAGCCAGCGCGTGACCTCGATCGCCTGTCGGGGAGCCGGACCTGGGTACGCACGCAGGGTGAGGCGGCCCTGATCCGGCCGGGCACCGGGATTCACCAACAGGCCACGGCCGTAGAACGGTGTGACGCTCACCACGGCCAGGAGTAGAGGCCCCTCATGGATCGCTTCCCCATCCGCCTCGATTCGCACGTTCCAGCGGCTTCCCAGGTCGGGCAGCGAGCGCATGACCGACCGGGTCCAGCCCCGCAGTCGTCGGGCTCCGCGTTCGGCGTAGCGGCCGGCGACCAGCGCGTCCCAGCCGGCTCCGGCAAACAGCGCCAGGCGGCCGCCGACCTCGACCAGGTCGATCGCCCGGGCGTCCCCCGCAGCCAGCAGGCCGGCGAGGGCGGCGGGGTGTTTCGGAAGGTCGAGCAGGTGAGCCGTCGCATTGCCGAACCCGGCCGGGATGTACCCCAGCGTCACCTCACGGCCGGCGACCACGTTGTAGGTGACGCCGAGCGATCCGTCGCCGCCGGCAATCACGACCGTTTCGTACCCGGAGATCCGCTCCGAAAGGAATGCGGCGAGCTCCTCCCGGTCGCGGGTATCGGTCAAGTGCAGGTCCGCGTCGAGCGCGCGCCGCGTGAGCGCAACCGCGGACTGAACCCGCGCCGAATGCGCCGAGCCGGCGCCCTGGTTGACGAAGATGGCCGCCGGTCGCGGCCCGTCGTCAGCCAGCGTCAGGGCAGGCCGCTGAGCGCCTGCTCGGCAAGCGCTGGGTCGGTGGCCGTCATCCAGATCAGCACTTCACCCTTCGCGTAAAGGTACTGAGTCGCTCCGTTGGACGCTCCCGTTTCGACCTGCTTGCCGGAGATCGTGGAGCTAGCCCACTCGATTGGCGTCTCGCCAGCTGTCGTGCTCGCAGTCTTGTAGGCAGACAGGAGCCGCGCGGAGTCAGCGCCCTTGGCCCGGACGACGAACATGAACACGCTGGAACTGGCGGCCGCGTTGGACCCCGAGCCAATCGCTAGCGATACGTCGGCCGGCGAGACGCCAAGGTCCTGCAGGAACTTGACCAGCTGCGGAGAGCTGCCGGACGATACGAGGTAATCATTCCCCTGTGCGCTGCTCTTCTGTATGGTCAGATCGCCGATCTTGTCCGGGATCAGGGCCTCAAGCTCGGCCACGACGCCTTCTCCGAACGACGGGCCGACGACGCCGCCAGACGCCTGGGCCGCTTGGCTGGGCACGGCTGTCGGCGAGGAGGATTGCGACGCGGCGGGTCCGCAGGCGATCAGGACGAGGCCGACGACGACCGTGGCCGCGATGGTTTGGAATCGATGCACGAGGTACTCCTCCTGTCGGGCTAGGCGAGAGAGGATACCCGAGACACTCCTATTTCACGTACGCGCTGCGCTGGCGCTTCAGGAAGCGACCATCGCCGCGAGCTCCGAGCCACTCGTCGCCGTCGACCACGATCTTGCCGCGCGACAGCACCACATCGGCGCCACCGATGACCTCGAGGCCCTCGTAGCAGGAGTAGTCGACGTCCATGTGATGGGTCGAGGCCGAGATGACGTGGCGGCGCGTCGGGTCGTAGACCACCAGGTCCGCGTCCAGGCCGACGGCGACAGCTCCCTTCTGTGGGAGGCCGAACATCCGGGCAGGCGCGCTGGAGATCAGCTCCACCCACCGATTCGGCGTCAGCCGCCCGGCGGCCACTCCGCCGGAATGGAGCAGGTCCACGCGGTTCTCGACGCCGGGCAGGCCGTTGGGCACCTTGCGGAAGTCGCCGCGGCCCATCTCCTTCTGGCCGTGAAAGTCGAACGGGCAGTGGTCGGTGGAGACGACCTGCAGGTCGTCCTTCAGGAGCCCCAGCCACAGGTCTTCCTGGTGGTCGGCCGGGCGCAGCGGCGGCGAGCAGACGAACTTGGCGCCATTGAAGCCATCGCCCATGTCCTCGAGCGACAGGAACAGGTACTGCGGGCACGTCTCGGCGAACGCCGGCAGCCCCTCGTCCCGGGCGCGGCGCACCTCGTTCAGCGCTTCGCGCGCGGACAGATGCACGATGTAGACCGGCGAGCCGGCGACCTCTGCCAGGCGGATCACTCGGTTGGTGGCCTCGCCCTCGAACACCGGCGACCGGCTGGTGCCGTGGTAGTAGGGATCGGTGTTGCCGGCGGCGATGGCCTGCCCGGCGACCACGTCGATGGCCATCCCGTTCTCGGCATGCATCATGATCAGGCCGCCGTTCCTGGCCGTCTGCTGCATCGCCCGGAAGATGGCCCCGTCGTCGGAGTAGAAGACGCCAGGGTAGGCGGTGAACAGCTTGAAGGTGGTGACTCCCTCGTCGACGAGGACGTCCATCTCGTCCAGCACGTCGTCGCGGACATCGCTGATGATCATGTGGAAGCCGTAGTCGATGCAGGCGTTGCCATCGGCCTTGGCGTGCCAGGCGTCGAGCCCGTCGCGCAGTGCCTTGCCCCGCGGCTGGACCGCGAAGTCGACGATCGTGGTCGTCCCGCCGAAGGCGGCCGCGCGGGTGCCGGTCTCGAAGGTGTCCTTCGCGAAGGTCCCGCCAAATGGCAGCTCCATGTGCGTGTGCACGTCGATCGCGCCGGGGATCACCCATTTGTCGGTCGCGTCGATGGTCCGATCCGCCGTGACCGCCAGGTCGGTGCCGATTGTCGCGATCCCCTCGCCGTCGACCAGCACATCAGCCCGCGCCGTGGCATCGGCGTTGACGATGGTGCCGTTCTTGATCAGCGTGCGCATCGGTTCCTCCTACTCTGCGGGGTGCATCCAGGGGGTGTAGACGATGCCGACCAGGATCCCCTCCGGGCTGAGCAGGCGGGCCACGCTCTGGCCCCATGGCTCGACCTTCGGTTCTACCAGGAGCCGATACCCGCGCCCGGCCATCTCGGCAGCTGCCGGGGCCACGGCGTCAGCCGATTCGACGTCGAGCTCGATGCCGGCGGTCGGCACCGGGATGTCGGCCGGCCAGTTCGGCGTGCCGAAGCAAGCCTCGGCCGCCTCGGACAGCGGCCACAGGCCGAAGTGCTTCACGCCCTCGAGGTCGTCCGTGGCCCAGTAGCCGGGGGCCGTCTCGGCAAACTCGATCCCCAGACCGTCGCCCCAGAATGCCTTGCTGGCGTCGACGTCCCTGACGATCGGCGCGAAGCCGGCCACGAAGCGGGGTTTCACGCAGCATCCTCCATCAGGCCAGGGCCTCGGCGTACGCGGCCGCGAAGCCCTTGATGCCCTGCTCGATCATCTCGTCGGTCGCCGTCAGGCTGATCCGGAACCAGCCGGGGAGCTCTACCGCCGTGCCGGGGAGCACCAGCACCCGGTGCCGGGCCAGCAGGTCGGTGAAGGCAAGGTCGTCGGCGATGGGGGCGCGGGCCATCACGTAGAACGTGCCCTCAGGCATGGTCGTCTCGTAGCCGATCACGCGCAGCGCGCCGACCAGCCGGTCCCGGCGACGCTGCAGGGTGGGCACATCGATCGAGAGCGGCTCCAGGCCCTCGATGGCGTGCTGCAGCAGGGCATTCGGAAAGGCGTAGCCGGTCGCCATCTGGGCCACCATCACCATCTCGCGGATCGCCTCGCGACCGGGCATGTTCGGTGGCCAGGCCAGGTAGCCGATTCGCATACCGGGCGCCAGCAGCGTCTTGCCATACGAGTAGCAGACGATCGTGTAGGGGTAGACCTCGGCCGGCGAATGGAACTGTCGGTCGTCGAAGATGATCCGGTTGTACGGCTCGTCCGACATCAGGAAGATCGGATGCCCGACCCGGGAGAGCGCCGCGCCAAGCGTGTCCGCCATGCCGCGCAGCGTCTCCAGCGGATAGACCCGGCCGCTCGGGTTGTGCGGGGTGTTGAAGATCACGGCTCGCGTCCGTGGGGTGATGGCCGCGGCAAGCTGGGTCATGTCCGGCTCGAACGTTGGTGGGGCCAGCGGCAGCCGGACCGGGACGCCATCGGCCGCCAGGATCATGAACTCGTAGAAGAACCACGGCGGTGACAGGAAGATCACCTCGTCGCCCGGCTCGACCAGGGCGCGCATGGCAACCGCCAGCGCTGCGAATCCACCATTGGTCATCGCCACGTCGTCCGGATCCCATTCCAGTCCGGTCCGAGACGAGAGGGTGTGGGCGACGGTCCACCTGGATTTCGGCTCGCTCCCCTTGTAGGCGAACCAATCGGATCGCTTGGGCTCCAGCTTGTCTCGCAGCGCCATCACGTACTCCGGCAGCGGCATGTCGTGCGGGTTGCCGACCGCGAAGTTGGCGATCTCGGGGTTGGCGTTCAGCTTGGCGAACGGGCCGTTGAAGAAGGTCAGGAACGGCGAGATCGCCTCACGGAGCAGATCGATGCGCCGAACGTCGGGCGTGGCCATCTCAGCCCTCCGCAGCCAGAATGGCGCCGATCAGCACGGTCTTGGGTGGGAAATCCTCGCAGTACTGGTAACGGTGCGCCAGCGCGATGCGCCCGCTCGATCCGATCACGAACTCGCCGGGCAGCTGCCACGGAGAGTCGACCACCGCTCGTTCGGTCCCGCGCCGAGGCTCGATGAAGAGCGTCCGGCCCGTCTCCTCGTCGTCGGCCTTCCACGGGAATGCATGCAGGATCTGCGACGGCTGTCCCTCCAGCAGGCCGAAGGCCCGGTAGGCGGCCAGCTCCGGGTCGCACAACAGCGGAAAGGCGTATTCGCGGCGTGTGGCGACGGCCTGGGCGCGCTCCGGCTCGGCCTGGCAGACGGCTACCACGCGAGCGCCCGCATCGGCGTACTCGACGAGCTCGCCGCGCAGCCCCTCCCAGCGCTCCGCCAGGCATGAGCAGCCGAAGTGGCGCATGAAGATGACAAGCGCCGGCCCATGTGCCCAGAACTCGGACAGCCGCCGCGGCCCGCCGGATGTGTCGCGCAGCTCCGGGTCTGGCGCGGGATCTCCGGGCTGCACCGGCAGCGAGTCGTAGCGAATGTGGGTCGGCCCTGCCATCCATGAGGCAAGCCAGCGCTGTTCGGCATCCCGCTCGAGCTGCTCGACTTCAGGCATGAAGCGTGCCTGCGGCCATGGCCGGGATGATGTCGCGGCCGTATCGATCCAGCTGCTCTTCCTCGTCACCGTTCATGAGGTAGATATTGAACTGGTCGACGCCTGCATCGGCAAGCTGTTCCAGCTTGGAAATGTGCTCGGCATGCTCGCCCAGGATGCAGAACCGATCCGTCACCTCGTCGCCCACGAACGCAGCGTTGCTCGAGCCGACCTCGGCATGGTGGTGGTAGTCGTAGCCCTCGCGGTTGGTGACGTAGCCGGTCAGTGCCTCGGGAAGCTGCTCCCGCGGGTACTTGTTGACGAGATCGACGACGTGGTTGCTGACCAGGGCGGGGAACCATCGGGCCCGCTCGCGGCCAACCTCGGGCGGACCCACGTGGGCGGGCGCCGCGGACTGGACCTTGACGCTGCGGGGCGGGCGACCGGCGGCCGCCTCCGCCTCGCGCAGCTGCGTCACGAACCATCGGATCAGGTCGGGATCGGCCAGCTGCAGGATCAGCCCGTCGGCGACTCGGCCGGTCATGGCCAGCGCCATCGGCCCATAGCCTGCAACCCACACCGGGAGCTTCCACTTGCCGGTCCAGGGAAGCACCAGCTCGGTGCCCTCGAAGGTCACGGCTCGGCCCTCGACCAGGTCGCGGATCACCGCGATCGCCTCCTCCAGCGTCTTCATGCTGGTCGGTGGCTTGCCGAGGACGCGGCGTGCGCTATCGCCCCGTCCGATGCCCAGGTCCATTCGTCCCCCGCTCAGCTCGTCCAGGACAGCCAGCGAGGATGCGGTGACCGACGGCTCGCGGGTCGCCGGATTCGTGACACAGGTCCCGAGCCGCATGGTTGTGGTGGCCTGGGCCATCAGGGTCAGCAGCACGTAGGGCTCGCGCCAGAGCACGTGGCTGTCGAAGAGCCAGCCGTAGGTGAATCCGTTGGCCTCGGCGCGCTTCGTCAGCTCGACCGTGCGCCCGATGTCGTTCTCCGGCTTGAGCGTGAATCCGAAGTCCATCTGGCTTCGGCTAGGGACGGACCAGGTCTGCGTACGCGTCCGGGCGTCGGTCGCGATAGAACTGCCAGAGCTGCCGGACCTCGGTGATCATGTCCATGTCCAGGTCGCGGACGATCAGCTCCTCGTCGTGCGGATCGCCCACCTCACCGACGAACTGCCCGCGCGGATCGACGAAGTAGGACTGCCCGTAGAAGT
>JALYUB010000089.1 GCA_030853945.1 Chloroflexota bacterium
ACACCATGAGCAGGAGTGACTTCGAGCAGTGGGTGGACCGCTACCAGGCAGCCTGGAGGACCGACGATCCCGACCAGATCGCCGCACTCTTCACCGAGGATGCGACCTACCTGACGCTGCCCTTCAGAGAGCCGTGGCGCGGGCGCGAGGCGATCGTCAGGAACTGGCTTGCGCAGGGCGACTCGAAGAACCAGTGGAGCTTCGAGGGCGAGGTGCTGGCGACCGAGGGCGATACGGGCGTGGTGCAGGGTCTGACCACGTACGCCGCCACCGAAACAAGCCCCGAGGCGGCGTACGGCAACATCTGGGTGGTCCGTCTCGCGCCGGACGGCCGTGCAACCTCGTTCGCCGAGTGGTGGATCCAGCGGCCCGATCAGGCCTAGCGGCCCGTGAAGTCGGGCTCGCGTTTCTCCAGGAAGGCGGCCATTCCCTCCTTCTGGTCGTCTGAGGCGAAGAGCAGATAGAACAGGCGTCGCTCGTGGGCCAGCGCATCGGTCAGGCTCATCTCGTAGGCGGCGTTGACCGCCTCCTTGGCGACCCGCAGCGCCAGCGGCGACTTCGCGGCGATCCTGGCGGCAAGGGTCAGCGCATCTTCGACCAGCAGCTCGTTCGGCACGACGCGGGCAACCAGCCCAAGCCGATGCGCCTCGCGCGCGTCGATCGGCTCACCGGTCAGGATCATCTCCATCGCGGTGCTCTTGCCGACCGCTCGCGTCAGGCGCTGCGTCCCGCCCGCACCGGGAATGACGCCCAGGTTGATCTCCGGCTGGCCAAACCGTGCGCTCTCGGCCGCCACGATCAGGTCGAGCGCCATGGCCAGCTCACAGCCACCGCCCAGGCACCAGCCCGCGACCGCGGCGATCACCGGCTTCGAGACGCGGCGGACCCGGTCCCATTGCGCGATCCGGTTGCCGCGCAGCATCTCGATCGGGGTCGCGGCCGCCATCTCGCCGATGTCGGCGCCCGCCGCGAAGGCACGCTCGCTGCCGGTCACGACCATTACCCGGATCGCATCGTCGCGATCGAGTGCTTCGAGCGCGCTGCACAGCTGATCCATCACCTCGCCGTTGAGCGCGTTCAGCTGCTTCGGACGGTTGAAGCGGACCAGTGCCACACGCCGCGCCTCGTCGCGCTCGACCAGGACGAATGCCTCGTCATTCATGGGATCGCCTCGAAGACATCGGGCAGCTGCGCGGCACAGCCCGGGCAGTACTTCGCGTAGGCCGAGATCCCGGTCTCGCCGCAGGTCGCGCAGACGCGCCCCTCCCCGGCCTGGATGCGACGCAGCTCGTCGTACCGCGGAGCGCGCTTCTCATGGAACGCCGCGACTGCCTCGCGGGTCTCGTCGGCGGTCGAGTGAACCGCCAGCCAGTCGCGGGCATGGGTGACGGTCTGCGACCAGACGAGGTCGCGCCACCAGTTGAGCTGCGTCTTGGTGTAGCGCAGCGCCTCGGGCAGCTTGGCCCGCAGGTTCGCCCCCAGGAGCGCGACCGTGCCGTCCAGGTCAGCCCGCGGAACGACCCGGCTCACCAGTCCCCAGTCGAGCGCCTGGGCCGGGCGGATCGGCTCGCACAGCATGAGGATCTCACGCGCGCGCCGGTCTCCGACCAGGATCGGGAGCCATTGGGTGGCGCCTCCGGCCGGGACCGAGCCGTGCTCGGGCCCCACGTGGCGAATGTACGCGTCGTCGACCATCACCGACAGGTCGCACGCCATCTGCAGCTCGTTTCCGCCGCCCACGCAGACCCCGTTGATGCGCGCGATGGTCGGCTTGCCGATGTTCCGCAGTCGATCGTGCATCTCGATGAAGGCGCCCATCCAGCGCCAGTACTGGCCGCTGGTGGCGCCCATCGCGGCCTGCTCGTCCAGGTCAGCGCCGGTGCAGAAGGCCCGATCGCCCGTCCCGGTCACCACGACCACCGCCATCGCGTCGTCCCACGACGCGTCCTCGAACGCGCGGCCGAGCTCGCGCAGCGTCTGGAAGTCGAAGGCATTGAGCACCCGTGGTCGATCGATCGTCACGGTGGCCACGCCCGTGGCCGGATCCTTGGCGTACTGGACCCGCTCGAAGGCCAGCGTGGCGGGGTCCACCGCCAGCGGTGCGCTCGGCTCAGCCATCGGCAGCGGCGTCGTCGGCCACGAACATGGTGACACCTGCCTGCGCGAAGTTGCGCAGGTCGCGCCCGCTCTCGCGGCCCGCCTCGGAGGCAAGCGCCTCGTCGAGGTCGGCGCGCGAGTCGAAGCGCATCTCGGCGATCGCGTAGACGGCGGGCGGGCGGCCGCCGACTCCATCGGCCCTGGTCAGGCTCATGCCCAGAAGCTTCGGATAGCGACGCACGATCGGCGCATGGACATCCCGGTAATGGGCGTCGAAGGCGGCGGCATCTTCGGGTGTGCTGTACACGGCGATCAGGCGGACCACGGCCGCCTCAGCGCTTGAAGAAGTCGGCGTTGATCTGGATGAAGTTGGTCCACTGATCCGGGACCGCGTCCTCCGCGAAGATGGCCGTCACCGGGCACTCGGGCTCGCATGCCCCGCAGTCGATGCACTCATCGGGATCGATGTAGTACAGCGGCGCCGCATCGTTGGTGTGGATGCAGTCGACCGGGCAGACGTCGACGCACGACGCGTCCTTCACCCCGATGCACGGCTCCACGATCACGTAGGTCATGGCGGCGAGGATACACCGATGCGCCGGACGGCTACCCGATCGCCGGCTCGGCGCCGACCCCCTCCGCCCGGAGCTGGGCGTAGCCGGGCTTCACCTGCTGGTTGATGATCTGCAGCCGGCCGTCGAACGGCAGAAAGGCGCTCTTGATGGCGTTGAGCGTCAGCCACTCCATGTCGGCCAGGTCCCACCCGAAGGTCGCCACCATGTTGGCGAACTCGTCGGACAGCGAGATGTGGCTCATCAGCCGGTTGTCGGTGTTCAGCGTCACCCGGAAGCGGAGGCGCTTGAGCAGGTCGATCGGATGGTCAGCCAGGCTTGTCACGATCCCCGTGTCCACGTTCGATGTCGGGCACATCTCGAGCGGGATGCGCCGATCGCGAACGTACGCCGCCAGCCGACCGAGCGCGACCTCCCCGTCAGGCTGCACGGAGATGTCGTCGACGATCCGGACCCCGTGGCCCAGCCGCTCGGCGCCACACCATTGCAGCGCCTCCCAGATCGAGGGCAGCCCGAACTCCTCGCCGGCATGGATCGTGAAGTGGAAGTTCTCGTGCGCGATCAGCTGGAACGCGTCCAGGTAGCGGGTCGGCGGATAGCCCTTCTCGGGGCCGGCAACGTCGAAGCCCAGAACTCCGTTGTCCCGATGTCGCACAGCAAGCTCGGCGATCTCGACCGAGCGCGCCGCCTGGCGCATGGCGCTCAGCAGCAGCCCGACCACGATCCCCGTGCCAGCCGACGCGCGCCGCACGCCCGCCACCGCGGCATCGACCACCTGGTCGAGCGTCAGCCCAGAGCGCAGGTGCTGCTCGGGGGCGAAGCGGACCTCGGCATACACGATCCCGTCGGCGGCCAGGTCCTCGACCTCCTCGGCTGCCACGCGCTCGATCGCGGCTGCGGTCTGCATCACGGCGGTGGTGTGGTCGAAGGCCTCCAGGTAGCGGCGCAGCGAGCGCCCAGCGGTGCCCGGGGCGGGCTTGAACCAGGTGGCCAGCGCTCCCGCGTCGCGCGTCGGCAGCCCGGCATACCCGATCTCATCGGCCAGCTCGATCAGGGTCGACGGTCGCAGCCCGCCATCGAGATGCTCGTGCAGCAGCACCTTCGGCGCCCGGCGGATGGTCGTCAGATCGAGTGGGGCGGGAGCCATCTTGGCGGGCAGCCTAGCCCGCCGCCAGCGCGGCCACAAGGGCAAAGCCGCTACCCTTCCGCCATGCCTGACCGCCCACCGCTGATCGTCGCGGCCGCCACGCCACTGACCGCGGGCGGCGATGCCCTCGACGACGCCACCATCTGGCCGATGGTCCAGTTCCTGGAGGAGCGCGGCGCGGATGGCATCTTCGCCTGCGGGACGACCGGGGAGGGAATCCTCCTCACCACCGACGAGCGCAAGCGGGCAGCGGTGGTCTTCCGGGCGGCCCTCCGCGGACGCCTGTTCGTGCACTGCGGCGCGCAGACGACTGCCGAGACCGTCGAGCTGGCCGCCCATGCAGGCGAGATCGGCGCCGACGCGGTGGCCGTCATCCCTCCGCCTTACTTTGCGCTGAATGCCGACGCGCTGACCGCCCACTTCCTGGCGGCCGCCGCGGCATGCGCGCCGCTGCCCTTCTACATCTACGCGTTCACGGCGCGAAGCGGCTACCCGGTCCCGCTCGAGGTGGTCGCGCGCGTCCGTGACCACGCCCCCAACCTGGCCGGGCTGAAGGTCAGCGAGTCGCCGATGGAGGCGGTTGAGCCGTTCCTGGACCTCGGACTGCCAGTCTTCATCGGCTCCGAGCCGCTCATCCCGGCCGCGATGGCCCGCGGCGCGCTGGGTGCCGTCTCCGGCCTTGCTGCTGCTTACCCCGAGGTGGTGCGCGCGGCGCTCGATGCGCCCGACGCCGCCGGAGAGGCCCGGCTGCGGCAGCTGCGAAGCGCGATGGAGGCCTACCCCTTCATCGCATCGGTGAAGCACGCCCTCGGGCGGCGCGGGGTCCCCATCAGGCCCGACCTGCGAGCTCCGCTCAGGATGCTCAGCGAGGCGCAGGCAGCGGCTCTTGACTCGGTGCTGGCGGAGCTCGATTCACCGGTGGCGCTGGCCTAGGCTTCAGCCGGATTCGGCGACGTCCCCCAGGCCCATCGCGCCGCCCGGTCCCATCCCTGTCTGGCGGTGCAGCGGCGCCGTTGCGGCATCGTTCATCTCGAAGCGGCTGGGAGGAGCCGCCGCGGCAAGCCGCGCGATCTCGTCGCGGGTGAGCTGGTATCCGTATCGGATCGCGGCCACGTTCTCGTCCTGGTAGCGGCGCGGCAGCGACTCGCGGATGGCCGTGTCATCGAACTCGATCTCCGCCAGGCGCAGCAGCCGCCCCAGCGCGATCATGTTGCCGAACAGCTCCTTGCCGAAATGCTCGGAGCCGAGCGAGGCGAACGGGATCTGCTCGTCGCCGGGCCGTCCCAGGCCGAGGTCGGTGACGACCATGCGACCGCTGATGCGGAGGTGCCCCTTGTCGGCCAGCTTCAGCATGATGTCCGCCTCCTCGACCACCGGATTGGCGATGGGCTGGTCGTCGAAGATGACGAATGCGTCCGACATGCTGCCGCGCACGCTCGAGTCGTAGTCGAACAGGACGGTGACCTGCTTGCCCATCCGGGCCAGCAGAGCGCCCAGGACGCCGGCGATCACCCGCACGCCCTGGCCACCGACGCCGTCGAGCGCTATCCGGGTCGTCACGCGGCGCTATCGGGGTCGATTCCCGCCTCGTGGAGCGCATCGGCCAGGGAGATCTCGCCCTTCGCGATCCGCAGCTTCACCTCGGAGGGCAGACGCTGCATAAGCGCCAGCTTGCGCTGCGCCTCGGCCCGCTTGGCTTCCTTCGGATCGGC
>JALYUB010000090.1 GCA_030853945.1 Chloroflexota bacterium
AGCGCGAGATTGCTGCTCATGCCGATCTCGCGAACCAGGCCCGTCGCCTGGCGGGTGTACAGGCTGACTCCCTGGCCCGGTGACTCCATCACGACCCTGCCTCCAGCGAAGCGTGCAAAGCGCTTTGCAGGGACCCTAGCGGTGACCGGATCGCCTGTCAACGTTTTCGCGAGGCATCATGGCCGCGGCATGCACGACGCGGTTGAGGTCCGCCGGATCACGGCGTCCGAATGGCGAGAGCTTCGATCCCTTCGGCTGGAGGCGCTGCAGGATTCACCTCGCTCATACGGCTCCACCTACGCCAGAGAAGCGACGGTTTCGGACGGCGAGTGGCAGGAGCGGGCGGCCGAAGGGGCCAAGGGACGCGTGTCGGTCGCGGTCGCCGCCCTGGCCGACGGCCGCTGGGTCGGGATGGCGCGCGGCTACCTGGAGCCGCCGTCCGCGCACCTGGTCGCGGTTTACGTGACGCCCGGATGGAGGCGGCGCGGAGTCGGGCAGGCCGTCAGCCAGGCGGTGGTGGCGTGGGCGCGACAGCGTGGCGCGCGCGAGATCCTCCTCTCGGTCTCGGACTGGAACCAGGGAGCTCGGAGCGTGTACGAGGCGCTCGGCTTTGTGGCGAACGGCGTGCAGCGGTCCCTGCCGTGGGATGCGTCGATCACGGAGTCGGAGATGCGGCTCGGGCTGACCGACTGACCGCTAGCGGCGCGAGGTCAGCTCCTCGACCCAGGCCTCGAGCCGGGGCAGGTGCTCCTCGAGATGCTCCGGGCCTGCCTTGCGAATCCAGAATTCGGCCGCCGACGTGACCTGCGGCAGGTCCGCCCATGCCCGCAGCAGCTCGGCGCGCGCGGATGTGGCCTGGAGATGGACGGTGTCGTACGGGACGTCACGCATGGCTGCGAGGAAGCGCTCGTTCTCCGCGTCGACGTTGATCTCGCCTTCGCGGTAGGTGCCTGCCGCGATCCGCCGCAGCATCTGGGCTCCCTCGGCCATCCAGGTGCCGATGTGGGCGATCGCGTCCTTGGCGGTCCAGCCCTCGGTGTAATAGCCGGGCTCCACGGCCAGTTCGGGGGTCAGGCTGCGAATCACCGCATGCAGCCGTTCCCAGCCCTCGCGCTCGCCCGCCAGTGGAGCCGCCACCGCCCTGTCACTCATCGAGTCGATGGTACGCCTCCACGTGACGGGAGCGCTTACGGGACGATCCCCAGCTCATCGAGGGAGGCATCCAGCTCGGCCGGGTCGCGGTACACGCGGAACGCGCCCGCGCGCCCCAGCTCGTCCTCGCCGTAGCCTCCCGTCAGCAGGCCGACCGACAGCATCCCGGCGCGGCGAGCCGCGAGCAGGTCCCACACCGCATCGCCGACGACCGTGCAGTCGCCGATGTGCACGCCCATCCGTTCCTGGCAGGCGAGGAACAGGTCGGGCTCCGGCTTGGCTCGCAGCACATCTCCGCGCTCCACCACCACGACATCGCCGCCGACACCCAGCGCCTCGAGCGACGCGTCGATCTCCGGGCGTCGACCGGAGGTGGCGATCCCGTACGGGGCGCCCACCTCGCGCAGGTGCGCCAGCAGCGCGACCGCGCCGGGAAGCGGACGTCGCTCGGGCAGCAGCTCGCGGTACAGCTCGCCGTGGCGGCCCTGGATCTGCTCGACCTCCGTATCGTTCAGCGGGCGGCCCAGCTCGCGGGCAACGGCACGGGTGAACAGGCCGCCGCTCATCCCGATGCGCCGATGGATCCGCCAACCCTCGATCGGCAGGCCGGCCTCCGCCAGCGCTCGCTGCCAGGCGAAGACGTGGGCGTAGACGGTGTCAATCAGCGTTCCGTCCAGGTCGAAGATTAGCGCTCTCATGTCGGGCCAACTTTACCGGCGACGGGTTTCACTGTCGCCGCCCGATGATGTACAGCACGCCGTTCCGGAACGTCCGCGGCTGGGTGGGATCGGGCCACATGAGGTCCTGGATGGCCGCTTTTGCCTGCTGCTTCCGCTCCCGCGTCAGCGTCGCCGCGGTGACGCCCGCGAACACCCTCCAGGCCGATGCGAAGTCATCGAATTCGAACTCCACCACGTCGGTCTCCACCTGGGCTTCCATGCCGGCGCGCGCCAGCTCCTCGAGAAACGGCTGCGGGTCCGCCAGGGCGCCCGGACCGACACCCGAAACCGGAGGAGCCGGGGCAAAGCGGCCGGCAGTCTCCTGGAACAGGACGAGGTCGCAACGGTCAGGTCCCGCCCAGGCCGATGCCACCAGGCGGCCGCCTGGCTTCAGGACGCGAGCCATCTCGCGAGCAGCGTCGGCCCGGTCGATGACGTACATCAGCGACAGCGAGGCGAGGATGACGTCGAGCGACGCGTCGGCTGCAGGGATGCTCTCCGCAGACCCTTCCGCCACCTGGTACCCGAAACGAGCCTGGGCCGCTCGTCGCTCTGCCACCGCGAGCATCTCGGGGCTGATGTCGACGGCCAGCACGCCGCCCCCGGGCTCGACCGCGGGCGCCGCCTTCTCTGCGGCTGCGCCGGTACCGGTCCCGAGATCGAGGACGCGCTCTCCCGCCTGGAGGTCGGCCAGGGAGATCACCCGGTCGATGACCGGCGCGAAGCGACGATCGACCTCGTTCCAATAGAGCTCGGACATGCGATCCCAGACGCCGACCTGCCAGGCACGACCTTCTGCTTCGTCTCCCACTCCCCGAGCATACGTGCTGGTAGGCTGCGAGCGTGACGAACACCGGACGCCTGGAGACGTTCGCTGACGGGGTCGGCCGACCGAACATGACCTTCGCGTTCATCAATGTCGTGTTCCTTGATGGTCGCGGCCATTCGTCCCCTATTCGACCGAGATCCTTGCCCAGCGGATCGCCAGCGATGTGGACGCAACCGGGGCCACGGTCCTGTACGGGGCGGAGATGGTGGCAATCGCGAGCATGTTCAACGTGATCTGGGGGTATGCGTCCGGCGGTGGAGGACGGCTGCTGCGGACCGGGCTCGATGCACGGGCCTTGCAGGCAGGTGCCGGCGGCTACCGCTAGGGGCCGCCGGGCTACGTCCTGCTCACGCTCATCGCGTTCCTGAGCCCAATCGTCAGCCTGGTCGCGTTCGCTGCCTTCGCCGTGTACTGGGTGCTCCCCAGGCCGGGGACAGCCAACGCCTGACTTCGGGGCTCATCGGCTGCCGCAGCCCCTGGACAAGGTCAGCGGGCTACTCGGCTGAGGCCTCGAAGAGTTCCCATTCCCCCGGGATCCCGCGCAGGCCCACCGAAGCGAGCGGCGTAAAGCGAAGGTCGGTGCCCGTGGCGAGATCGCGCACCGTGCGCGTCACGACGACCTCGTGACCGCCTGCCTCCGATAGCGCGCGCGACGCGATGTGGACACCGATACCGCCGATGTCGCCATCGCGCATCTCGATCTCGCCGGTGTGGATCGCGGCTCGCATCTCGAGCCCGATCGCACGGAGGGCCTCCCTGAGCCCGAATGCACAGCGGAGCGCTCGAGTGGGCGCGTCGAAGGTCGCCAGCAGGCCGTCACCGGTGTTCTTGATGAAGGTCCCGTGCCAGCGTGCCACCTCCGCGCGGGCGACCTGGTCGTGCCGATCCAGCAGCTGGCGCCATTGCCGGTCCCCGAGCTCGGCAGCGCGCTGGGTCGAGTCGACGATATCGGTGAACAGGACCGTCGCGAGGACCCGGTCGATGTTCTCCGCGGCATGCAGTGACCGCACCTGCTCCCGCGTCCACGAGTAGGTCTCGACGTACTCGCTTGTCGGCAGCTCGTGCTCCGGCTGGTAGACCAGGAGGACCACGCCGGAGCTGAACGACCGGGTGCTGACGAGTCGCATCGCTCGCAGGTCAACACCGTCCCGGAAGAGATGCTTGCCGCTGCCCAGGATGACCGGGAAGACCATCAGCTGGAGCTCGTCGACCAGGTCGTGCTCCATCAGCCCCGCAACCAGATCGGCGCTGCCGGCAACGATGATGTCGCCACCCGGCTGGCGCTTGAGGTCGGCCACCCGTTCTGCGAAGTCGCTCCCGATTAGGGTGGAGTTGCTCCAATCGACCTCCCTGAGCGTGTTCGAGACCACGTACTTCGGCAGGTCGTTCATCAGCTTGGTGAAGTCCGGATCGCCGCCCGCCGTGGGCCAGAAGGCCGCCCAGATCTGATATGTCGTTCGGCCCAGCAGGAAGCCGCCCGCCGATGCGTACTGGTCGCGGATGAAATGCTGCATCTCGTCGCTCTGCAGGTGCAGGGCCCAGCCGTTCCGACCGTCCCGATGCTCCTCGAAGCCAGGCGCCTCCATGACGCCGTCGAGCGTCACGAACTCGGCGACGATGAGGCTTCGCATGAGCTGCATTATTGAGCATGCGTTCGAGGAACCAGGAACCGTGACCCTGCGCAAGTGGCTCGCCACCTCGCTCGCCGTCGTGGGCATCGCCGAGGTGCTGGGGATCCTCGTCATCGGCTCCAGGGGCGACCCGCGCTTCACGGTCGGGGCGGACTTCCCCAGCATCGGGTTCCTCGGGAGCGTGATCCTCTTCCCGACGGTCGGCGCTCTCATCATCCAGCGCCGGCCGACGACCCGCGTGGCCTGGTTCATGAGTGCAGCGGGCATCGGTCTTGGGCTCGGGCTGCTGACCTTCGGCTACGGGGCAACGGGTATGCCCCCTGCCGCGCCTCGGCCGCTGGCGCTGCAGGTGCTGGTCTTCTCGCAGCTGCTCTTCATCCCGTCCATCACGAGCGGGACGGTGCTCCTGCTGCTTCATTTCCCGACCGATCGGCTGCCGAGCCCCCGATGGCGGGTGGTCACCGCCATGGCCGTGGTTGGCACCGCGCTGTTCCTCCTGGGGGTCGCGTTCCACCGCGGGGACTTCGATGCCGCGACGTTCCCCGGGCTCCAGAACCCGTTGAGTGCTCCGGCAACCTTTGCACCAGCCGTCGAGATCGCCCGTGCCGTCGGAAACGTGCTGGTGTCCGTCGCGGTGGTGCTCGCCGCGATCTCGCTCGTCCTTCGCTACCGCCGAGCTGATCCGGTTGAAGCGGCGCAGATCCGGTGGGTCGCGCTCGTTGCCTGCATCGCCGTCCCTGCCTTTGCCATCTCGTCCCTTCCCATTGGCCCGATCAGCGATGGCGCATTCGGCCTCGGCCTTATGACTCTGTCCACGATGCCGATCGCGATCGGGATCGCCATCACCCGTTACCGCCTGTACGAGATTGATCGGCTCATCAACCGGACGCTCGTGTATGGCGCGCTTACCGCCTTCCTGGCAGGCGTGTTCACCGCCGGCATCGGGCTCGCCCAGCGCCTCTTCGTCAGCGTCACGGGCCAGACGTCCGACGCGGCAATCGTGCTGGCCACACTCGTGGTGGCGACGCTGTACGCGCCGCTGCGAAAGCGGCTCGAAGCGCTGGTCGATCGGCGCTTCAAGTACGAGGAACGGTTCGGCGCCTACCGCACCGAGCTGAGCGAGCTCCTGAGCCTGATCGATCCCGCACGGGCCGCGCATCGCCTGGCCGCGGAGGCGGTTCGCGAGCTCCGCGCAACCGGCGGCGCGGTGGTCGACGCCAGGGATCGTCCGACCGCAACGTCGGGCCTCTGGCCGCAGCCGACCGCGGTGCGCATCCCCATTCCGGGCGGGCCACCCGCCATGCGCGCGATCCTCGTCGGCGCCCGCAGGGACGGCCAAACCCACGATCCCCGCTCGATCGCCGAGCTGGCCGAGGTTGCTAACCTCGCCGCAGAAGCCGCCCACGCCCAGCTACGCTCGCGCTGACAGCTATCCTCGCCGAGAGCAGGTCCGCAGGTGGAGGGA
>JALYUB010000007.1 GCA_030853945.1 Chloroflexota bacterium
TCTACGTCCAGTGCGAGGTGTGCAAGGGGAAGCGCTACAACCGCGAGACGCTCGAGATCCACTACAAGGGGCGCAACGTCGCGGAGATCCTCGAGATGACGGTGGACGAGGCGCTCGCCTTCTTCAGCGCAGTGCCCTCCATCCGCAACAAGCTGCAGACCCTGCATGACGTCGGGATGGGATATGTCCATCTCGGCCAGCCGGCGACGACGCTGTCAGGCGGGGAGGCGCAGCGGGTGAAGCTGGCGACCGAGCTCTCCAAGCGAGCCACCGGCCAGACCCTCTACATCCTCGACGAGCCGACCACGGGCCTGCACTTCGATGATGTGGCCCGTCTGCTGGAGGTACTCGGGCGGCTGGTCGAGGCGGGCAATACGGTCGTCGTGATCGAGCATAACCTGGACGTCATCAAGAGCGCCGACTGGGTGATCGACCTCGGCCCGGAGGGAGGCGCCGCCGGCGGGGACCTGGTCGCGGCGGGGACTCCGGAAGAAGTGGCCGACACGCCTGCGTCGCATACGGGCCGCTATCTCCGGCATGCGCTCGGCATGACCGATGAGGCGCCGGTACGCCGCATCCGCCGACGCGAACCGGCAGCGGTGGCCAGCTGATGGCGACCCGCGACGAGGCGGTTGCGCTCCTCCACGAATGGAACGCGAATCCGTCGCTTCGCAAGCATGGCCTGCTGGTCGAGGCCGGGGTGCGGGGCTATGCGGCCGATGATGGGCTGGATGGCGAGATGGTCGAGCGATGGGGGATCGCCGGTCTGCTGCACGACCTGGACTACGAGCGCTTTCCCGACGCGGCCACGCATGGAGCCATCGGTGCGGACGAGCTGACCCGGCTCGGCTATCCCGACGAGGTCGTCCAGGCGGTCCGCACCCACAACGACGCGCTCGGCGTGCTGCGCACCAGCCGCCTGGATCACCTGGTCTACGCCTGCGACGAGCTGGCCGGCTTCCTGGTGGCGGTGGCTCTCATGCGCCCCTCACGCAAGCTTGCGGACGTCGAGCCTGCCAACGTCCGCAAGCGGATGAAGGACAAGGCATTTGCCCGCGCCGTGCCGCGCGAGGTGCTGCTGGCAGGGGCGGAGGAGCTCGGCCTGGAATTCGATGAGCACGTGTCGCGCATGGTTCGCTACCTGTCGGTCGTCGCTCCCGAGGTCGGGCTGTAGCTCATCCCTTACGGCGTGGGTGCCCGGAGATCCATGGCGTGGAATACGGCCAAGGCATGTCGGAAGGGTTGCTGGCTCACCGCCACAGGCCCGGTGAAGGGTTGGTTCAGGCTGAGGATGAGCAGGAGCACCAGGCACAGCAGCGCGGCCAGCAGCCCGGTCGTCAGCGCCTGGACGAGCACGCTGTTCTGGGTGAACACGTACGAGAACAGCACCAGCACGATGCCGCCCACCACAAGCACCGGCCAGAAGATCCCGGGCAGGACGGCCTCACCGGAGAGGTGGCGCAGGTGCCGCTGCAGCTCGAGCTGGTGCAGGCGATCGCTGGCTGCCGCGAGCTGGTTCTCGCCGCGCGCTGTGGAGGGGTTGACCTGACCGTACAGGTCCCACAGCGGGTTCAGCAGGTCCGGGGTGGTGTGCGGGCGAAGGCTGCCGTGCGACTGCCACTCCGCTGACATGACGATGTTGGCGTACGTGCGCAGGGCCTCCTGGACCTGGCCGCGCAATGGCTGGGCGAACTGCTCGCTGTCCCGGTAGACCGCGACGAGGTCTGCGGCCTCCGCCGTCACCGCCTGCTCAGCGCGCGAATAACCCTCCCAGGCGGCGAACACCACGAATGCCAGGAGCGCTCCGTAGAGGACCCCGACCGCCCCGAACAGGAGGCCGGCGACATCGTTCTCGCCCAGGTGCCGCCGCAGGAACGTGGTCCGGCGGACCAGCAGCAGGCCAGCCACCGCAACTGCGGACACCGCCAGGACTCCAAGCGTGGCGAGCACGATCCACAGCACACGAGAAGCATAGGGTCCGCCCTGCCTCACTGCGATGAAATCGAGCCGTAGCCCATCTCCTCCAGGAACCGCGAGGGCTTGGATGGGTCGAACGCCAGCACCAGGCGCTGCGTCGCCCGCGTGAGGGCCACGTACGCGAGTCGCCGCTCCTCCTCGAGTGCCCGGTCGGGATCGGCGGCGCCTGTCAGCGCGCGGCGATTGGGGAAGCGCTCCTGTTCGAAGCCGATCACGACCACAGTCGGCCACTCGCGTCCCTTGGCACCGTGCACCGTCACGAGCTCGATCGGCGCGGCCGGGTCACGCAGGGCGCTGAGTCGCGCCAGCATCTTCTCGCCGCCAGCCAGGAATGCATCGAGCCGGGTGAATGCCGTAGCCCAGCCGAGCAGCGCGTCGAGAGCCGCGTGGTCGTCGTCGCTCAGGGAGTCATCCGCATCACCACGCGCCCATCCGCGCGCCGCGCGAAGGCGCCCCAACGTTCGGAACGGGGAATCGGACGCGGGTAATGCCGCAGCTGCCTCGAGCAGCGCGCGGACCGGCTCGGATTCCAGCGGGGTGGCGAGCCGGCAGGCGTGCGGGTGACCCGCACGCAGTAGAGCGAGCGCGACCGGCATGAGCTCGGCGCGGGTTCGGGCCAGGATGCAACAGGTCCCATGACGCGACGCTTCCGCTGCGGCAAGCGCGGCGACGCGGTCGGGCCAGTCCTCGTCGACGGCCGCCATCATCGCGATCGCGGTTGACTCGGCCACGCGTCCCGGAGTCGGCTCGATCCGTTTCTCGAATCGCTCCGCGTTCGCGCCGATCAGCTGGCGCGAAGCCGCCACCACTGCCGGCGGGCATCGGTAGTTGGTGGCGAGCTGAACGCGCTTCGCGGACGGATAGAGCTCTCCGAAGCCAAGGATTCGCCGCACGTCGGCGAGGCGCCAGGCGTAGATCGTCTGGTCGTCGTCGCCCACCACGAACAGGTTCTGCTCGGGTTCGGCCAGGATGCGAACCAGGCGCAGCTGCGCGGAGTCCACGTCCTGGAACTCGTCGACCGCCAGGTGGGTGAAGCGGGACTGCCAACGCCGCCGGAGGTCTGCGTCGCGTCCCAGCAGCTCGACCGCGTGGACGACAAGGTTGTCGAAGTCCAGCTCGCCCCGTGCGGCAAGGAGGCTCTCGAACACGGCAAGCGCGGGTGCTGCTTCATCGGGCGGCGCTCGGCCCTCGACCTTCCAGGCCGACAGGAGCGTGTCCAGGCTGGCGGCATCCGGCATCGGCGGCTCGTCGGGGCCGCGCCCGGCGAGTGCCCGTCGGCGCGCTGCGCGCAGCAACGGCAGGCGGTCGGGGAGCAGGTGCACCGGCTTCCCGGCGTCGAGCAGCACCTGGCGCGCCAGGGCATGCAGCGTGCGGACCTCGATCCGGTCGGCGCCGGGCAGCAGCGGGCTCAGGCGCGAAGAGATGCGCGCGCTGAGCTCGCCGGCGGCCTCGCGGTTGAAGGTCACGACAGCGATCGTTTCGGCGGGGACGCCGCGGCTCAGCAATACCCCGAGGCGGGCGATGAGGGTCGTCGTCTTGCCGCTGCCGGCGGGCGCGATGACCTGCGCCGGCCCATCGGGCAGCGTCGCTGCCGCGCGCTGCTCGGGGTCGAGCGCGTCCAGCAGCGGAGCCACCGGGTGTGCCGCTTCGCGTGCCACGTTCATCGGCGGAAGGTTCGACGCCCGCCCTTACGGCTGCGTGATCCGTGGCTTATCCGGCTATCCTGTCGCCGCTCGCCTTCGCACGGGGACCCCTTGACCGAACCGATGATCTGCCGATGAACCGGCGCAACCGCCGGCAAGCCCACGCCACCGAATCGCCGCGTGCGCGACGGATCCGGGAGGCAACCGAGCGCGAGGCCATGCTTCGGGCGCGAGGCACGGATTCATCCTCGAGAGCAGCGAGGCGCACCGCCAGGCGTCCGCGGCGATGGAAGCGCAACCTGATCGGCCTGCTGCTGATCGTGCTGCTGGTGACAGGTACCGCCGGATGGCTGCTCTGGACAAAGGTGGCGGCGTTCAACGATGCGGTGAGCTCGGCTCCCTCGCTCTCCTCGTCGCTCTTCTCCCCGTTGATGGGAAGCGAGCGGGTAAACGTCGCGATGTATGGCTACGGCGGTCCCGAGCATGGCGGGGGCATGTATCTGGCCGACTCGATCAACATCCTCTCGATCGATCCGAAGACCGATACCACGACCATGATCCCGATCCCGCGGGATCTCTGGGTCCAGGGGCTGCCCGAGATCCCGGATAACGCCAAGATCAACGAGGCCTTCGCCGACGGCTTCGTGAGCGGTGGCGTGTCCGAGGCGGGACGCTTCGCCACCCAGGTGCTGTCCAAGATCACGGGGCTGCCCATCCAGCACTGGATGGCGATCGACTTCACCGGCTTCAGGGCGATGGTCGATGCCGCCGGCGGGGTGACCGTCGACAGCCCGGTGGCGTTCGCCTACACGTGGTCGGAGCCGAACTACCATGCCGGAATCTGGGATGGCGGGTCGTTCCCTGCGGGGCCGATCTTCCTGGACGGCACGCATGCGCTGGACTACGCACGCACCAGGTACACCAGCGTGCCAACTGAGTCCAGCGACTTCGCCCGATCGGTGCGCCAGCAGCAGGTGCTCTCCGCTCTGCGCGGCAAGCTCGGCGGGGGCGGGATCGGATCGCTCGGTCCGGGGCTGGCGATGATGGATGCGCTCAAGGGCAAGATGGCCACCGATCTTTCGGCGATCGACCTGTACCTCCTTTCCGGCCACTTCGGTGCCGATCGGCGGATCGAGCTGAGCGAGGGGGTCATCCTGCAGGCCACCAGCAACAGCATCGGCCAGTACATCCTGGTCGTGATCGGTCGCAGCAACGGTGAGGACTACGCGCCCCTGCAGGCGTACCTGCAGGCGGAGCTGGCCCGCCCGCTGCGCAGTCCCGTGCCAAGCGCCAGCGCGGCGCCCTGAGCGAGCCCGGGCCGCGGCCTAGAATCGGCAGATGACGCCTGACCAGCGCAACGATGCGCACCTGCGCACCGTGCTGCGCCAGCTGCCGCTGGCCCCTGGCGTGTATCTCATGAAAGGCCCGGATGGGCGCGTGCTGTACGTCGGCAAGGCGGACGTCCTGCGTCATCGGGTCCGTTCCTACTTCGGCTCAAAGGTGGGCCTGGACTCACGGATCGTGCGCATGACCGCCGAGGTGGCCGATGTGGAGTACATCGTGACCGACACCGTCAGCGAGGCCTATCTGCTGGAGTCCAACCTGATCAAGGAGCACCGGCCGCGCTTCAACATCCGGCTGCGTGACGACAAGAGCTATCCATTCGTCAAGATCACGCTCCAGGAAGACTTTCCACGGATCGTGCGCACCCGGAAGCTGAGCCGGGACGGCAGCCGCTACTTCGGCCCCTATGCATCGGCCTCCAGCGTGGACGAGACGCTCAAGCTGCTGCGCCGCATCTTCCCGTTTCGCACCTGCAACCTGGACATCCCCGAGGGGAAGCGGGTTCTCGAGCGCCCGTGCCTGCTCTACTACATCAAGCGCTGCCAGGGCCCATGCATCCAGGCCATCGAGAAGGCCGATTACCGCGCCACGATCGACCGCGTCGTCGACTTCCTGGAGGGACGCCAGGAGGGCATCGCCGACGACCTGCGGGACGAGATGGAGGACCACTCGTCGGCGCTGCGCTTCGAGCAGGCGGCCATCGCGCGCGACAAGCTGCGCGCGGTGGAGCGGACCATCGAGTCGCAGAAGGTCGCTGCCTACAGCCGGGCCGAGCAGGACGTGATCGGGATCGCGAGGGAAGAGGGGGAGGCGTGCCTCCAGCTGTTCGTGATCCGAAACGGGAAGATGATCGGGCGCGAGCACTTCATCGTCGAGGGAGCGCGCGATGTGACGGACGCCGAGGTGCTCGGCTCGTTCCTGCAGCAGTACTACACGGCGACCGAGCGACCGCCGCGCGAGGTGGCGCTGCCGTTCGCGCCATCCGACGCCGACTCGCTTGCCGCGTTCCTGTCCGACCGACGCGGGTCGCGGGTGGCGCTGACCGTCCCGGAGCGCGGCGACAAGCGCCGGATGGTGGCGCTCGCGTCGCAGAACGCGGTCGAGGCCCTGTCGCGCGAGCGGGCCGAGTGGCTGGCCGACGCTGGCAAGCGGGACGAGGCTCTCGAGGCGCTGGCCGGCGCACTGGGCCTGCCGCATCCACCGGAGCGCATCGAGTGCTACGACATGAGCAACATCCAGGGCACAAGCGCGGTCGGCAGCATGGTCGTGTTCGTGAACGGGAAGCCGGAGCCGCGGGAGTACCGGCGCTTCCGGATCCGAAGCGGCGAGACGCCCGACGACTTCCGGATGATGGCGGAGGTGATCCGCCGCCGCTTCTCGCGTGCGTCACGGCTCCGCGCCGAGACAGGTGCCCTTTCGCTCGCGGCCGTCGGCGCGGACGACTCCTTCGAGGATCTCGGCGGAGGCGCGGACGAGCCCGACCAGCCCGCCAGCCCGACGGCAGCCCGCGACGCTGGCTGGGCATTGCCCGACCTGGTGATCGTGGACGGTGGCAAGGGCCAGCTGTCCGCCGCGGTCAACGTGATGCGCGAGCTGGACCTTGGCGACGTGCCGGTGGCGGGACTGGCAAAGCGCTTCGAGGAGCTCTACCTGCCGGAGCGATCGGACCCGATCGTGCTGCCTCGCAACAGCCAGGGCCTGTACCTGGTCCAGCGGCTACGCGACGAGGCGCATCGCTTCGCGATCACCTACCACCGATCGGTCCGGAGTCGCCGCGCGCTGGCCAGCGTCTTCGACGAGATCGAAGGGATCGGTCCGGTACGCAGGAAGGCGCTGCTGAAGCGATTCGGCAGTGTCCGCAGGATCCGCGAGGCATCGGTCGAGGAGCTGGCCGAGACGCCGGGCATCCCGCGCGACTTGGCCGATCGGCTGAAGCGGCACCTGGCTCGCGAGGGCATGCTGGCCTGAGCCGGTGAGCACCCGCCGCTCGTCTTGCGAGGCCATCTGAGCGTGCCTATACTGGCGCCGCCCGCCGCAAGCCTGCGGCGCGTTTGGTGTCTGCGGCAGCCGCGACGACCGGAGCGAGAGGTTCACCTGGCCGACACATGACCTGGCGCCGCATCGCCCCGTGGGTGATCCTGGTCACCCTGCTGCTGGCGATCTTCATCGACCTGCCGAGGCAGACGCTCGGCCTGACGTGGCTGCCCTCGAACGTGTTCGGCCACCAGCTGAAGACTGCCCTCGGCCTGGACCTGCAGGGCGGCATCCGGGTCACGCTGGATGTCGAGCCGCAGTCCAGCCAGCCGGTCACCGACGACCAGGTCGAGACGGCCCGTAACATCATCGAGCGGCGCGTCGGCGGCCTCGGCGTCTCGGAGCCGCAGGTGCGGACCGAGACGAGCGGCAACCGGCGACGAATCGTGGTCGAGGTGCCAGGGGTCTCGAACGAGGACCAGGTGCGCAGCCTGGTCGGCTCGACCGGGAAGCTGCAGTTCATCGATCCCAAGGGCCAGGCGCTGACCAAGGACCAGGATATTCGGCCACTCCTCGCGGCCGGGACGGTGGCAGAACTGTTCGATGGCGGCCAGATCGACCCGTCCAGCGTTCAGCCAGGCACCAACAACGGACAGCTGGGAGTGGACTTCACCCTTCGCAGCCCGGGGTCCGACATCTGGTGCCAGTTCACCACCGCAAACAAGGGCAAGGACGGTCCAATCGCGCTGGATGGACGGATCATCACTGTCCCCACCATCAGCGACGCGATCTGCGCCGGCACCACTATCATCACCGTGGGAGCCTCCAGCCAGGCCGCCGAGGTCGAGCGCACCAACCTGTACAACACCCTCCGCTTCGGCGCGCTGCCGGTTTCGCTCACGGAGCAGGGGGTCGAGACGGTTGCTCCAACCCTCGGCCGTGACTTCCTGGTCCAGGCACTCGTCGCCGGCGGCATCGGCCTGCTGCTGGTGCTCCTGTTCATGATCGCGTACTACCGGCTGCCGGGCGTCTTGGCAGCGGGTGCGCTGATCTTCTACTCGCTCACCACCTACGCCGTGTTCCGCGTCATCGGGGTGACCCTCACGCTCGCAGGCGTGGCCGCCTTCATCCTGTCGATCGGCATGGCCGTGGACGCCAACATCCTCATCTTCGAGCGGATGAAGGAGGAGATCCGGCTGGGCAAGACGCTTGGCCCGGCGATCGAGGCAGGCTTCAATCGGGCCTGGTCCAGCATCCTCGACTCGAATGTGAGCTCGATCCTGGTCGCGTCCTGGCTGTTCTGGCAGGGAACCACCGTGGTCCGCGGCTTCGCGCTTGTGCTCATCATCGGTGTCCTGATCTCGATGTTCAGTGCGGTCACCGTCACGCGCACCGTGCTGCGGCTCGTCGTGCGCACCGACTGGGGGCGCCGCCTCGAGCTCTACCACGTGGAGCGCTGACGAGATGTACGACATCGTCGGCAAGCGCAACTGGTACTTCGGGTTCAGCCTGCTGATCACGATCCCGGGGCTGATCTTCATCATCCTGGGCGGACTGAAGCCGTCGGTCGACTACACCGGCGGCACTGTCTGGCAGGTGCACTACGCCAAGTCACCAGCTGCGGCGGAGGTTCGCGCGGCACTGCTCAAGCTGGGCTATCCGGAGGCGGTGGTGCGGGACGCGGGCGGCGGCTTCCTCGAGATCCGGACCCGTCCGATCGGCCTGCTGCCGGCGGTGACCCAGGCGCCCACACCGACTCCGCTTCCGTCCGGGGTGACGCCATCGCCGTCCCCAAGCCCGAGCCCAACCCCCAGCCCGACTCCGACACCGTCTCCCACCCCGACACCGGCCGCGTCGGCGACCGGTTCGGCATCTCCCACGCCCACCTCGAGCCCAACCGCGTCGCCAAGCCCGACCCCGGCGCCGATCATCCCGGGCACGCCGTTCGACGACCTCGAGAAGAAGCTGGTGGCCCAGTTCGGGCCGGGGGTGCCCCGCAGCGTCACCACGGTCGGGCCGATCGTCGGATCGGAGCTGATCCGCAGCTCGATCATCCTGATCGTGATCGGCGAGCTGTTCATCCTCCTCTACCTGTGGGCCCGGTTCGGGTTCCGTTACGGCACCGCCGCGATCGTGGCCCTGCTGCACGACGTGGTGGTGGTCGTCGGCATCTTCGCCATGCTCGGGTTCTTCTTCGGCCTCGAGTTCGACGCGCTGTTCGTGACCGCGCTGCTCACGATCATCGGCTTCTCGGTGCATGACACGATCGTCGTGTTCGACCGGATTCGCGAGAACCGCATCCGTCATGCCGGGGAGCCGTTCGGCGCGATCGTGAACCACTCGATCCTGCAGACCCTCGGCCGGTCGATCAACACCAGCCTGACCGTCGTGGTGACCCTCACCGCGCTGCTGCTCCTTGGACCCGCCACCATTCGCACCTTCACCCTGGCGCTGCTCATCGGCGTCGTCAGCGGAACCTACTCGTCGATCTTCAATGCCAGCCAGCTGCTGGCCGCCTGGTATCAATGGGACGCCGAGCGCAAGGCCCGTGCCCTGGCGGCCGCTCGCAAAGGCCCTCGTCCGGCTGGTCGGTAACGCGCCAAGCCGATAACGGCCCGGTACGTCAGCGGTAAGCCAGCCCGACTACCATGGCCGGGTGATCGTGCCGCGCCTCGAGTGGGTCCTTCCGGAGCCGTTTCCGGAGCCCCCGATGTTCGCCGGCTTCGGGCGCCCGGTGGCGACGCTCCTGGCCCGCCGGGGCTTCCTGGACGACGAGCAGCTGAGTCGTTTCCTGCATGCCGGGGAGGATTCACTGCATGACATCTCGCTGATGGCCGATGCCGACGTGGCGCTCGACCGCATCGAGCGGGCCATCGATTCCGGCGAGCGGATCGCGATCTGGGGCGACTACGACGCCGACGGCATGACCGCGGTGGTGGTCTGGGTGCTGGCGCTTCGGGCGCTTGGGGTCGTGCCGCTGCGGCATGTCCCCTCGCGACTGGCCGAGGGATACGGCCTCTCGCTGCGCGGCCTCGAGCGGCTGTGCGATGCCGGCGCGCGGCTGGTGATCACCTGCGACTGTGGCGTGACCAACGCCGTCGAGGTGGAGGAAGCGCGCGAGCTGGGGATGGAGGTGATCGTCACCGACCACCACCTGCCGTCGGGGGCGCTGCCGCTGGCAGTCGCGGTGGTGGACCCGCATCGGCCTGACTGCGCCTATCCGGACCCGGACCTGACCGGAGCGGGGATCGCCTTCAAGCTGGCCTCGGCCCTGCTGGCGCGGCGTGGTCTCGCTGCCGCTGACCTGGCGGGAGTGGCCGCGATCGGCACGATCGCCGACATGGCGCCGATGACCGGCGAGAGCCGCGGCATCGTGCGGCTGGGGCTCGAGGAGCTCGCTGCCACCACGCGTCCGGGGCTCCGCGCCCTGCTCGCTCGCTCGGCGGAGGCGCCCGCCCAGCCGACGGCTCGCGACCTGGCATTCGGGGTCGCGCCGCGGATCAACTCCGCTGGCCGAATCGCCGATGCGGAGCTGGCGATGTCGCTCCTGCTCGAAGAGGATCTCGAGGTCGCCGAGCGGATCGCACAGGAGCTCGAGGCTGTCCACCTGGAGCGCCGCGCGATCACGAGCGCCGTGATCGACGAGGCGCGCGCGATCGCGGCCGGCCTGCCCGGCGACGGGCCATTGGCCATCGTGGGCGACGACTGGGCGCCGGGCGTCCTCGGCCTGGTGGCCAATCGACTGGTCGAGACGCTCGGACGGCCCGTCGCGGTTGCCGCGCCCGTGGGCGACGAGCTGCGTGGATCGGTCCGGGCCCCGGCCGACTTTCACGTGGCGCTGGCCCTGGAAGCCTGTGCAACCCTGCTGCTCAAGCGCGGTGGCCACCCATCGGCCGGTGGCTTCAGCCTGCGCAGGGCGGACTGGGACGCGTTCGCCACCGCCTTCGCGGCGCTCCCCTGGCCGTTGCCCGCCGATCCCGGCCGCGCCGCCCAACGCGCAACGGCGCTGGCCGTCGATCTCGTCCTGCCGGCTGCGCACCTGGGCTGGCCACTGGCGGAGGAGATTGGGCGGCTGGCTCCGTTCGGCTCCGGGCACGCCGAGCCGCTGCTGGCGGTCACCGGGCTGCGCGTAGCCGAGGCCAGGCGTGTCGGCGCCGAGGGAGACCACATGTCGCTGCGCATGCGCCGCGGCTCCGAGGTGTTCGACGCGATCGCATTCGGCACGCCGGCCGATCGCCCGCTGCCCGAGTCGGGGATGGAGCTGGACCTGGTCGGAACGCTGGAGCGGGACGAGTTCCAGGGACTGCCCCGGCTGCGGATCCGGGTCGCCGATTACGCCGACGCAGCTGCCAGCCCGCTGGCTGCGCGCCGGCGAGACGCAGCTCGCCTGGCCCTGCCTGTTGGCGAAGCCGCTTCCCGGGAGGAGGCAACGCCAGCCTGATGACCGATCGACCCGATCCCCTCGATCGCCTGCGAGCCAGGATCGATCGCCTGGGTGCTCCGCTCTGCCTGGGGATCGACCCACACCCTGATGCTCTGCCGGACGAGCTGCCGCGGAACGTGGCGGGCGTGGAGCGATTTGCCCGCGGATTGCTCGAGGCCGCTGCCGAGCATGCGGTGGCGGTGAAGGTCAACGTCGCGTTCTTCGAGGCGTTCGGCTCGGCCGGCTGGTCGGCGCTCGAGCGGCTCGTTGCCGATCTGCCCGACGATCACTTCCTGCTGCTGGACGCCAAGCGGGGGGATATTGGCTCAACCGCGGAACGCTATGCCACGGCGCTGTTCGGGCAGCTGGGGGCTGACGCAGTGACCCTCTCGCCGTATCTGGGCGAAGACGCCGTCGAGCCATTCCTGGAGTACCCCGGACGCGTGGTCTATCTCGTCACCCGAACCAGCAACGCAAGCGCCGGACGGTTGCAGGACCTTCCGGTCGGTGGCGCGCCGCTGCACGAACGGGTGGCGAGCTGGGTCGCCGACACCTGGACGGATGGCCGCGTGGGGTTGGTCGTTGGCGCGACCGCCCCGGCCGAGCTGGCCCGCCTGCGGCGGGTTGCGCCGGCGCTCGGCTTCCTAGTCCCAGGCGTGGGCGCCCAGGACGGCGACCTGGCGGCGGCGGTCGCGCATTGCCACGGGACGGCGGCGCCCGGCCTGGTCAGCATCTCGCGTGCCATCTCCGGCGCCTCGCTCGGCGACGGCTGGCGCGCGGCAGCCGCGGCATCGGCCCTGGCCTGGCTCGGCCAGATGCAGGAGGCCGGTGCTACACTGCCGGCCTGAGGTCGCACCGGCGCGACGGGCAACGCCAACGAGGAATCGCGAAGCACATGGGACCCATCGGTTGGCCTGAGCTGATCATCCTGCTCGTGGTCGTTCTGATCGTGTTCGGGCCGGGCAAGCTGCCAGACATCGGCAATGCCATCGGACGCGGCGTACGCGAGTTCCGCAAGGCATCGAACGACCTTGAGAGCTCGATCCGCGGCGAGCCGACGAAGCCGGCCGCCCCGCCCGAGGCCCCGAACGCCGGCGACGCACCCGAGGCCAAGTAGCCCGTCCCGGCGGGCCGATGCGGCGGGGGAGCATCCGGCTGGCAGCCCGCCCACGCCCGCTGAGCGAGTGAGGCAGCCGTGACCGACAACGAGGCGACGATGAGCCTCATCGAGCACCTCGAAGAGCTGCGCAGGCGGCTGATCGTCATCGTTGCGTCCGTCCTGGGCTGTGCCGTACTCGGCTTCTTCCTGTCGCGTTCGGTCCTAATCCTGCTTCGTGACCGGCTGCCCGAGGGCCAGCGCCACCTCACCTTCCTGGGTCCGGCGGACGCGTTCAGCGCGCAGCTGAAGATCGCCGGATTCCTGGGCATCGCGATCGCGATGCCGATCATCCTGTTCGAGGTCTGGCGATTCGTGACCCCGGGCCTGACGCGTCGCGAGCAGCGTTTCATCTGGCCGGTGATGATCGCGGCGCTCGTCCTCTTCGCCCTTGGCGTGCTGATCGGCTACGTCATCATCCCGTTCGCGCTGGCCTTCCTGCTCGGCTTCGCCGAAGGGCTTGCCGACCCGAACCTCACCATCGACGGCTACATCGGCTTTGCGACGACCATGCTGCTGGCATTCGGGCTGGTGCTTGAGTTCCCGATCGTGCTGGTCGGCCTGGCGAAGGTGGGGGTACTGACGCATCGCCGGCTGGCGGCGCGCCGTCGCTGGATCATCGTCGGCATCGTCGCGTTCGCCATCGTGGTGACCCCGGGCGGTGACCCGATCTCGCCGCTCATCCTTTCGAGCGTGATGCTGGTGCTGTTCGAGGGCTCGCTGCTGGTCATCCGCCTGATACGGCGCTAGGACCGATGGCCGCCGCTGCACGTGTGCTGCTGCTGACCGATCCGGCGATGGCCGAGCACGATCCGCCCGAGCACCCCGAACGGCCGGAGCGCCTCGGCGCGGTCGCGGCCGGGATCAGCGATGCAGCAGCCGCGGCGGGGGCGACGCTCGAGCATCCAGGGGTCGAACCGGCCGACCAGGCTGCGCTGGAGCGCGTCCATCCCGGCTCGTACATCGAGCTGCTGGACGACGCGGCCCGACTGGGCGGCGGCTGGATCGATGCCGACACGTACCTTGGTCGCGAGTCGATGATCGCCGCGCGTCTCGCCGCCGGAGCCACGATCCAGGCCACGATCTCCGTGGCTCGAGGCGAGGCCCAGGTCGCGTTCGCGGTGGTCCGACCGCCTGGCCATCACGCGCGGCCGCGGCGAGCCGCCGGCTTCTGCGTTTTGAACAACATCGCGCTGGCCGCGATGGCTTTGCGCGCCGCCGGCCTCGCCCAGCGCATCGCCATCATCGACTGGGACGTGCACCATGGCGACGGCACGCAGGCCATCTTCGAGAGCGATCCCGACCTGTGCTACGCCTCGACGCACCAGATGCCGCTCTACCCGGGCAGCGGCGACACCTCGGAGACGGGTACTGGCCCGGGACTCGGGTCGAAGCACAACGTTCCGCTGGCGCCGGGAAGCGGCGACGAGCCCTTCGTTGCAGCCTGGCTGACGAGCCTTCTGCCCGCCGTCGCGGCGTTCCGCCCGGAGGCGGTCCTTGTCTCGGCCGGCTACGACGCCCATCGCCTGGACCCGCTCGCCGGTCTTGAGGTGACCGAGGATGGCTTCCGTCGCGTTGCCGAGGATCTCGGCCGCCTGGCACGCTCGCTCAGCCTGCCGGGCGTTGCGCTCACCCTGGAAGGGGGCTACGACCTGGACGCGCTCCGCTCGAGCGCAGCAGCCACCGTCGAGGGATTGCTGGCCGGCCTGATCGGCCGGGATAAAGGCTGAGGCTATACTCGACCCGATCCCGGCGACGAGGAGGCCGCATGGCACGAGCAGCAGGTCCCGCCGCCCCGGCGACCGTCCCGAGGACCCGCGCCGAGGCTCCGCGCCCCGCTGTGCCAACCCGCAGCGACGGGCACGTGGTCGTGATCAGCGGGCTGTCCGGTGCCGGCAAGAGCCAGGCCAGCAAGCTGTTCGAGGACCTCGGCTACTACTGCGTCGACAACCTGCCGCCGGACCTGCTCGACCGATTCCTGGCGCTGCGCGACGGTGATCCGGTCCGCTACAGGAACGTTGCGCTCGTGGTGGACATCCGGGCGGGCGACCCCGCGCCGGCCATCGAGCAGGCGCGCGCCGCGCTCCTGGCACGCGGCGTGCCGCTCCAGGTCCTGTACCTAGAGGCGAGCGACGCCGTGCTGGTCAGCCGCTTCAGCGAGACGCGGCATCGGCACCCGCTCCAGACGCGCAGTGGCGTGCAGGCCAGCATCATGCTCGAGCGAGAGCGTCTGGCGCGCACGCGCGACCTGGCAGACCAGGTGATCGACACCAGCAGCCTGTCCATCGGGCAGCTCAAGGAGCAGCTTTTCCGGCACGTGCCCCGCGAAAGCGCCGCCGATGAGCTGCTGATCGACATCCTGACCTTTGGCTTCAAGTTCGGCATCCCGATCGACGCCGACCTGGTGTTCGACGTCCGGTTCCTGACCAATCCGTACTACGTGGACGACCTCAAGCCGCTGTCCGGGCTGCAGACGCCCGTGCGCGAATACGTGATGGGGCAGCCCGCGGCGAAGCGCTTCGTCGAGCTGGTGGTCGAGCTGCTGCACCTGACCGTCCCGGCCTATCGGTCCGAAGGGAAGACCCGCCTCACCGTCGCCCTCGGCTGCACGGGCGGCTACCACCGTTCCATCGCGCTTGCCGAGGAGCTCGCCGAGCAGCTGCGCGGCCTGGGCGGCGTGTCAGTGGCCGTGTTCCATCGCGAGCTCGAACGATGAAGGGGCCACGCATTCCACGCTGGCTCTACCCGGGGATGCACCTGAAGCGCTGGCTCGTGCTCCTCTTCCTGGGGATCACCGTGCTGGGACTCGGGGCCGCGATCCTGCTGGTCGACTGGTACCGCCGGCTGCCTGACAACTCATTCATCTTCGTGCTGACCGGCGCCGGCCTTGACCGGCCGATCCGGGCCGCGATGGTGGCGATCGGCGGAATCGCGCTGACCGTGATCGGGGTCTGGGGGCTGATGCGCAGCATCGTGTCCCCGTTCGTGACGCGCGGCGACTCCGTGCTCGAGGTGCTCTACACCAAGCGCTACCTGGCGCGAGGGCCGCGGATCGTGGCGATCGGTGGCGGCACCGGCCTGTCCACGCTGCTGCGCGGGCTGAAGGGCTACTCGGCCAACATCACCGCCATCGTCACACTGGCCGATGACGGCGGCAGCAGCGGCCGGTTGCGCCAGCAGCTGGGGATCGCGCCGCCCGGCGACATCCGCAATTGCATCGCGGCACTGGCGGACGCCGAGCCGCTGATGACACAGCTGATGCAGTACCGCTTCCCGCCCGGCTCTGGGCTGGATGATCACGCCTTCGGCAACCTGTTCATCGCGGCCATGACCGCGGTGACCGGCGACTTCGAGGAGGCGGTGCGCGAGTCGAACCGGGTCCTGGCCGTGCGCGGCCAGGTCCTGCCGGCCACGAGCGTGCCCCTTACGCTGGCCGCGACCCTGGAATCCGGGCGCCGCCTGAAGGGCCAGGCCTCCATCAGCCGGGCGGAGGAGCCGATCGCGAGGGTATCGATCGAGCCGCCCGACGTGCGGGCCAATCCGGAGGCGCTCGAGCGCATCCTGGAGGCTGACCTGGTGGTGGTGGGGCCGGGCAGCCTCTTCTCGAGCGTCCTGCCGAACCTGCTGATCAGCGACATCCGCGACGCGGTGGCTGCCGCCGGCGGTATCCGCGCCTACGTCTGCAACGTGGCAACCCAGCCCGGCGAGACCGGCTTCTACTCCGCGGCGCAGCATCTCGAGGCCCTGATCGACCATGTCGGCGATGGGTTGTTCGACTACGTTCTGCTCAACGACAACCACGACGCGCTCCGGCCCGAGGGATGGCTCGGGCAGCCGGTTCAGGTGGATGTGCGCCGCCTCGAGGAGCTGCCGATCACGATCGTCCAGGAGGACCTTGTCGACGTCGGCAACGCCCATCATCACGATCCGGCGAAGCTTGCGGCGGCCCTGATGCGGATCCAGCAACAGGACCGTGCCGAGCGCCCGCGGCAGCGGCGAACCCTGTCCCGCCCAACCTCGTCGGTCGGCTGACGCGAGGAAAGCATGCTGGTCGCCAGCGAGGTGCGAGGAGAGCTGGCCCGCATCCGTCCGGCCCGGGCCTGCTGCCGTCGGGCGGAGCTGATCGGGCTGATGCAGGTCGCCGCCGCGGATGGCAGTGTCCGGACGCTGGATCACGCGACCGCTCGGATCGCAGTGCAGCTGGCGGCCTCGATCGGGGTGGCCGCGGCGGCGCCGCGCGCACGCGCCGGCGCGCACACGCCGGGCCGTCATCACCTGCGGGTCTCGCTGGATGCGGTGCCGCCCGGCGATTGGCGATTGGCGACCGCGAAGGCGTGTGACCGGCGCGCGTTCCTGCGGGGAGTGCTGCTTGCCGCCGGGTCGATCAGCGGTGGTCCGGGAGGACCGCACGTGGAATTCGTCCTCCGACAGCGAGACCGGGCAACGGACCTCCAGCGGCTGCTGGCCGAGAACGACGTTCGCGCCTCGCGCGCGCAGCGGCGCGGTCGGCACGTGGTGTACCTCAAGGGACAGGAGCAGATCGCCGGGCTGCTGCGGCTGACCGGCGCCAATCGCGCGTTGCTCGAGTTCGAGACGAGCCGGGTCAGCAGAGACGTGCGCAATCGGCTCAACCGGCTGCTGAACGCGGAGGAGGCGAACCTGTCGCGGACCGTGCGCGCTGCTGACCGTCAGCTGCAGGCGATCGCGCGACTGGAGGCGAGCGGCGAGCTGGCAGGGCTGCGCGACGCACTGCGCGAGGCGGCTGCTCAGCGCAGGCGCCAGCCGGAGGCTGACCTCGATACGCTGGCGTCGAGCCTCGGCATCGGCCGCTCGGCGATGAACCATCGGCTTCGTCGGCTGGTGGAACTGGCGGCTGAATCGGCGATTCCCCGGCGCGTCCGGACCTGAGCTGGAGCTGACGTGAACGCCTCCCGCCCGCCGCTCGTCGTCGGCAACTGGAAGATGAATCCCGCTTCGTCTGCCGCCGCCGCGGCCCTGGCCCTGCAGATCCGCGACGCGACGGTGGGGCTCGTGGCGCGGACCGTGGTCTGTCCGCCGACGATCTGGCTGGCCGCCGTGACCGCTGCGGTGGGGGGTGGATCCACCGAGCCCGGGAGGCTCGGGATCGGGGCACAGACGATGCGTGCCGAGGAGTCGGGTCCGTTCACCGGCGAGATCTCGCCGGTGATGGTCGCCGAGGTGGCTCAGTACGTCATCCTCGGCCATTCCGAGCGCCGGCAGTACGACAACGAGACCGATGCCGGTGTCGCGGCCAAGGTTGGCTCCGCAGTCGCCCATGGCCTGGTGCCGATCGCGGCGATCGGCGAGCGGGCCGAGGAGCGGCGCGCCGGCCTGACCGCGACCGTCATCGAGCGCCAGCTGCGGGCCGCGATCTCGCTGCTGCACGGAATCGCCGGCAATGGCCTGGTGATCGCCTACGAGCCGGTGTGGGCCATCGGCACCGGCGACGCCGCCACGGGGGAGGATGCCCAGGCTGCCGCCGCGCAGATCCGCTCGATCCTGGCCGAGTCGGACCCGGCCGGTGCCGAGGAGGTCGCGATCCTGTACGGCGGCAGCTGCACGCCCGACAACGCCGCCGAGTTCTTCGCGCAGCCCGATGTCGACGGCGCGCTGGTCGGTGGCGCATCGCTCGATGCGGGCAGCTTCGGCCGGATCGTGTACCTGTCCGTCGAGGCGCGCGGGTGAACCGGACGCCGGGGCGTCCACGGCCCGTCGTGCTCTGCGTCCTCGACGGTTTCGGCCTCTCCCACGACCCGGCGCGCAATGCCCTGCTGGCCGCGCGGATGCCGACCTGGGATCGCCTCACAACCGATTGGCCGACCTCCCAGCTGGAGGCATCCGGCGAGGCGGTCGGCCTGCCGGTCGGGCAGATGGGCAACTCCGAGGTTGGACATCTGAACCTGGGGGCCGGTTTTCCAGTGCTGCAGGACCTGCCGCGCATCAGCCAGGCGATCGCCGACGGATCGTTTTTCAGCAACCCGGTCCTGCTGGCGGCTGCGCACCACGCCGTCGAGCGTGGGGCGCGGCTCCACCTGCTGGCGCTGGTCGGCCCAGGCGGGGTGCACGCGGTCGACGAGCACGTCGAGGCGATGATGGAGCTGGCCGCTCGTTCGGGGCTGCCGGCCGACCGAGTGCTGCTGCATGCCTTCACGGATGGTCGCGACACGCCGCCCCGCTCGGCGGCCGAGCTGCTGCCTGCGCTCGAGGACCGGATCGAAGGCCGGGCCACGGTCGCCACCGTCAGCGGGCGCTTCTACGCCATGGATCGCGACGCCCGCTGGGAGCGGATCGCGCTCGCCTGGGAGGCGCTGGTCCATGGTCAGGGCGAGACCGCCGGCTCGGCCCGGGAGGCGATCGCTGAGGCCTACGCCCGTGGCGAGGGCGACGAATTCATTCGGCCAACCGTGATCGGCGATTACGGCGGGATGGGGGAGGGCGACGCGGTCGTGCACCTCAACTACCGAGCCGATCGGGCGCGGCAGCTAACCCGCGCGCTGGTGCTCGCCGCCTTCGACGGGTTCGACCGGGGTCAGCGTCCCGCGGACCTGCACGTGGCTGCCCTGACCGAGTACCAGGACCAGGCCGAGCTGCCCATGCCGGTGGCATTCCCGCCCGTCAGGATCGACTCGCTGGCGGCCTACCTGTCGCGGCTGCGCATGCGGCAGCTGCACGTGGCCGAGACCGAGAAGTACGCCCACGTCACCTATTTCTTCAATGGCGGAGTGGAGGAGGCGCTGCCCGGGGAGGATCGAACCCTGGTGCCGTCGCGACGCGACGTCCCAACCTACGACCTGGCGCCCGAGATGAGCGCGGGCCCGATCACCGAGCAGGTGCTGGCGGGGATCGAGGCGGGTGCGTACGACTTCATCCTGGTCAACTACGCCAACCCCGACATGGTCGGCCACACGGGCGTCTGGGACGCGGCAGTCCGCGCAGCCGAGGTGATCGATGGCTGCCTCGCCCGCCTGGCCGAGGCTACGCTCGGCGCGAGCGGAGCGCTGCTGATCACCGCCGATCACGGCAACATCGATGAGATGCGAGACGCCGACGGGGCGCCACAGACCAAGCATACGACCGCGCCGGTCCCGTTCGTGCTGGTCGCCGCGCCGTGGCAGGCTGCTAGGCTCCGCAACGGAACCCTGGCGGACGTGGCACCCACCATCTGCGAGCTCCTCGGCCTGCCGCAGCCGCCATCCATGACGGGTGCCAGCCTGATCGTCGCCTGAGGCCCTCTGCTAGACTGCGCGGCCATGAATCCACTCGTCGTCGCACAGGGGATCCTGGCCGTGGCCCTGATCGCGGCGGTCCTGCTCCAGCAGCGTGGAACCGGCCTCGGCGGCGCTTTCGGCGGTGAGGTGACCGCCTATCGCAGCCGGCGCGGGATCGAGCGCACGCTGTTTCGGCTGACCATCCTGCTGGCCGTCCTGTTCGTCATCTTCAGCCTGCTCAACCTGCTGCCACCGACCGTCTGATCGTCCATCGGCTGGGTCCCGGAGGCCTCGGAGGCCTGTGCTATCATCGCCCGCCTCGACGGGTGCTTCCCGCGAGACCGCGTGCCGAGGTGGCGGAATAGGCAGACGCGCTAGGTTCAGGACCTAGTGACCATTACGGTCGTGTGGGTTCAAGTCCCTCCCTCGGTACCATCCCTCCGATGCCCAGGTGGCGGAATTGGTATACGCGTACGTTTGAGGGGCGTATGAGGAAACTCATCCGGGTTCAAGTCCCGGCCTGGGCACCACTTTCCACCTGACGAGACCGATGGCGCCGCTCGCATCGACGAGCGGCGTCGACGTGTAGGCTTCCTGCGGGCGGTTAGCTCAGCTGGTCAGAGCGTCTCGCTTACACCGAGAAGGTCGGGGGTTCGAGCCCCTCACCGCCCACCAGTGCGGCTGTTACGATGGCGTCCCTACCAACGTAATTGGAGCGCACGGCAGCAATGAACCCAATCTGGATCGTCCTGATCCTGCTGGTCCTCGTCGTCGGCTTCGTCATCCTCACCTACAACGGCCTGATCCAGCGTCGAAACATCGTCGACGAGGCCTGGAACCAGATCAGCGTGCAGCTGAAGCGGCGGCACGACCTGATCCCGAACCTGGTCAACGCGGTGAAGGGCTACATGGACTTCGAGCAGGAGACCCTGACCAAGGTGGTCGAGGCTCGAGGTGCCGCGGTGAGCGCTGCCCAGGCTGGACCGGCCGGAGCGGCCGCATCGGCCCAGGCGGAGAACTTCCTGACCGGTGCCCTGCGCCAGCTGTTCGCGCTGGTCGAGAACTATCCGACCCTCAAGGCCAACGAGAACGTCCTGAAGTTGCAGGAAGAGGTCACCACCACCGAGAACCAGATCGGATTCGCCCGGCAGCACTACAACAGCGTGGTGCGGGACTTCAATACCTCGATCCAGACCTTCCCAAGCGTCCTGATCGCGGGGATGTTCGGCTTCCGGGGTCGCGACTACTTCCAGATCGAAGAGGCGGACACGGCGGTTCCAACCGTGAACCTGCGCAGCTGACCGATCGCGGAAGCATGCCCGTCGTGCGGTTGGGGCGATGAGCGCTCAACCGGCCCCGTCGACCTTCTTCCGGGAGATCGCTCGCAATCGGCGCAACTCCTGGATCCTGGTCGTGGCGGTTGCTCTGGTCCTGGGTGCGCTGGGCGGCGCCATCGGGGGAGCCACCGGCTATGGCTGGGGCGGCGTGGCAGTGGCGCTGGTGGTCGCCTTCTTCATGAGCATCGGCAGCTACTTTGCGGGGGACAAGCTGGTGCTCCTGTCCAGCGGCGCCAAGGAGGTGCCGCAGCAGGAGACTCCGGAGCAATACCGCCAGCTGCTCAACGTGGTGACCGAGATGAGCATCGCCAGCGGGCTGCCAATGCCGAAGGTGTACGTCATCGACGACACCGCGCCGAACGCATTCGCAACCGGGCGTGATCCAAGGCATGCCTCGGTTGCCGTCACCAGCGGGCTGCTCCAGAAGATGGACCGGGAAGAGCTGCAGGGCGTGCTCGCCCACGAGCTGAGCCACGTCGGCAACTACGACATCCGCTTCGCGCTGCTGGTGGGGGTCCTGGTCGGCAGCATCGCGCTTCTTTCCGACTGGTTCCTGCGCTTCAGCTTCTGGGGCGGTGGCCGGCGCGGAGGGGGAGACCGCGATCGGGGCGGTGGCGGCGCTGCCCTGATCCTGTTCGCGATCGCGCTCGTGCTGGCGATCGTGGCGCCGCTGATCGGACGGCTCGTGCAGCTGGCGGTGAGCCGGTCGCGTGAGTCGCTGGCCGATGTCTCCGCTGTCGAGCTGACCCGCAATCCCGTCGGCCTGGCGCGTGCGCTGCGCACGATCTCGTTGGACCCGGAGGTGCTCGAGGTCGCGAACCGCGCGACGCAGCACCTCTACATCGTCAACCCGATCAAGAGCTTCGAGAATCGGGCCAAGAGCATGTGGGACACGCACCCGCCGATCGCCGAGCGGATCGCGGTCCTGCAGCGCCTGGCAGGGCAGTTCGGACAGGACCCGGCCGCGATCACCTGAGCCGCCGCTGATGTTTGCCGCTCGTTCAGGCCCTGTGCTATCGTCGGCGGCCGAGACGCGACCACGAGCGGGCCGCAGGGATACGGATCGATCGGGCGGGCCGAGGTAGCTCAGTTGGTAGAGCACCGCCCTGAAGAGGCGGGTGTCGTCAGTTCGATTCTGACCCTCGGCACCATCTCACGGCGCGCCACGGTGAGCGGGCGGAAGTGGCTCAGTTGGTAGAGCATCACCTTGCCAAGGTGAGGGTCGCGGGTTCGAGTCCCGTCTTCCGCTCCATTTTTTCCTGCTAGCCTCGCTCGGTGGCGCAGATGCCCCGTCGTCTAGCTGGTAGGACAGCGGACTTTGGATCCGTGAACCGAGGTTCGAATCCTCGCGGGGCAGCCAGCGCGGGTTGAGCATGGCGACGTGCCCGAGTGGCCAGGGAGCGGTCTGCAAAACCGTTTACACGGGTTCGAGTCCCGTCGTCGCCTCCATCATCCTGAGCACGAAAAAGCCCGGTTAGGCGAGTTGCCCGACCGGGCTTCGGCTTGCGGACAGCCTATGAGACAGCCTATGCGCCCGAAAGCAAAGCGTCCATTTGTTCTGCTGCGGCCTGCTCCGCCTGCAAGGACGAGGACGGCTCCTAAAAGGGCCGGCCGCTACCTCTCCTGGCAGCTCGTAGCGATTGCGCATACCGCTTACAGGCCCTCCATTCGTGCGTGGGCGATGCGGGAGCGGGCGCCCGGACAGCCTATCGGACAGCCACAGGCACCCATTCGCACCCTATCGGGACCGCGTGAGATGCCCGTCACCTACGACGCCTCCTTCCGGCTCGCTGTGGTCGCCCTGGCCCGCATTGAGGGCGCTTACGCCGCCGCCCGCATGGCGCACGTCAGCGTCAACACGGTGAAGTCGTGGATGCAGGGCGACGAGGGCCAGGCCCGCGAGGAGGACGAGTGGGACGCCGCCCAGAAGCTCGCGCAGTCTCGTCACCTCCAGGCCCTGATAAGCGGCAAGGTGACCGGCGTCGGCCAGTGGGCGATGAGCGCGGGGATCAGCGCCAGGAACAAGCGGATGGTCGCTGTACAGCGGCGGTGGGACGCTCGCAAGGCCGGAGAAGCTGAGGCGGCTGGGGCGCAGAAGCCCGAGCCGACGCCGCTGCGGATCGCCGTGGACAGCTTGTCATGGGACCATCGCCGGCTGGCCCGCGGGTTGATCGACGCCGACGCCCTCGACGAGGCTGACCCCGTGCCGTCGTCCGGCGAGCCCACCGCCGACGATCAAGCGGCGATGCTGGCCTGGGTCGAGGCGATCGCCGCCCTCACCCCGGAGCAGGTCGCCACCGAACTGGCGAAGCTCGCCGACGCCGCCAAAGATCGCGACCGCAAGTGGCGAGAGGAACGCGAGCAGGCTGCCCGGGATCGGCAGGCGGTGCTATCAGTGCCCATCCCGCCACCTTCAACGCCACCCGGGCCGTCTGAGCCGGTCGTAGCGCCTTCTTCGCCACCCCGCCCGGATCTTCACGTCATCCCCGCCGACGAGCAGCAGGAGTTCGACGACGAACGCCACCTTTGGCACCGCATCGACTAGGAGACCCGCCATTGACACACGGGCTGATAGCAAAGGGCAAGGAGTTGCCTGCTTGCGGTAATCCCATTCACTCGGCCTCGCACGTACGCCATCCGACGGGCCGAGTCGCTTGCCGGTCCGGTCAATCGCCTCCCTACTAGCGGCGGCCTTGGGACGCTCGGTAGTTCAAGCCCAACACCAGGCAGCCCGCGAGCGATGCGACCAGCACAAGGAGCCAAGGAGAACTTCCGCCATGCTGAGGAGCACCACCCATCGCCGCATTCGGCAGCCCCGAGCATGCGCTAGCGTTGGTGATCTTGTCGTTGATCAAAGTCACGTCGCCGTTTCGAGCCAGCGCACGACCGTTCACCGTGACGCCATCGGCCATCGTGATGGAGGTCAGGGCCATAATCGTCCCTACGAAGGTAGAGCCCGATCCGAGGTCTGCCGAGCTGGTGATCTGCCAGAACACTTTGCATGGGCTCGCCCCGTTGATGAGCTTCACGGTACTAGACGACGCGGTGGTGAGCGACGAGGTGGCTTGGAAGATCCAGACCGAATTCGGGTCGTTCTGGCCATCGAGCGTCAGGGTGCCGGTCAGATCTAGCACGACTCCCCCGGCGTTGTAGACGCCGCCGACGAGGGTCAACCCGCCGAGTGTGCCGTGGGTGGCCGTCACGGGCCGTCCGGCGGCGTCGGTGTAAGCTGTGGTCAGGTCGTTCTTGGCCTGCAGTGCGACAGCGTCGGCCTTGTGGATCGCCCCGGTCACTGCCCCGGGCGGGAATCCGGTGACGGACGAACCAGGCGAGATCCCTAGGTTCCCGGTGGCGTTGGTCGCCCCGGTACTGGTCACCGACGAGCCGGCCAGAACCGCGAATGGCGCAGCGGTGCCCAGCCCGACAGGTGCTGGACCGGCGGCATATGCCAAAGGCGCAGCCGCCAAGATTCCGATTGCCAGTGTGATTGCGATGCCCGTCCAAAGGGGCAACCTGGCACCGTTAACACGCGTTTTCATCTGCCGTGTCCTTTCGGGGAGACCGCCGGATCGTCGGCTCGCGCTGGAGTCCACCTACTGCACACCTTACACCCGCCAAAACGAATGCTGCCAGCGGCCGTTCGAGCGTCCAGAAGCCGAGGTTCGCGAGGTCCGGCTGTGCTGGCACGCTCGCCGGCGAGGGCGCGATCGTGGGCCAGGTGGAGGGCGCAGCAGAAGGGGTCGGCGATGGGCTCGCCGTCGAGGGGACGGTGCTGGTCCTGAGGTCGCCGATGGCAGTGCGGTGTTGCATGCGCTGACGGCCATCGCTAGCGCCACTCCAGCAAGTGCCGCCGCGAACCGCTGGGGTCGTCCCTCCCCCGTCAACCACCTGCCCAGCCTACTCCTGGCCTTGCCGCCCGAATACAAGCGGGTGATTGCTCGTGTGTGCAAGCGTGCGCTAGTAACACCAGAGTCAAGATGCGTTCATGCCCACCGTCGGCGCACGCGCTTCTTGGCGAGTTTCGGCGAACTCTGAGCGAACGCCCGTAAGCGACAGTCTCAGTCGTGCTGGGCGAGCGGATCCACTCTGCCTACGCTCGGACGACCTGCCGCATGCAACGCCTACTCTCGCGAAGATGCGGCAGATGGCGGCGTGCGGGCTTACGAATGCCTGATGGCTTTGATCGCATCGGTCGATTGTTCTTGGCCGCCGCTCCCCGCGAGGCTGTGGGAATGAGTCCTCATGGCCGAATTCTCGTCATCGTCGGTGGAACTGCGATCGCCGCGAGCCTGCTGATCGCCGCCGTCTTCATCCAGACGGGCGCAGCCGAGACGCGCCTGCAAGCCGATGATGCCGCCGTCCGACGACTGCAGGCCCTGGGCGATGAGCTGGTGGCCGCAACCCATGACCAAAACGACGCGCTCGATGAGTACCTCAGGTCGACGGACTCATCGTCTCTGGCCCGCTATCGGCAGGCTGTGGCCCACGAAGCCGCGATCGACGCGCAGATCGAAGCCAGTCAAGCCAATTTCGCGGGGATCGCCCAGGCTCTGAGAGCCGTCGATCGTGCAGACAGCCTATCGCGCGCGGAAGTGGCTGATCCAGCCATCGCTGCCGTCCAAAGTGGTTCGGTTGCGGGGCTCCAGAGAGCGATCCAGGCTCAGGCCGTGGATAAGTCGGCCACCCAGACAGCGATCACGGCCTTCATCCGTGAGATCGACAGCGCCCAGGCAGAGCTCAATGTCCGGGCCGATGTGCTCGACGGGTCCCGCATCGCCGCCATGGTGGTCGGCGTCGCGATCGAACTCTTAGCGGCCGCCCTGTCACTGTGGTTCGTCCGGAGGTACGGGATTTCCGTCTCCAATGACGCGCAGCGACGTGCCAGGACAAGCTCCGAGCGGATCGAGATCGTGGCCTCGCTGCGGACGCTTCGGGCGCAGCCGACCGCAGAGGGAACGGCGACGATCATTGCAGCCGCCCTGAACCGGTTGCCCGGGGTCGATGTTGCCGGCGTGTTCGAGTCGACCCCAGATGGTTTGCTTGCTCTCTCGATCGTCGGGCTGGCGGGATTCCCGATGCAGAGCGGCGACCTCGTCCCCGCTGGACATGCCAAGCACCTGCTCGGGCGATCGCACGCAGGGCCATGGGCTGAGCGCTGGAGCCGACCACCCGAAGCGAACCCGTTCGACGACGCCCTGGCGGCGCTCGGGATCAAGAGCCGCGCCTTTGCACCGATCCAGATCGACGGTGAGCTCATCGGCCTGATCGGTCTCGGTACGACCGATGCGGATCATGGGCGCCATCTCATCGAAGAGCTGCCGGCCATCGGCGAATTCGCGGTCGTGGCCGAAGCGATCCTGGCGCCGGCGCTCGTGGCGCGCCGCGACACTGCGGCAAAACGCGAGCGAATCGCCGCGATGATCAAGGGGGCCGCCTTCCGGCCCGTCTTCCAGCCGATTGTCGACCTCAGCACCGAATCAACGGTCGGATTCGAGGCACTCACCCGGTTCGACGATGACCTTCGGCCGGACGTCGTTTTCGCGGCTGCGCGGGAGTGCGGGATGGGGATGGAGCTCGAGACAGTGACGCTGGAAGCGGCACTCCGCGAGTCCCGCGACCTAGCGGCCGGCGCATGGCTCAGCCTGAACGTCTCGCCCGCACTCTTGACGCACGGGGAGACCCTTGCGCGCCTGCTGGCCAAGGCCCCGCGCCCGATCGTGCTCGAGATCACGGAGCATGAAGCCATCGACGCCTACGCCCCGCTGCGCGCAGCCATGCGCGTGCTCGGCGCCGGGGTCCGGTTGGCAGTCGATGACGCCGGCGCCGGGGTCGCCAACTTCACGCACCTGGTCGAGCTGCAGCCCGATTTCGTGAAGATCGACGCCGGGCTGGTGCGCGGGGTCGATGCCGATCCGCGGCGACGCGCGGTGGTGGTGGGCTTGATCCACTACGCTCGCGAGGCTGGCTGCCAGGTCATTGCCGAGGGCATCGAGACGCGCCTCGAACGGCGAACCGTCACCGACCTGGGCGTTTCGCTCGGGCAGGGCTACCTACTCGGTTCGCCGATGCCGGCTGAGGCGGCCATCGCGATCCTAGCCGATGACCCCGCCAAGGCCCCGGTCCGGCCACCAGCCTTGAGGCTCGTCAGCTAGGCGGCTCCCTACACGATCAAGGAGGCCGAGGAGCTTGGACTGGCCTGGCCTTGCGCGTAGGTCAAGTTGCCGCCTCTGGAGCGCGAATCGCACTCCAGGCGCACCTAGAAGGACCACGATTCGGACCTGACTTGCGGACAAGCTGACCGGTCAAGACTGATTGCCCGGACAAGGCGTTGACAGCCATTGACATCAACGCAAAGACGCCGACGAAGACTTGGCCGTTGGCCATCCCGGCCACGCAGGTGAGCGCCACCGTCGGGGCGAGTCAGGATCCAGCAGCGGGACAGGGATTCGAACCCTGAACCTAGTGATTAAGAGTCGGCCCAGCGCTGGCGCAGTATCCTTCGACGGATTCGACGCATTCGACGCATTGATTAAGCATCTGGCCCAATGCTCCGAGCCCGCACATTCCTCGTCATCGGCCTCATCGTGGGGGCGATCGCCCTTGCTCTGATGGGCGCGATCCACCCACTCGGCATTGTGCTGTTCCTGCCATATGCGGTGGTGGGCGCGGTGCTCGCGGTTCGACGCCCGCACAACCCCATCGGTTGGTTGCTCATCGCGACGGGCTCGTCGTTCCTGGTGGGGACGGTGTGGCCCATCGCCAGCGCTCACGAATTCCAGACCCTGACGGCGCCTTGGTTCGCGCTGCTGCTCGTCTGGGTCTCCTCTTGGGGCTGGTTCTCAGCGGTGGCGTGGTGGGTGACGCTCATGGTGATCTTCCCAGCTGGGCGCCTTCCCGGTGGCCGATGGCGCCCGGTTGCGCTGGCCGGACTCGCGATGGCGTGGGTGGGCGTCCTGATCGGCAGTTTGGCGCCGACCATCAGCTACAACACGCCCAGCCAGCAGGTATCAACAGCCTTTCCCAACCCGGTCGCGGCGATGCTTGGTCCTGGCGCTGCGCCGCTTCTCGAGCCTGCGCCGCTCATCGGCGCCGGCCTGCTGCTGATCGCGCTTCTAGGCGGCGCTGTCTCCGTCGTGACGCGGTTCAGGCGCGCCCGCGGACCTGAACGCCAACAGCTGCTTTGGTTCGTGGCCGGACTCTTGGCCGTGAGCATCACCTTCCCGCTCGGGTCGGCCGAGGACGCAATCTGGGGCGAAGCGATACCCGATGTCGCCCGGTTGCCCGTGTTCTTCCCGTTCGTGTTTCTGCCGATTGCCATTGGCGTGGCCGTGCTGCGCTATCGGCTGTACGACATCGACACGATCATCAACCGCGCCGTCCTCTACGGAGGCGTGACGGTCGCGGTCCTGGCGGTGTTCGGGCTTGCCAACCTCGCGCTGCAGAATGTCCTCGCCGGGTGGACCGGCGGGCATTCTGACCTGGTCACGGGCTTCGTGGGCCTCGCGTTGGGCAGCCAGTACGGGTGGCTGCGCGGTCGCGTGCGGCCCTTTGTGGATCGGTTCCTGCCGAGCCGCGCCCTCCTGACGCTGCTGTTCACGGACATCGTGGGCTCGACGGAGCGGATCGTGGAGCTCGGCGATGAGCGCTGGCGGACGCTGCTGGGCCGATACCGGGCGGCGGTCCGGTCTGAGCTGGGCCGATACGGTGGCCACGAGATCGACACCGCCGGCGATGCATTCTTCGTAACGTTCGATCGGCCCGCACCGGGGGTGAGGTGTGCGTGGGCGGTGCGATCGGCTGTGCACGACATCGGTCTTCAGCTCCGAAGCGGCGTCCACCTGGGGGAGTGCGAGATGCGCGGAGAAAAGGTGAGCGGTCTCGAGGTGCACGCTGCCGCGCGCATCATGGCCGCTGCCGGCGACGACGAGATCCTGCTCTCGCAGCGAGTGGTGGACGCGATTGGCGATGCAGACATTGAGACCGTCGATCGGGGCACAACCTCGCTGAAGGGCGTCCCGGGTGAGTGGCGCCTACATGCCCTCCAGGGCCTACGGAGCGGTGCGCCGCCTGCGCCTGGTATCGAGGGCTCGACCATGTCCAGCTCTGGTGAGCGGCTAGGGCATTGACAACGTGCTCGATCCCCTTTCCGGATGGCGCGATCTGCGCTCTCGACGAACTTCGTGGTCGCCACCAACGAGTTCCGCGGCAACGGCGCCCCGGAGCGGACCGAGTACCACAACCTCGTGGCGTGGTGCAGATGGCAGGGCCAGCCCTGGCCTCTGAGTCGCCTTACCGGGCGCCGATCGCTCGACGGCGCCTTCGTCGTCTACGGCGGATAGACGTTCACGCGCAACGGGATGACTACTGGAGGCAGAGAGCGACGCTGGAGGCGCAGTGGAGGGAGCGCGCGGAACGGCACGCCGACTTTCGGGCGACCATGCGTTCCGTCGAACTACCCTTCCGCGTGCTCAGACGGCTCGGCGCCTTCGATTAGCGCATTGACCAGTTCGGCTAGGAGTTTCGAATATGCGCTAGGCCCACTGGGCGCGCGCGCGTTTTGTCCCGTTCGATTTGCGGAGGCCCGAAAGCGCGTTCGCTAGTTAGCGTTGAGCCGTTCAACCGAAGGGCCGGCGCCCGCTCTAGGCACCGGCCCCGATAAGGCCGTTCAGGGGCAGTCGGCATGCACGACCGGAACAGGATCGAGGCCCGGTGTCCCATTCGTCTGGTAGGGGATTACACGCGATGTGTACCACTCGGCCACGGTCGTCGAATCGAGGTTCTTGGCCAAGAGGATCTGGCCCGCGGACTCGATGTAACCCTGTCCCGCGGTAATCTGGATCTTCCGACAGGTGCTCGTCCAGAAGGTCAGCGTGCCCATCGTCACCGAAACGAAAACGGGGCCGTTGTGGTAATGCCAGCCCGAGCCTGCCCACGTCGAGGGCTGCGAGCTGAAGGTGGTAATGACATCGACCTTCCGCTCCGTTTCGAAGTCGATGCCGTTGCGGTCGATGTCGACCTTATTCACGACCGCCACCCGGATCGGTAATGTGGTCACTGCGAGTACGGTTGCCGCGCTGACCAGGGCCAGGATCGCAACCACCACGACAAACGAGAGCCTCCGCCGCATGGGGACGCCTCCTCTCCGTTCCGGACAAGCCGGAATGGGCGGGCCGGTCTCGCCAGTGGGCTCGGCGCGATCCAGGCGGCCGTGGTGCAGGTCGCGCGTCATGGCCCCCCGTTGTGGTTAGGTGTACTCAGGTGAGGTAGCTGTGTCAAGAAGCTCGTCGATCACCCCGTCAAACGGCGCTAGTGCCTGTTCGATCGCCTCGACCGCACCGAACCCCACCCCCAGACTCGGCCCCGTCCGGGGTGTCAGCCGAGGCGACCCATCGACCGTTCAGCTCGCGCAGGCGCACGTCGAGCGCAGTGGGATCACGGCGTAGGTATAGCGCGGCGACCTCCCTGCCCCTCTTAGGGATCGCCGGACGGCTTTGGCGCGAGAGGGCACGCGGTGCTTGCGTGCACCGGAGGTTTCGGGTGCCGTATACATCCCAGCATGTCCGGCGCAAGATGGTCTAACAGCGTTTGTGACGCCTCTAGGGCGCCGGGGGAGCATCCTGCTTCCCGTTGCCCAAGGGAGTCATCATGAAGCGCCTCGCGGTCCTCGTTAGCCTATTGGCCGTCGTTAGCCTGAGCTTCGCCGCACCAGTTCTGGCAGCAGCCCC
>JALYUB010000015.1 GCA_030853945.1 Chloroflexota bacterium
TCGTCGGGATCGCGGCCGTCGGACTGCTCTCGGCTCTCCCGACCGGCTATCTGCCGGCGTGGATCGGCTCCCTGTTCAGGTCCGGCGCGGACGAGATCGCCAACGACTTCAACCTTTCTCCGTCACGCTTCGTTGGGCCGGCGTGGCTGATCATCGGTCTGCCGCTGGCGGGATGGCTGACATCGCGCAGCCGGCTCGGCTGGGCGAGCTTGGCGGTCAGCCCGTACCTGCTCCCCTACTACCTCCAGATGCTCGGCCTCGAACTGCTCAGGCCGGGGCCGATTCAGCCCCCGGTCCCGGTCACAGCCCCGCTCGTTTCCGGGGCGCGAAGCACGTAGATGGGCCAGCCGGACACGATCGAATCCAGCCGATAGCGCGAGGCCACGAAGGCGCGGAGCGGGGCGAGGAGATCGAGGTCGCGCCCATCCGTCGCAATCGGCCGCCCTATCAGCAATGGCGGGAAGCCTGGCTGGCCGGGGGCGGATGACCCAGCGTCGACGATGACCGCCGGCGGATGCTCCGCCAGGGCGCGTTCCACCCCGTCGACTTGCGCAGCGGTGCTGTAGTCGGGCGTCGTGAGCGGGTACAGGTATGAGTAGCGGGTCGCCGGAGCCCGATCCGCATCGCTGTACACGGTCGGCTGATTGCCCCACACCAGCAGCGTGCCGGCAGGCAGATCGCGAAGCCGTTCGGCCACCGCCTTGGCGCGCGTGTTGCCGTCTGTCACCAGGGCAACCTGCATCGTGCCGGAGATGAAGCCGGCTCCAGCGGACATCAGGAACGTCGCGACGAGGGGCATGACGATCAGGCCTCTCCGCGCTGGCCCACTCACGCGTTTGAGGGACTCGCTGACGTGCTGGAAGCCAAAGCCGGCCAGGATCCCTAGCGGGACGGCCAGGCCGATGGCGTAGTGGGCGTAGAAGCGACCCTGGAACAGGAAGAAGGCGAGCGATGCGAAGAGCCACATGACCATCGGCACGACGAGGCTGCGTCCTAGTCGGGGAAGGCTCCGCCCTGCAGCGACGCCCAGCAGCGCAGGTGCGAACAGGAACAGAGAGGCGAGCGTGGTCCAGGCGGCAACCGAGCCGGCCATCGCCGGTCCGAAGTCGCGGCCCGAGGCTCGATAGGCGGCGGCATAGGTGATCACCGCGTCCAGCGCGGCGGGCATGGCCCCTGTAGCCACCAGCCACGCAGCGGCGACGGCCAGTGGTGCGGCGAAGCCGAGCCCGGCAAGAGCGGCGCGTCGGAGCCGAGCGGACGGTTCCTGCAGCACAGCCAGCGCCGCCACCACAAGGCCCGCGGGCAGCAGCTGGACGGAGAGCAGGATGCCCAGGCCGACGAGAGCGCCAACCATGGCCAGGCTGACGCCGCGGGTTGGTCGCAGTGCCAGCACGAGCGCCCAGGCCACCACCGCCGTGGCCGGCGGCTCCGTCAGGCCGCCGCCCAGCGCAACGAGGTAGTGGCTCGCCAGGATGGTGGCACCCAGCGAGGCCAGCGTCCGTGGCCAGACGGCGACCCCGACGCGCGCGAGTGCGAGAGCAACCGCGACCCCGATCCCCACGGTCGCCACGAGCGAGAGCAGCCAGTCCGCGGTCCACGGCCCCAGCCACCCCAGGATGCCCTGGGCCATGGCCGCCGCCAGGTAGATCCCCGGTGGCTTGTGATCCCAGGCGCCGAGATACGGGGTCACCCCATGCAGCATTCGGCCACCGACATCGGTGAACACGGCGGCATCGAGCGACGGGCCCACGACGAGGCCTGGGGCCAGCATCGCGGCAGCCAGCAGGAGCAGGACGGCGACCAGAGCCATTTGAGCGGAATTGTGCTGCGCTGCGACGCGATGTCGCCGGGACTATTGGGCCATGTCCATGTACAGTCGGCTCCGTTCATGGGCCTCCAATCGATACCCGACCCGACCGACGCAGCTCCTCATGACCGCAGGCCGCCGACGCAGCTGGGCGTGGGAGCCCAGCTGCTCGGCGTGGCCATCCTGGTTGGGCTCGGGCTCCGTCTTGCGCCGATTCTGGCGGCTGACTTCCCCCTGCAGGACGGCGGGCTGTTCGTGACCATGGCCCACGACATTCGCAACGCGGGCTTCGGCCTCCCGGAGTTCAGCACCTTCAACACCGGCCAGGTCCCGTTCGCCTATCCCCCGCTCGGGATCTACATCCTGGCCCTGATCCCTGGCGATCCGATCATGACCGAACGGTGGCTGCCGCTGCTGTGGAGCCTCCTCGCCATTCCCGCGGCCTACCTCCTCGCCCGCGAGCTCACCTGCGAGCTGCGGGCCGGCCTCACCGCGCTGATCTTTGCTGCGATGCCCGTGTCCTGGGCGATCGAGGGAGGCGGGGTGACCCGCGCTCTGGGGCTCGCGCTGCTGCTCCTCGCGCTATGGAGGCTCACCGTGCTCGTCCGGCTGCCCGGGCCGCGCAATGCGATCCTGGCCGGCGTCCTGGCCGGCGCCGCGGTCCTCGCGCATCCAGCAGTCGGCCCGTCGGGCATTGCGTCCGGCATCGTGCTGCTCGCCTTCAGACCTTCGCGGCGTGGGCTGGCCTTCGTGGCTCTGGCGGGAGTCGTGCTGGCCGTCGTGGTTGCGCCGTGGCTGGCGATGGTCGTGCTGCGCTACGGGACCGGCACGATCGTCGCGGGCGCCACCGCACACCATACCGAGGAGACATTCGGGCGTCTGCTGGCCATCGGGCCGTCCTGGATCGGCGCGTTGGACTTCGTGCTGCCCCTTGCGCTGCTCGGGATCGCGATGGTCGTGCACCGGCGAGACTGGCTGCTGCCCGTATGGCTCGTGGTGCTGCTGCTCGTTCCCGCCGGGGAGGGTCGCTATGCCGCGATCGTCTGGGCGCTGCTGGCTGCCACGGGTGCGATCGTGATCGCCGATGCCGCCAGATCGGTGGGCGCGCTCAAGGTGACCGCCGGCATCGGCTTCGCCTGGCTGTTCACAGCCTCCCTGGTCGCTGGCTATCAACAGTTCAATGCGCTTCCGATCGGCACTCGCCAGGCAATCGCCCTGGCCGCCGGCCAGACGCATGCGGGCGCTCGCTTCGCGGTCATCTCCGAGCAGCCGGGGCTCGAAGCGATGCTGCTGGACTGGTTCCCCACCCTATCCGGGCGGATCAGCCTGGGGACCTACCAGGGTCTCGAGTGGACGACGGTGGAGGGGTCGGACGCGGTCGTGGCGCTCGACGATCGGATCCAGGACGGCCAGATCCCTGCCAACGCGGACTTCGTGTTCACGGCGTTGGCTGACGGCTCGTCGAGGTGGGGGCCGGCCAGCGACTTCGGTCGCTAGCCGGAGCGGCCCGGGCTGCGACGGGACAGCCCTACCAGCAGGAACGAGATCTGGTAGTCGAGCAGCCGCGGCAGGCTGAGGATCATGGCCAGGCCTCCCGCCAGCCAGGAGTAGCGCGTCCGCGCCAGGACCCAGGTGGCCACCACGGCTGCAACCGCCAGCGGGATGAACAGGAAGGGCGAGACCGCGGCGAGGCTCTCCTGTCGCGGGCCGGAGCTGGTCGAGTACCCGGTGAGATCGAACAGGAAGGCCGGTGCCACCAGCACGGCCGTCAGCACCATCGTCAAGGCGGCACGGCGCCACTCTCCCCGGCCTGCGTAGACAACGGCAAGCAGAATCGGCACCGCCTTGAGGCTGGCGCCGAGCGCAATCCACAGCGGTCCGGCCCTTCGCTCGACGCCCCACATCAGCAGCAGCACCAGGAGCGGCTGCACGTTCCCGTAGATCGCCCCTTCGAACTGCGACGGCCCGAAGATGGCGAACGCCGCCCAGCCGGTTGGGCCGTGACGGAGGAGAGGCAGCGTGCTGGCGAGCGCGGCGGCGAACATCAGGCCCACCCACGCGGCGGTGACCGCGTCCCGGTGCAGGAACGTCAACGGGATCCATGCCGCGGCGAACCAGGGCGCATAGCGATACAGGTCCGATGCGTTGGCAGCGCCGGCGACGTACAGCGGCTCGCCGCTGCGGAGCCGCTCGGCGGCACGCCAGTAGGCGGCCACATCGGTGCCGACCTGCTGCGACAGCGCATAGCTGAGGAGCGCCCAGCCAGTCAGCGCCAGCAGGACGGCGAGGACCGCCGCGCCAATGCCCAGTCGAAGCCACTCGAGCCGCGTGCGCACGGTATGGGTCGATCGGTGCATGCCGCGCCAGACGATACTCTGGCGCCCGGCCCCGGATACTGTGCCATCGTGACGGCCATGCGCGTCGATCGGGGGTTCCGCCGCTGGGCTCCGGGCCTTCCCATCCTGCAGCGGCTGGTGGTAGCCCTGCTGTTCGGCAGCATGCTGGTCTGGATCTACCTCATCGTCGGCGACTGGAACTTCGGCGATATCAACGCCTACTGGCTCGCGGCCCATCGCCTTCGCGATGGCCAGCCGCTGTACCTGGGGAACCTCAGCCCCGACAGCTATCAGGTATTTCGATACGCCCCGTGGTTCGCCTGGCTCTGGGTGCCGCTCACCTACTTGCCGCGCGCGCTGGTCGACTGGGGCTGGGCCGCAATCCTGGCCGTGGCCTCGATCGCCATCCTGGTGGCGATCCTTCGCCTCCGGACCCTCGCCGCCTGGGCCTTCGCCTTCGTCATCACTCCCTGGCTGCTGTCCCTCGTCCAGGTCGGCAACATCCAGCCCCTGATCGTGGCGGCGCTTGCGTTCGGCATCTCACGCCGCAGCGGGCCGATCTGGATCGCGATCGCAGCATCGTTGAAGGGAACGCCGCTTCTCTTTGCGGCCGTCTATCTCGCTCGACGCGAGTGGCTCCGCATCGGCCTGACGGTGGTGGCGACGGCGGTGTTGCTTGCGCCGTTCCTGCTGTACGACCTGTCCGGCTACCAGACCGATCCCGGCCGATCCGTCTCGCTCTACTACTACGTGTCACCCCTGGCATGGCTGGTCGTGGCGGGCGGCGCAACACTGGCAGCCGTGCTCCTGGCGATGAAGCGCTCGCCATATGTGTGGGTGGCCGCCGCCGTTGCCGTGATGGTGCTGGCTCCGCGCAGCCACGTGACCTACACCACGTACCTCGCGGTCGGCCTGCTGAACGGCGGGCGTGACCGGATCCCGGGCCGTGCTCCGAAGCCCTGAGCGCGCGGCGCGGCTGTTCGCGCTGGCCGTGGCGGTGCTTGGCGTGCTCCTCCTCATTGGCGCCGCCTTCAGCGTCCATGTCCGCCCGGACGCGCAGGCCTACTGGCTGGCCGCCCAGCGGCTCCGGGAAGGCCTGCCGCTCTACGGCGGGCCGCGCGGCGACGAGACCGAGGTGTATCGGTATGCACCCTGGTTCGCATTCGCGTGGGTGCCTCTGACCTACCTGGGCCACGACGCGGCGTTCTCCGTGTGGCGCGGCATCCTGGTGATCGCCACCGTCGGGGCCATCTGGCCGCTGATCCGTCGGCCAAGCCCGGCGTCGGTGACGCTGGCGATCCTGATCGGTGGATTGCTGATCAGCGCGCTGCCGCCCGCCAACGCCACGCCGCTGATGGTCGGGGGGCTGGCGATGGGCCTGCGAACACGGGCAGGACCGATCGTGCTCGGGCTGGCCGGCTCGCTGAAGGTCTTTCCCCTGCTGCTGGTGGCCGGGTACGTCGCCGAACGACGGTGGCTGCATGCAGCAATCGCGATCGGCATCAGCGCGATCCTCTGGGCGCATCTGCTCGCCTTCGACCTGCGGCTCTACAGCCAGATCGGCGGGCCGTCGTTCTACCTGGGCGGGGTGTCGCTGCTCGAGCTTTCGGTGCTGCTGTGGCTGCCGGTCGCGATCGTCTGCCTCGTCACCGTGGTCGGGCTGGCTGCGCGGAAATCGCCCTGGACGTGGCTCGCCGCGGGCGCCGCGATCCCGCTGGCGGTCCCGCGCGTGTGGCTGCCCGATGCCGCATACGTCCTGCCCGGGGCGCTCCAGGCGCTCCGTTCGACCGACCTGCGCCGGGGGCCGCGGGTTGGCAATGGCCCCTGATCCGGGGTACCGTATGCCACAGGTCCGCGCGTTCGCCGCGGCATCGGCCAAGGAGTGTTGATGCGGTTCGTCTTCGCCTACATCGACCCAGGGGCGGGCAGCCTGGTGATCCAGGCCATCATCGCCACGGTCGTGGCGATCCCGTTCTTCTTCCGCAACGCCATACGCTCCACCATAGCGCGCTTCCGGCGCACTCCGCAGCCTGACGACACGAAGGGCAAAACGCCCCCCGATCCCGAGTGACCGCTCGCCCGGCCGCGGAGCGCGAGCCAGGCTCCTACCGCGATCCGAGTGGCTTCGTCTTCCGGCAGGACGGCGTCCTGTACCGCCAGGTCAGCCAGCGCTTCGCGGATGATTGGGCCGCCTTCGAGGCATCGGGACTGCATGCCGCCCTGCTGAGCAGGGAGATGCTGATCCCCGACGAGGCAGTCGCGACCGAGCTGGCGCCCGAGCCGGGGGCCGTGGCGGTGATCCGCCCCGAGGAGATCGGCTTCATCTCCTATCCATATGAGTGGTCCTTCTCCCAGTTGAAGGACGCGGCGCTGCTCACCCTTGCGGCACAGGATCTGGCATCCGAGCACGGGATGACGTTGCGCGATGCGAGCGCGTACAACGTCCAGTTCCATCACGGACGGCCGATCCTGATCGACACCCTCTCGTTCGAGCGCGCGGTGGCCGACCAGCCGTGGAAGCCGTATCGGCAGTTCTGCGAGCACTTCCTGGCGCCGCTCGCCCTGATGGCGCACCGCGACGGCCGCTTCGGGCAGCTGCAGCGCAGCTTCATCGACGGGATCCCCCTCGACTTCGCCAGCGGGCTGCTGCCGCGCATGACCCGCTGGTCGCCGGGCCTGGCGGCTCACGTCCACCTGCATGCGCGCGCGCAGCGCCAGCACGCCGATTCCGGAGCAGAGGGTTCGCAGAGGTCGGTGAAGATGAGCGATACACGCAGGCGTGCCCTGCTGGATCACCTGCGACGGACCGTCGACGGATTGCGCATGCATGCCGGCGGAACGCAGTGGGCCGATTACGCCGATCAGACCAGCTATTCCGCGGACGGGACCGCGTCGAAAGAGGCGCTCGTGCGACGCTTGGTCGAGGCGGCGGGCGGCAGGCGTGCATGGGACGTCGGTGCCAACACCGGCCGCTACAGCGCCATTGCGGCGGAGGCCGGATACGAGGTTGTGGGCCTCGATATCGACTGGGCCGCCGTGGAGCGCCATTACCTGGCGCTGCGAGCTGCGGGCGAGCGACGGATCCTGCCGCTGCTGGCCGATCTCGCCGATCCTTCTCCGGCCATCGGCTGGGCGAACCGCGAGCGAGCGTCGCTGCTCGAGCGTGCCAACGCCGACACGGTGATCGCCCTCGCGCTGGTTCACCACCTGGCCATCGGCCGGAACGTGCCGTTGCCGATGGTCAGCGAGCTCCTGGCCCGGCTCGGCCCCAACCTCGTTGTCGAGTGGGTTCCCAAGGAGGACCCGATGGTCAGGCGCCTGCTGGCCACAAGGGAGGACATCTTCCCCGACTACACCATCGATGGCTTCCGGGCTGCGTTTGAGGGGCAGTTCGAGATCGCCGAGGAGGAGTTGGTCGCGGACTCCTCGCGCGTGATGTTCCGCATGGTGCGAACCTCGCCGCCCTAGGGCGTCAGTGGCAGGGTCCCTGGAGGTACAGGACCTCGACATCGTCCCGCAAGACTTCGCACCAGCCGGCGTCCGCCGCCGGCCCGCGGGTGAGGGTCGTGTCGGGTGGCAGCAGGATCGCCTGCACGCCGTAGCTGGCAGCCAGCGCCTGCCAACCGGGATCGGCCGCGCGAATTGCGCTGTAGTCCTCGAGCACCTTCTGCGAATACATGTCGTTCCTGCCGTCGACGAACACCCGTCCACCATGGTCGTGCATGCGCGAGATGACGTAGCCACCCCAGCCGTACTGCGCGAAGACGTTGGCATCGGGCTTGAGCTCGAGCAGCCGATCGACCCCGGCAATCGGGAACCGCTCCGCCAGGTCGGTGTCGGTCGCCGCGTTCATGTCGCGGGGCACCAGGACAGCGATCGACCCGACCGCGATGGCAATCGCCGCAGCCAGCTCGATCCAGCGGCGCCCGAGCCCACGCGAGGGCGAGATCGGCCTGGGAGGACGTCGCTCGGCCCGTTCCCGAAGTCGGTCCTCGAGGCCGAAGACCAGGGTGGGCATGCAGAAGACCACCGCCACCGGCACGTTGCGCAGGGCGAGCAGTCCCATCGCGATGCCGATCCAGGAGAGGGCGACCAGCCACCCGGGGGTCCTCCGGCCGCCATTCAGCCCGACCATCACGATGAGAGCCAGGAACGCCAGGTGCGCCGGCTCGTGGAAGTTCGGCGACTGCCATTCCTGGATGTTGGCCAGTCCCCAGTCTCCGCCCTCGACGTAGCGCAGCGGATACAGGATTCCGATCGGGCCGGCCGGTGTGAGCATCGAGGCGGCGATGGCTCCCGCCACGCCGGCGACGACCCAGCCCCGCGCCGGGGACATGGCAGTGCGACCGGCCAGCGTGAAGAGCATGTAGAGCCCGACGACCCCCAGCCCGACGACGTACAGGCCGTGCAGGTTGGCCCACAGCGTGAACCAAGGGACAAGCAGCACGAATCGGCGCGGATGGTCGGCCCGAGCTTCGAGCAGGAACCAGACCAGGCCGGCCAGCATCAGCCAGCTGATGGCCTGCGGGCGCAACGTGACATAGGGAATGAGCGTGAACGCACCGAGGGCGAAGGGGAGTGCGATGGCCAGCACCCGGACGCGCTGGCGGGCAAACATGGCAGCCAGCACGCCAAAGATGGCCGGCGGAAAGAGCCCGAACACGAACAGCGCGCCGATTCGGCCCAGTCCATCGACCAGTCGGTAGATCAGCAGCTCGCTCAGCCACTCGTGCGGCGTCCAGGGCTGGCCGAACCAGGTGAAGCTGAATGGGTCGGTCGAAGGCACGCGCCCCGTCTCGGCGATCAGCTTCCCGGTCGTCAGATGCCAGAAGAAGTCGGGATCCTGCACCCCCTTGACGACCGTGAGCGCGAACATCACGCCGCCCAGCGCGACGGCCAGCAGAACGATCGGGGACGGCATTCGACAGAGCGTTGCCACTGCTCGATCTGCACCACGATCCATCGAGGTTTGAGCTGGGTGGGCCGCGCTGAGTTCGGACATCGGCCGGAGTCTAGTCGGTGCCGGGACGCACCAGAACGGGACGGAAGTACCGCCTGCGCTCGCGCAGGCTCAGCGCCGTCAGGCCGATCAGCGATGCGAGCAAGGTGCCGAACAGGAGCCACGCCGAGGCCTGCTCCGTGAGCAGCGGCCCGACCCACAGGGCTGCCTGCAGGCAGATCGCCGCGGTCGCCAGGCGCAGGCGGAGCTCCTGGAGCGCGGCGATCGCGTTCAGGAGCCCGAGGATCGCCAGGATCGCCTCGTGCTGGTTGGCGTGGGGTATCACCAGGGGCGTTGCAACGAATGCGGTCGCGACGCCGAGGGCCGTGCCACGCGGAGAGCCGCGGCCCCACCACCACGCCACCGTCACGGTGCCCAGGGTCACGAGCACCCCGACGGCGACGAACAGGGAGCCTGCCCCCAGGCGCACGCCGGCGCCTCGCCAGTTGATCATCTGGTCGACGTGCACGCCGATCGCGTCACTGCTGGCGGCGAGGTTGAAGAGGTAAGCGGGATACTCGGCAACGGCCCGGCGCGACACCAGCAGCGCCGCGACGGCGACAAGCACGGCCATGACCGTCGCCGCCACGGCCAGGGATCGCCAGCGTCGTTCGGCAGCCAGCCGGATCAGCCAGATCGGGACGAGCGTCGGCTTCAGGGCCGCCAGGCCGGCGAGCGTCCCGGCCCTCATCTCTGAGCTCGCCATCGAGGCGCTCGCGGAGAGACCCAGCAGCGCGGCCACGGCAAGCGTCGACTGGCCGCGGATCGCTCCCATCGTGGTCGGCCAGGCGCTCAGCACCAGGACGACCGCGACGAGCCGCGTCGCCCTGTCTCCCCAGGCAAGCCGCCACGCCGCGAGCGCGAGCAGGAGGAGCGAGGCTAGGGTGAAGGCCGCAAAGGCCACCGCCAGCGGCAGCCCGGCGAGCGGCAGCACCAGCGCCGCCAGCCATGGGGGTGACGTGAACGGCAGCGCCCCCCTGGGGAAGGACGGCTCGTCCCCGATCAGCGCGTGCTGGGCCTCCGATTGGCAGGCGACGGTGTAGAGGCAGTCACCATGACCATCGAGCACGATCCGGCCCGCCGTCTGGTAGGTCATGTAGTCGGACCTCTGGACGGCCCGATAGGGGCCGCTGAGGATGCCCGCCGCGAAGGCGGTCGCCAGGATCGCGGCGACCAGGGCATATGCACCGGCCCATCGCGTCGGGTGCCTCATCGCAGGCGACGGTAGCACGCGCCCGCCCGTAGACTCGCCGCATGTTTTCGCGAGGGGTGCCTGCCTCGGCCGCTGCCGTGGTGGGCTTCTTCGCGGCAGCCGTCCTGCCGCGGGCCACATGGCCGCTGATCGACGGCGATGTCTGGTGGCATATCCGGGCGGGCGAGGACGTGTTGCGCACGGGCGCGGTGTCGCACGTCGACACCTGGAGCATCGTCGGGGCCGGGCGCCCGTGGACGAGCCAGGATTGGCTGGCGAACGTGCTACTCGCCGCCGGCAACTCCCTCGGGCCGTGGGGCCAGACCGCGCTGTCGTTCCTGTTCGGCGCGATCACCGTGCTGGCGTTCTGGGTCCTGTGGCGCGCGATCGCGTTGCGCGTGCCGCAGATCGGATGGGCGAGCCCGATTGTCTGGCTGTCGATCGGCCTGGTGCTGGCCGGGCCGGTGATGGGGGTCCGCGTGCAGGTGCTCGACCTGCTGATGGCCGCGCTGGTCATCTGGATCTGCTGGCGCTACCTCGTGGACCCGCGACGGCGGTGGCTGCTCGGCCTGCCGGTTGTAGCAGTCGTCTGGGCCAACCTCCACGCCGGCTGGATCCTGCTCTTCCTGCTGGTCGGGGCGGTCCTGGTTGGCGAGGCAGCCGACCGGCTGCTGAAGCGGCAGCTGAACGGTCCGCCCGCCCTGTCCTGGCGACAGCTGCGCGACCTGGCGGTGGCGCTGGTGATTGCCCTCGGTGCGCTGGCGATCAACCCCAACGGCGTGGCGCTCTATGCGTACCCGTTCTACACGCTGGGGATCACCTCCTTGAACCGATACGTGATGGAATGGTTCCCCGCCAGCCTGGATGACCTGTTCGGGTGGCTGCTCCTGGGGTTCGTGATCGTGGCAGTGCTGCCCGCGCTGCTATTGGGCCGGCAGCGCCTGCGGATCGCTGATGCCCTGATCCTGCTGGGGCTGACCCTGATGGCCTACCGGGCGATCCGCTTCCTCCTGATCGTCGGCCCGATCGGTGGGGCGATCGCTGCGATCGTGCTGGCACCGATCATCTCGGACTCCGGGCTTGGCCGCCGGGCAGCCCCGATCCTGGCGCGCCTCGCGGCGCCGGTCGGAGGCGGTCGCCGTCGGCTGCACCTCGGCCTGATCGTCCTGCTGGTTGGGTTGGGGGTCGGCGTCTCGATCCTGCGTGTCAGCCCTCCCGCACAGGCGACTGAGATCGCGCGCGTCCTGCCCGCACAGGCGGTCGACTGGCTGGACGCGAACGAGCCGGGAATGCGCATCTTCAACCGATACGAGTGGGGTGGGTATATCGGGCAGCATCGGCCTCAGCAGCCGGTGTTCATGGATGGCCGGGCCGATGTCTATGGGGACGAGCTCCTGCAGATGTATGTCTCGATCATCGGCGTCGAGGGTGATCCACAATCGATCTTCGACCGATACGGGATCGACTACGCGGTCTACCCGCCGGACACCCCGCTCGCCGACTGGTTCGACGCGTCGGGCGCCTGGAAACGCGTCTACCGGGACGCGACCGCTGCGATCTGGGTCAGGCGCTGATGCGCCGCGACCTGGTCACGCTGTGCCTGCTGGCGCTGGCAGCACGCATCATGGCGGCCCTGCTGGTCGATTACGCCCCGTACACCGACCCCGCGTACTACCGCCTGGTGGCCGATCAGCTTGCCGCCGGCCACGGATTCACGGTCCCGGTGCTGTGGAGCTTCCTGGAGGTGGGCGGGCGACTGCCGCTGCACCCGAGCCTGCCAGTCCCGTCCAACGGGCACTGGATGCCGCTCACGTCGATCGTCGCGGCCGGCTCCATCTGGCTGCTGGGCGGCGTCCTGGGCGAGGGGCGCGCAGCCCAGCTGCCGAGCATCCTCCTGGGGGCCGCGCTCGTGCCTTTCACGTACCTGATCGCCCGGGAATTGTGGAGCTCGCGCTTCACGGCCTGGATCGCGGCGTCGCTGGTCCTGCTGGCCGGGCCGCTACTGGTCATGACGCCGCTGGTGGACAGCTTCGCCGTCTTCGGAACAGCCGGGGCGGCCTGCATCTGGTGCTCGATCCGGGCAGTCCGCGCCGCTCGCCCCGGCCCGTGGCTCGTCGCAGCCGGGGCCGGCGCCGCACTTGCGACCCTGACCCGGGTCGACGGGCTGCTGCTCCTGGTCGCGCCACTGGCAGCCTGGGTCTGGCGACGCGACTGGGCTCCGTGGCCGATCCGCGCGGCATGGGGCCTGGCCGCGGCGGGCGCGTTCGCGGTCGTGCTGGGGCCGTGGCTGGTACGAGATCTGCTGGTCTTCGGCTCACCGCTGCCATCGGCTGGAGGGCACACGCTGTGGATCACCGACTACAACGAGCAGTTCTCGATCTCGCACGACCCAACCATCGGCTCGTATCTGGCCTGGGGCCTCGGCAACATCCTCGGATCCAAGCTGTCCGCCTGGGGTGAGCTGGTCGGCCGATCGGCAGTGCTGCTGGGAGGGATCTTCGTCATCCCGTTCGTCGTCGGGCTCTGGCGTGAGCGCCACCGCCCCGAGCTCGCGCCGTTCCTCGCCTATTTCGTCCTCATGTTCGTCGCGATGGGAGCGGTCTTCACGTTCCACGCGCCGAAGGGCGCGTACTACCACTCCGCCCTGGCCTGGCTCCCCTTCGCGGCCGGCATGGCGGCCGCCAACCTGGGCCCGACGGCCACGGCCGCGGGCAGGGTCTGGCCATTCCTCCGGCGGCCGGCGACGCACCGCTTCCTGGCGGTCGCCGGCCTGGCGGGTGCGGCCGCACTGTCGCTGGCGGGATCAGCCGTGCTGCTCGGTCAATGGTCGGATGCCCACGCACGGCTGCGGGTCGCAGCTCAGTTCCTGGCGGATCGCGCAGCGGGCGCTGTCGTCATGGCCTATGACCCGGCTGCCCTGCATGCGCTCAGCGGCAACCCTGGAGTCGCTCCTCCGTTCGACCTCTACCCCGTCATCGGCCAGGTGGTGGCGGCCTATGGAGTGCAATGGGTGGTCGTCACCATCCAACCCGGCGAGGCCCAGGACCCCCTCGACCTGTGGGAGGGTGCGTTGGCAACCGATGCGGCCGGCGAACACCCTAACTTCCTGCCTGCCGCGCCCACATTCGAGGCCGAGGGAGTTCGCGTCTTCCGGGTCGTGCAGGGTCGCGCCACAGCCTCGCACTAGTACTTCCGGCGCCCGAAGTACTGTTGACCCAGAGCACCTTCGGCGGGGAGCATGACGGCCGGGTCGGGTACTGCATCAGGCCCCGTACCACCAGAGGACCAGCCGCTTGCCCAGGACAGCGCCAATTCCCATGCCCCGCAGCTTCGACCAGTTGCGGGATCAGGCCGCCGAGAGCGTCCGGCGTGACGCCCGGCGCCTTCGGGAGGTGGGCGAGCGCTACCGCGAGCAGTACCGCAGCCGTCTCGAGGAATGGGTTCAGCTGCGCGCTCGGGTCGACCGTCGGCTGGCCGCCGCGCGCGACACCGGCCCATCCCCGGCGACGTTCCGAGCAGACCAGGATGCGCTGGCAAGGGAGCTCGCCGGCCTTCAGGCCAGCCTGAAGCGGATCGACGTCGCGGCTCGCCAGCTGGACCTGGTGATCACGTATCTCGCCAGTGACGACGAGCATGCTTCCGAGCCGACGCTGACCGATGCCGACCTGTCGCCGGCCGCCATCTCGCTGAGGATCATCCAGGCCCAGGAGGGAGAGCGCCAGCGCCTGGCCGAGGAGGTCCATGACGGCCCCGCCCAGGTCCTGACCAACGCCATCTTCCAGGTCGAGTACCTCGACCGCGTGATCGATGACTCCCCGGACACGGCCCGTGCCGAGCTCGCCTTCCTGCGCACCATGCTGCGCGAGGGCCTCGACGAGGTCCGATCATTCATCGCCGCCCGACGCCCCCCACCGGTCGACGTCGGGCTTTCCCAGGCCATCACCGACGCGGGCGCGGAGTTCGCCTCCAAACATGGCATCGCCGTGGAGGTGTCGGTGGCCGGCATCGACAAGCGCGTCCCGGCGGACGCCAAGGCGCCTGTCCTGCGCGTGGTGCAGGAAGCGCTCCAGAACGTCCGCAAGCACGCGGCTGCCACCTCGGTCCGGATTGGCCTCGAAGCCGATCACCTCGTCATCGTCGACAACGGTCGGGGCTTCGACGTCATGCGCCTCGCATCGGCGACGCGCAATTTCGGCCTGCGGTTCATGCGCGAGCGCGCGGAGCTGATGGGTTCGTCGCTTCAGATCGAGTCCCGCCAGGGGGAGGGGACTCGCATCCTTCTTCGCATACCGGAGGTTCGCTAATGGCTACCATGGCCGCCAAGGAGAAGATCGTGGACCAGTCAACAGAACGGCGCCAGGGGGCCGACCGCCGCAATGCGGGGGTCAAGTCCCGCATTGTGATCGTGGATGCGCACACGCTCTTCCGCCGCGGCGTGCGAAACATCCTTGAGCTCGAGGGAGACATGGAGGTGGTCGGCGAGGCCGGAAGTGGCCGCGAGGCGATCGCCACCATCCAGGAGCTGACCCCCGACGTGGTGCTGATGGACCTCACCCTGCCCGCTCCGAATGGAATCGAGACGACGCAGCGGGTCAAGCGCGAGCTGCCGCACACGGCCGTCATCGTCCTGGCCCCAAACGACGACGAGGATCAGCTGTTCGAGGCAATCAAGGCAGGCGCCGCAGCGTATGTGCTCAAGGACATCGACCCGACCGACCTGATCGCGATCATCCGTCGCGTGCGGTCCGGCGAGTACCTGATCAATGACAAGGTGTTCAGCAAGCCGGCAGTCGCCAGCCGCGTGCTGAAGGAGTTCCGCGAGCTTGCCGTCTACGGGGCCGATGCCCAGCCGATCTTCGCCCCGCTCTCGCCGCGCGAGGTGGAGATCCTGGACAACATCGCACAGGGGATGACCAACAAGCAGGTCGCCTATGCGCTGGGCATCAGCGAGCAGACGGTCAAGAACCACATGTCGAGCATCCTGCGCAAGTTGTCGGTCAACGATCGGACCCAGGCGGTGGTCTATGCCATGCGCCAGGGCTGGATCAAGATCCCCGAGGATTGACGGCTGCAAGTCCCATTCCGCGCCCGGTACTCCTGAGCCATGGGCCACCGCACCGTCGCCCGCTAGCGTGAACGGCAGTCGTCGACGGGTATCCGTCACGACGTTCATCTCCGCGAGGTCGGCCCACCTCGGTGGGTCGGTCTCGGGTCTCCTCCGGCAAGGGAGTCGCGCCCGTCAAGGCGCGGCTCCCTTCGCTTATTGGCGCCGCCCCCGAGCTGACGCAGGTTGGGCCGAGATCGTCGGCCGTGCCTGACCAGCTGGTCGAGATGCCCCAACGTGCTGCCCCAGACGGGCCCGCTGGGACCATCGGGTCATGGTCGCCTGCGCGCGCAGCCCGTATCGTGCCGGCATTCATCCGTTATCGTCGATAATGCTTTGAGGGAAGGAGGCACCGCGCAGTGTCGCTCGAATTCATCAGTTATCTTCTATCGCGCACTCGTATCCACCGCTTTCTCGATCGGTTCCACCGGGACGATGAGGAAGGCCAGACGCTCGTCGAGTACGGACTGCTCCTGGCGTTGATCGCGATCATCGTGATCGTGGCGCTTCTCTTCCTGGGCCCGATCGTGAGCCAGATATTCAGGAACGTGGGCAAGAACCTGCAGCGGTAGGTCTCATGATTCGCACACCGAACCAGCCCACAAGGGAGCCGAGCCGGCCAGGCCCGGCTCTCTTTGCGTTCGTCTCTTCGCCCTTCAACAGGGGGTGCCGATGGGTCCCCGCCGGGGATGCAAGGTACCGGACCGACGGCGGCAGCGGTGGGACCATCGGGCCATGGTCCACCGAGAATGGACGCTCTATCTTGCCGTTACGAATCCTTTAGGGAAGGAGGTATCGCGTACAAATGATTCAGTTCATCAGCTCTCTTATCACCCGGTTCCGTCGTGAGGACGAGGAAGGCCAGACGCTCGTTGAGTACGGCCTTCTCCTGGCGCTGATCGCGATCATCGTGATCGTGGCGCTTCTCTTCCTGGGCCCGATCGTGAGCCAGATCTTCCAG
>JALYUB010000044.1 GCA_030853945.1 Chloroflexota bacterium
GCCGAGTCCGCGAGGTCGGCTGCCTCCAGCGCTCGGACCTCCCCGATCGAGAGGAATGTGTTCATCTCTTCCCCGTCGCGCGTGATCCGGGATAGGCAGGCGCGCGTCAGGTCGCGAGAGGAGACCTCGCGCCGCCGAAGGAGCTCCCCTACCTCGGTGACGGTCCGGTCGGCCAGCGGAAGAGCGTCGGCCACGCTAGCGCCCCTCTTCCAGCACGACCGGCACGCGGAGGAGCGGGCCCTCCCGCAGCGGCGCTTCGGAGAGTGCCGCCTCGCGGCTCATGCTCGGCCGCGCGACGTCATCACGCATGACGTTCTCCAGGGCGATCACCTGCGCCGTTGGTCCGACCGAGCTGGTGTCAACTTCTGAAAGCTTGCCGACCGCCTCGAGGATGCGGCTCAGCTGCGGAACCAGGAGGTCAATCTCCGTGTCGGTCAGACCAAGGCGAGCCAAGCGCGCGACGTGCTCGACATCCTCTCGGCTGATCATGGCCGGATGATAAGCGGGCGATGACCAGCCGGCACGGACGCTCGGCCGGCAGGCGGCGCGCATGCCTCGCTCTGCGCGCCACAATGGCGCCGATGTCCGACGAGCCGAGGGCGATCTCGATCCCGATTCCCGGCGGGCGGATCGAGGCCATTCCGCTCCCCGGCGGTCCGGGCGTCCCGCTGCTGGTGCTCGGGGGCGTTGAGATCGGCCTGCGGCCACTGGCGGGCTCTGAGCCTGCCCATCTGCGCCGGTGGGATCGGCGCACCGAGCGGCGCCCCGTCGTGATCATGGGTCGGCCGCTCCCGGACGACCCAGCGGACGCCCCGCGCATGATGCACCCGCGTCAGGTGGCCGACTCGGTGGCGCGCGGCGTGCGGGCGTTGCGCGGTGTCTCGCCCCCGCTGGCGATCGAGGCCGAGTCAGGGGGCGGACGGATCTCCCTGTGGCTCACCATCGAGCATCCAGACCTCGTGTCGCGCCTCGTCCTGTCATCGGTTGCCTCGGAGACGCCGGATGACTCGCCGATGCGGCCTCGGATGGCCCAGTGGCTCGACCTCGCCGAGCAGGGCAGATGGGCCGATTTCTTTGCGCACATGGCCCTGCAGCTCAAGCCGGCGGGAAGCGTGCATGCCGAGGCGTTCCCGGTTGCCCAGGGGTTCCAGCCGCGCCCCTCAACCCCGGAGCGGTTCATCGGTGAGCTGCGGGCGACGCTCGACCCGAGCTCCTTCGTCACGGACCGCCTGGCGGAGATCTCCGTTCCCACGCTCGTGCTGGCCGGTGGGCAGGACCAGGTTGTGCCGCTCGCCGCCACCCGGCTCGTGGCAGAGAGCATTCCCGGCGCCCGGTTCGAGTTCGACCCGGAGTGCGGCCACACTGTCCGCGCCTCGTTCCGCGGCTATGACGAACTGGTGGAGGCCTTCCTGGCCGAGGGCGATACCGCGTGACCGCCGTCGCCGAGCCGCAGGGTCGCTGGCGGCAGCTGGCGCTTCTCTCCGCGGTCGTGCTGCTGGCCGAGGCCCCGTGGCTGAGCGCGTCGGCGGTGGCGCCGGCCCTGGTCGCCGAGTGGCATCTGGCCGGCCTCGGCCTGCCGCTGCTGACCATCGCCGTGCAGCTCGGCTTCGCCGCGGGCGCGCTGCTGCTCGCTGTCTCGGGCGCCGCCGACGTCGTGCCGCCGCATCGCCTGCTTGCGATTGGAGCGGCGCTGACTGCGATCGCCAACCTCGGGTTCGGGCTCGCCTCGAACAGCCTGGCCGCCGCGATTCCGTTCCGCATCGCCACCGGGTTCGGCATCGCCGGTGTGTATCCAGTCGCCCTGATCGTGATCGCCGGCTGGTTCCGGCGCGAACGAGGGCTGGCGGTGGGCGTGATGATCGGTGCGTTGACGATCGGCTCGGCGCTGTCATACCTGTTCCGCGCCGTCGGCGCGGCGACGGGCGTCGACTGGCATGGCGTGGCGCTGGCCGCAAGCGCCAGCGCGCTGCTTGCATCGGTCCTTGGGCTGGTGAGCGTGCGCGAAGGTCCATTTGCGGTGCGGTCGGCGCGATTCAGCATCCGGCTCGCCGCACGAGCGATCAGCCAACCGGCGGTTCGCCTCGCCAACCTGGGATATCTCGGCCACATGTGGGAGCTGTACGCCATGTGGACCTGGGTGCCCGCATTCATGCTTGCCGCGTTTGCGGCCGCTGGACTGCACGATGCGGGGACCGCATCGCTGGCGGCCTTCGCGGTCGTGGCGGTGGGTGGCATCGGGTGCGTGGCGGCGGGCGCGCTCGCCGATCGCTTCGGGCGAACGACGCTGACCATGGCGGCCATGGCGATCAGCGGATCATCGGCCCTGACCATCGGCCTGCTGTTCGGCGCCAACCCGTTGCTGGTGCTCGCCCTGGGCCTGGTGTGGGGCGTGAGCGTGGTCGCCGATTCCGCGCAGTTCTCGACCGCGATCTCGGAGCTCGCTCCGGCCGGCACGGCCGGGTCGGCGCTCGCCCTGCAGACGGCGATCGGCTTCGTGCTGACCGGCGTGACGATCTCGATGGTCGGCCTGCTCGCCCCGGTCACCGGCGCCGCATGGAGCGTCGCGTTCGGATTGCTGGCCGTCGGCCCGTTCCTGGGGATCGTGGCGATGTGGCGGCTCCGTCGGCTGCCGGAGGCCGTGCACATGGCCGGCGGCCGTCGCTAGGCGCTTTCGCCAAGCAAGGCTCGGAACCCATCCTCGTCGAGCACGGGCACGCCGTGCCTCACGGCGGCGGCCAGCTTGCTGCCCGCCTTCTCCCCGGCGACCAGGTAGTCGGTCTTGGCGCTCACCGATCCAGCAGCGTGGCCACCGGCAGCCCGAATCGCCTCCTCCGCCTCTTCGCGGCTGAAACCGGGCAGCGTCCCGGTCACCACCAGCGTCTTGCCGGCCAATGGCCCCTCCACCGCCTCGACCGCGATTCCCGGAGCGGGAGCCTCGGCCACGACCCCGGCCTCGAGCAGGTCGTGCAGGGTGCCGCGGGTGTGCTCACCGGCGAAGTATTCGGCGATGGCCTGCGCCACAACCGCCCCGACCCCGAACACGGCGGTCAGCTCATCGGCGCTGGCGTCTCGCAGTCGGTCGGCGGCCCGGCGCGTCCAGTTCGATTCATCCTCGCCTTCAGCGCGCGGCACCTCACGACTCAACCACGCGGCCAGGTCGATCGCGGTCTGCTCCCCGACGTGTCGCATGCCGAGCGCGTTCAGGATCCGGGCCAGCGGGCGTCGCCGGGCCGCGGCCAGCGCCGCGAACAGGTTCTCCGCGCTCTTGCGTGCGTATCGGTCCAGGCCCTCCAGCGTCTCGACCGAGAGCCGGAATAGGTCGGCCGGCTCGCGCAGCAGCCCGCGCTCGACCAGCTGGTTGACGACCGCGTACCCGGCCCCTTCGATGTCCATCCCGCCGCGGCCGGTGAAATGCAGGAGTGCCCCGATGCGCTGCGCTGGGCACCACGGATTCGGACAGCGCCAGGCCACCTCGCCCTCCTCGCGCACGACAGGCGTGCCGCACGCCGGGCAGCGGTCCGGCATCTCCCAGACCGTCTCGGAGCCGTCCCGCGCGTCCACGACTGCCGACACCACCTCGGGGATGACGTCGCCGGCGCGCTGCAGCACGATGGTGTCGCCGACTCGCAGGTCCTTGCGCCTGATCTCGTCGATGTTGTGCAGCGTGGCGCTGCGCACGGTGGTGCCGCCGACGAAGACGGGGGTGAGGCGCGCTACCGGCGTCAAGGTGCCGATACGGCCGATCTGGACCTCGATCCCCTCCAGCTTGGTGGTGACCTGCTGCGCGGGGAACTTGTAGGCGGTCGCCCAGCGCGGAGCGCGAGCCACAAAGCCAAGCCGCTGCTGCTGCTCGACGCTGTCAACCTTGATCACGATCCCGTCGGTTTCGTAGTCCAGCTCCCTGCGTGCCTCGGCCCACTCATCGACGTACTCGATCACGCTCCGGACGCCTTCGACGCGGCGAGCGTGCGGGTTGACCGGAAAGCCAAGCTGCCGCATCAGCTCGAGGCTCTCGGTATGGGTGGCCAGTCCCGGCACGCCTACCACCTGGTAGCACCAGACCGATAGCCTTCGCCCGCCGGTGACCGCCGGGTCCTTCTGGCGGACCGTGCCGGCTGCCGTGTTGCGAGCGTTGGCGTACAGCGACTTTCCCTCGCGCTCCAGCTGCTCGTTCAGTGCCGCGAATGCGCCGCGCGGCATGTACACCTCGCCCCGCACCTCAAGCCGATCCCCGGGCGGATCCTGGCGCAACCGCAGCGGGATGGCGCGCACGGTGCGCAGGTTGGGTGTCACGTCCTCGCCGGTGCTCCCATCTCCACGGGTCGCACCGCGCACGAAGCTTCGCCCTTCGTAGCGCAGGCTGATCGCCAGGCCGTCGATCTTCAGCTCGCAGACGTACGCGACCTCGGGTTCGCCTTCCACGAGCCCCAGGCCCTTGCGCACGCGGGCGTCGAATTCGCGCAGCTCGTCGTGCCCGAAGGCGTTGCCGAGGGACAGCATCGGGAACTCGTGGTGGACCTCGGCAAAGACCGATGACGGCGCGGCGCCCACCCGTTGGGTCGGCGAATCGGGCGTTGCCAGCTCCGGATGGGCAGCCTCCAGGTCGGTCAGCTCCCGCAGCAGGCGGTCGTATACCCTGTCCTCGAGGGTCGGATCGTCGAGGACGTGGTAGCGATGGTTCGCCTCGTCGATCGTCGCGCGCAGCTCATCCGCGCGCGCAGCGGGTTCAGTGGGCATCGGCCTCGTCGTCGGCCTGTTCCGCGGAGCCGTCGAACCAGGAGCGGATGTCGAGCGTGTGCTCGCGATAGTGATCGGCGCCGTCGAAGAGGATGATCTCCTCCAGTGCATCGCCGTCGGCGTCGGTCTCGCCCAGTGACTCGGGGTCGACCGTGGCCAGCCGCGAGGCGAATGCCTCGAAGGCCCCCTGCTCACGTGCGGCGACGGTGGCGTAGTCCGTCTCGGCGGCGACGCGAGCCACCACCGCGTTGCGGTCGTCGACACTCAGCTCATCCCTGCCGAATTCGTGCAGCTCGCCCTGTGCGGCCCGATGCAGCGACTCCCCCGCATGCCCGGCCCAGTAGCCGACATGCGCCAGCAGCTCGCGCGCGGACCAGTCACCCACCAGCCCGGGGGTGGTTCGCAGGGCGGGGTCGATGTCGTCGATGGCCACCAGGAACTCGTCGCGCGCCGCCTTGAGGCCGTCGAGCAGCTCTTGGACGTGGGGGTCGGGATCGGCCATGGGCGGATTCTAGTGGCGGACCATGGCCCCGCGGTAGGCGAGAAGCTTTGCTAGGTGCGTTCGAGGCCGGCGTAGGCCGCGATCAGCTCCTTGACTCCCTGTCCCGGAAACGCCACGGTGACCCACTCGTCCCCCTTCTCAAGGCGGCTCGAGACCACGATCCCGTCCCCGAAGCGCCGATGGCGCACATGGTCCCCCGCCCGCCACGCAACCTCCCCGGCCGCATCGGGCGAGGCTGTCGCCAACGCGTCAGGGCCGGGGGCGACAAATGCCCCGCTCCCCAGGTCGAGCTCGGCGCCGGGCTCGTAGCGCGCGTTTGCGACGCGCTCCCTGGCGGCGTCCAGCTCGCGGCCGATGGCCACCGGTGCCGACAGGTCTGGCAGGTTGACCGGTCGCAGCTGCTCGCCCACGCGCGCCCGAGGTGAGCGGTAGCCGCCGGGCAGCCATTCGTCGTCATCCGTGCCGCGCCGGGACCACCCGCCCTGGGCGCCCCATGCCCGGCGGAACGGGGTCCCGGCCTCGCGCTCGGCCTCCAACAGCTCCTCGGGCAGCTCGGCCAGGAAGCGTGATGGCTCGCTGGACGCGCCCACTCCCCAGGTGGACCGATGGTTGGCGTGCACCAGGTACAGCCGATCCTTGGCGCGAGTCATGCCGACGTACGCGAGCCGCCGCTCCTCCTCGAGCTCGCGATCGTCCTCCAGTGCGCGGCGGTGAGGCAGCAACCCCTCCTCCAGCCCGACGATGAACACGATCGGGAACTCGAGCCCCTTGGCGGCGTGCAGCGTGATCAGCGTCACCCGATCCGGTCGATCCTCCAGCTCGTCCTGGTCGCTGACCAGTGCGACCTCCTCCAGGAACCGCTCCAAACCTTCGGGGATCGCCAGCTCGTCGAACTCCGCGGCGTGGTTGCGCAGCTCGAGCAGGTTGGTCCAGCGCTCCTCACCGTCATCGGTCCCGTCCTGGAGCTGCTGGCGCAGGCCCGCGCGCTCGTAGACGGCGTCGAACAGGGCCGATGGCGGCTCCGCCGCCGCGATCGCCGCAAAGCCCCGCACGAGCTCGGCGAAGCCGGCCAGCGACGTGCGAGCCCGGGGCGACAGGTTGGGGTTCTCGCCCGCCCGCTCGATGGCGTCCCACAGCGTGCCGCCCCGCACCTCGGCGGACGCTCGCAGCTCCTCCATCGTCTTCTCGCCGACTCCCCGAGCCGGGACGTTGACGACTCGCTCCAGCGCCACTCGATCCGACGTATTGCGCGAGAGCCGGACGTAGCCAAGCGCGTCCTTGACCTCGCGCCGCTCGTAGAAGCGGGTGCCGCCGACCAGCTGGTACGGGATGCCGAAGCGGACGAACGCCTCCTCCAGCACGCGGCTCTGGGCATTGATGCGGTAGGTGACCGCGATCTCGCCATAGCGCAGCGCCCCGTCCTCGTCATCGGCCCGATGGGTCAGGATCCCGGTCAGCGACCCACGGCCGCCCCTGCCGGTCAGGCGCTCGACCTGGCGGGCCACGAACTCGGCCTCCTCGTACTCGTTGTAGGCATCGAACAGCGTGATCGCGGTGCCGGCCCCTCGATCGGTCCACAGCTTCTTGTCCTTGCGACCCTCGTTGCGCGAGACGACCGCGTGGGCGGCATCCAGGATCGTCTGGGTCGACCGGTAGTTCTGCTCGAGCTTCACCACGTGCGCCGTGGGATGGTCCCGCTCGAAGTCCAGGATGTTGCGCAGGTCGGCACCGCGCCACGAGTAGATGCTCTGGTCGTCGTCGCCGACCACGGCGAGGTTGCCGTGCTTGGCCGCCAGCAGGCTGCAGAGCAGGTACTGCGCCCGATTGGTGTCCTGGTACTCGTCGACCAGGATCTGCTGCCAGCGACCCTGGTAGCGAGCCAGCACGTCGGGGTGCTGTTCGAACAGGAACACGGCCCGCATCAGCAGGTCGTCGAAGTCGACCGCGTCATCCTCGTGCAGCTGCTCCTGGTAGGCCTGGTAGACCCTGGCCGCGGTCTCGTCGTAGTAGTTGGCGGCCTGTCGCATGGCGGTTGCGGGGTCGGCCAGCTCGTCCTTGCGCTGCCCGATCCAGGCCAGCATGCCGGCCGGCGCGAATCGCTTCTCGTCGAGGTCGAGCCTCCGAAGGATGCCCTTCACCATCGCCACCTGGTCAGCCCGGTCGTAGATGGTGAACGAGCGGGACAGCCCGATCGCGCCGCCGTCGCGGCGCAGGATCCGCGCGCAGATGGCGTGGAAGGTGCCGATCGTCGCCTCCCGGGCCGCTTCCGCGCCGATCAGGCCGGCGATCCGCTCGCGCATCTCGTTGGCCGCCTTGTTGGTGAACGTGACGGCCACGATCTGCCACGGTTTGGTGCCGGTTGCGACCAGGTACGCGACCCGATGCGCCAGCACGCGCGTCTTGCCGCTGCCGGCGCCAGCCAGGATCAGGAGCGGCCCGCCGACGTGCGACACGGCCTCGGCCTGGGGTGGGTTCAGGCGAGCCAGGATCTGCTCGGCGGTGAGCGTGGGGCTCGCGGTTGGCTGGGTCGGCATCGGTCAGCCGATTGTAGGGTCGCGGGCCGATTGCCGGGTCCTGCCGGGCTGGATCCAGCCGTGGCCCGATGGCGAAGGCGGCTAGGGCAGGAACTCGGTCAGTGGCGTGGCGTTGCACGAGTTGGCGAGGCAGGACAGGCCAAGCACGTTCTCGATCGTGCGCAGGACGCCGTAGTGGTTGTGGGTCGTCGACGACGTGACGCCGGACAGGCCCTGTCTCGCCACCAGCATGAAGACGTTGCCTCCCCCGTTGGTGCTGGAGGAGCCTTCGTCGAACGTGACGATGAGCAGGGTGTGCGCCCAGTCGGGGCTGTTGAAGACCTGGGGCAGGAACGACGCCAGGAACGCATCGCCGGTCGCCAGCGAGCAGTCGTGCATGTCGTTGCACAGGTTGGGAGCCACGAAGGCCACGTTGAAGGCGGTCGGGTTGAATGCGGAGAGTGGCTGGATCTTGGCGCACTCCGCGGGGTTGCTCTGGACATCCGTGAAGCTGATGGCCGGCTCGTGTTTGCGCACATAGGTCCCGCCTACGCCTGGTCCGTCGATGCCGCCGCTCGCGGATGACCCCGTGAAGCAGCCGCCGGGCACGTTCTGCGCGTAGACCCGCCACTGCTTGCCGGCCGCGGTGACCTGGCTGCCGAGGGTGGGTGCAGTCAGATTGTGGATGCCATCGTCACCGACACCCTGGGTCGAGCCGGACCAGAAGCCCAGGTAGTTGGGCAGGCTGGGGTGGCTGACCCCGTACATCCTGGTCGCCCGACCGAACTGGCTGGACAGGCCATACAGGTAGGGCATCGTGGAACCGGTGATGCTGGACGCCTCCTCGTTCTCCATCCAGACCACGACGACGCGGGTGATGAGAGTCGAAGGCGGAGGTGGCGGCGGAGGTGGCGGAGGAACCGGCGTCGGGACAGGCGTTGGCTTCGGCGTCGGCTTGGGCGTGGGGTTGGCTTTCGGCGTCGGGGCTGGCGTGGGGTTGCCCCGGGGCGTCGCCGTCGCGTTTGGATTCGGCGTCGCGTTTGGATTCGCCGTCGCGTTTGGATTCGGCGTCGCGCCGGATGCTCCGGCCGCCCCGGGTGCGGGCACAGAGCTCTGATCGGCTGCCAGGGACTGACCGGACAGCGCATCAGGTTCAGGCTTCGCCGTGGCGGCAGGTCGCGTCCTGGTGGCCGTCCGGGTCGACTGCACGGTGAAGGTCGCCGTGGCCGCGAGGATCTTCGGCAGCGAGATGCGGTGACCGTGAGACCTGCTCGTGGCATCGACCCGATGGGCGCCAGGCCCAGCGATGCGTGGGATCGTGAGCGATACCTTGAACCGCCCGGAGGCGTCAGCATGGAATCGCGGCATCCCGCGGCTGTCGCCATCGAATCGCACCTGGCCGGCCGCTCCCGGCGTGAAATTCGCGCCCGTCAGGGTGATTGTGGTGCCCGCGTGCCCATTCGCTGGATTGAGCTTCAACACCGCCGCGTCACTGCCCGCCTGCGCGATGAAGAATGGGAGGAAGAGTGCCGGCACCAGGCCGATCATGATGACTTCCGTCAGTCGGCTGACCCACGCGCGCTGCGGGGCGGGTGGTCGGCTGGGCCGCATCGGCGGCTCTGGTCGCGGCGAGCGCCGCAATGGAGAGAGTGACTTATATCGCAATAGGTGGGGGCCTCAGGTAGCGGGGGCGCATCCGTCGTTTCAACAGCCTGACTGATGCCATGCCGCTGTGGCGTAGCCCCTTGGTCCCCGACGGGCCATGAATATGTCCTAAGGACCGTGACGGTGATCTGCGAGCTCCGATCGAGCCCGTGGCAGCCCCCTGGCGCTCGGTCACGGCCTCGACCTGGATGCCTGCGCAGGGGCACTGGAGCAGGGCCGCCACTCTCTCGACGAAGCGGCGCCTGCTCGCTCCGCGGGTCCGCTATCGGGCCCGGTTCAGGGCAGGAATTCGGACAGTGGCGTGGCGTTGCATGCCTCGCCCAGGCAGGGAAGGCCGAGGATGTCCTCGATCGTGCGCAGCACGTCGTAATGGGTGTGGGTCGTCGACGAGGTGAATCCCGACAGACCCTGCCGTGCCACCATCGTGAAGACGTTGCCCCCCCCGTTCTTCTTCGACGAGCCTTCGTCGAACGAGACCACCAGCAGGGTGTGCGACCAGTCGGGACCGTTGAACACGCTCGGCAGGAACGCCTTCAGGAATGCATCGCCGACCCCCAGCGAGCAGTCGTGAGCGTCGTTGCACAGGTTCGGGGCCACGAACGCAACGTCGAAGGCCGTCGGATCGAATGCAGCCAGCGGCTGGATCTTGGCGCACTCGGTGGCATCGGTCGAGACCGACTTGAAGCTGATCGCCGGCTCGTGCTTGCGAGCATAGGCGCCCGGCATGCCCGGCCCATCCGATCCCCCGTTCGCGGTGGCCTTGGTGAAGCAGTTGCCCGGCACGCCCTGCGCGTACACACGCCACTCCTTGCCGGCCGCCGTGACCTGGCTCGCCAGGCTCTCGACATTGAGGTCATGCGTGCCGTCATTCCGGATGCCATGGGTCGAGCCCGACCACAGGGCGAGGTAGTTGGGCAGACTCGGGTGGGCGACCCCGTACATCTCCGTCGCTCGGCCGTACTCAGCCGAGAGGCCGAAGAGATAGGGCATCGACGAGGCAGTCACGCCGGACGCCTCTTCGTTCTCCATCCAGACCACCAGGATGCGCGTGATGCCGGACAGTGCGTGACTTGAGGTCGGGGTCGGCGACGGCAGCAGCGTGGGGGCTGGCAGAGATATGCACCCCGCCAGGGTGACAACCGCGAGGCAGCCGAGGAAAAGGAGCCGTCTCATGGCGATTTGCCCTCCCGGGCTGCGAGTGGAAAGCATGAGGCCGGCTCCCACGGAGGGAAGCCGGCCCGTGCAGACGAACGTTGAGGCTGGCTGGGCTCTAGTAGTCGCCCATGCCACCGCCGCCGCCCATGCCGGGCATCGGCGCCTTCTCCTTCTCGGGCAGATCGGTGACGATCGTCTCGGTGGTGAGCAGGAGGGCTGCCACCGAGGCGGCGTTCTCGAGCGCCGAGCGAGTGACCTTGGCCGGGTCGATGATGCCGGCCACGAACATGTCCGTGTACTCGGCCTTCTGAGCGTCCCAGCCGTGACCGGGCTTCAGCTTGCGAACGGCCTCGACCACAACCGATCCCTCCCAGCCGCCGTTGGCGGCGATCTGGCGGAGCGGCTCCTCCAGCGCGCGTCGCAGGATGTTCACACCGGTCGCCTCGTCGCCGAGCGCCTCGACCTTGTCGAGCGCCGGAATGGCGTGGAGCAGGACCGAGCCGCCACCGGCGACCATCCCCTCCTCGACCCCGGCCCGAGCCGCGGACAATGCGTCCTCGATGCGGTGCTTCTTCTCCTTGAGCTCGACCTCCGTGGCGGCGCCGACCTTCAGGATCGCAACGCCGCCCGAGAGCTTGGCCAGGCGCTCCTGGAGCTTCTCGCGGTCGAAATCGGAGGTGGTGTCGTCGATCTGGAGCTTGATCTGGGACTTCCGCGCCTCGATCGCCTTCGGATCGCCCTTGCCCTCGACAATGGTGGTGGTGTCCTTGGTCGCGGTCACGCGACGCGCCTGCCCAAGGTCCTCGAGCGCGACGCTGTCGAGCTTGCGGCCGACCTCCTCGGAGATCACCCGCGCACCGGTCAGGGTGGCGATGTCCTCGAGCATGGCCTTGCGGCGATCCCCGAAGCCGGGAGCCTTGATGGCGAGCACGCTGATCGTGCCCTTCAGCTTGTTGACGACCAGGGTGGCGAGGGCCTCTCCGTCGACATCCTCGGCCACGATCAGGAGCGGCTTGCCGACCGAGACGACCTTCTCGAGGGTCGGCAGGATGTCGGCCACGGCGCTGATCTTCTTGTCGGTGACCAGGATGAAGGGCGCCTCAAGGGTTGCCTCCATGCGGCCGGCGTCGTTGCTGGTGACCATGTAGGCGCTGACGTAGCCCCGATCGAGCTGCATCCCCTCGACGTACTCCTTGTCGAGCTTGAGCCCCTGGCTCTCCTCGACGGTGACCACGCCATCCTTGCCGACCCGCTCCATGACCTCGGCGATCATCTCGCCAATCTCGGAGTCGCGGGCGCTGATGGAGGCGATGTGCGCGATGTCCTGCTTCGAGTCGACCGGCTTGGACAGCCGCTTGATCTCATCCACGACGGCCGACACGCCACGCTCGATACCGCGCTTGAGCGCCATCGGGTTGGCGCCGGCGGTCACGTTGCGCAGCCCCTCGGTGATGATCGCCTGGGCGAGTACGATGCTGGTAGTGGTGCCGTCGCCGGCGATGTCGTTGGTCTTGGCCGCGACCTCCTCGAGCAGCTGGGCCCCCATGTTCTCGTAGGGATCCTCGAGCTCGATGTCACGCGCGATGGTGACGCCGTCGTTGGTGATGGTCGGCGAGCCGTATTTCTTGTCAAGGAGCGCATATCGGCCGCGTGGGCCGAGGGTGACCTTGACCGCGTCGGCCATCTTGTCGACCCCGCGCTTGAGCGCGCGTCGTGCCTCCTCGTCGAATAGGAGCTGCTTTGCCACGATGTCTTCGTCCTCCTGAATCTGCCACCGGTTCGATCCGGTGGGTTCGTTACTCGATGACTGCCAGAACGTCCTTCTGGGAGAGGATCAGAAGCTCTTCCTCGTCCAGCTTGAACTCGGTGCCGGCGTACTTCTGGAACAGAATCTTCTGCCCGACTGCGACCTCGATCGGCTCGCGGGTGCCGTCGTCCAGGGTGCGTCCCGGGCCAACTGCCAGGATCGTCCCCTCCTGCGGGCGCTCCTTGACCGTGTCCGGCAGGACGATGCCGCTCTTGGTCATCTCCTCCCGGGCGCTTGGCTGGACGACCAGACGGTCGCCGAGAGGCTTGAGCTTGGTCTTCGATGCGACCTTCGTAGCCATGTGTACGTAATGCCTCCTAGACCGATGATGCGGGAGAGCCGGCAGGGCCGATTCGACCGGTGTGCTGGCACTCAACCGCTGAGAGTGCTAAGCCATCGTAGCGCCCCTGCGAGGGCGCTGTCAAGAAACGGCTGCGGGTCCCCGCAGGCGCCGATAGGCATCGGCCGCGCTCGCGGCAATCGCCTCGGGAGTGGTCCCCCGCAGGCGGGCCAGCTCGGCTGCGACACGCAGCGCGGTGGTCGGCTCGTTCCGCGCGTCAGCGCCACCCGGCGCCAGCCACGGCGAGTCAGTCTCGACCAGGAATGTGCCTTCCGGCAGGGCCACGGCTGCGGCTCGCGGGCCGCGCGCCGATGAGAAGCTGACCGGCAATGCAAAGCTGACCAGGTAGCCGGCTGCGACCAGCTCGAGTGCCAGCTCCGCATCGCCGGAGAAGCAGTGCAGGATCCCACGCAGCGAGCCACTTGCGGGTCCGGCCCACGCGGTGAGGGCTGCGCGCACTTCGTCGTGCGCGTCGCGATCGTGTACCAGCACCGGCTTGCCGACTGATGCAGCGATCGCCAGCTGCCTGGCCAGCGCCGCCTGCTGGGCGGCCCGCGGCGACAGGTTGCGATGAAAGTCGAGCCCGATCTCCCCCACCGCCACGACCCGGGGGTGCGCGGCGAGCGCCGCCAGCTCGTCCCACTCGTCGGCGGAGGGGGCCGCCGCGAAATGCGGGTGCACGCCCACCGCGGCGTCGATCAGTCCGGGCTGGGCCTCGGCCAGTGCGATCGCGGCACGGGACGAGGCGAGGTCGTAGCCCGGGACCAGGATGCGGGCGATGCCGGCATCCACGGCCCGCCGAATAACCACGTCGCGATCGGCGTCGAATGCCGGGTCCTGGAGGTGGCAGTGCGAATCGACCAGGCCGGCGAGGTGGCTCGGCGCGCGCCTGCGGCTCAGGGAACGCTCTCCGCGGGGTCGGGCTCGTCGGCGGGCAGCTCGACTCGCGGGAAGAGCGGCTGCGCCGCCCCGGTCTGCCACCCTTCCGGCACCGCTCCCCACGCGAGCAGCCGCTCCAGGCCCGGACCGCCCGCGCCGCGATCGTCGTACGGCGCCGGAACCCCGAGCTGCGCGTGCATCGCGGCCGCACCGGCCGGCGTGAAGGGGGCCATCAGGTGGCCCAGGATCCGGCAGGCCTCGGCCATCGCAGCCAGGATCTGGCCAACCCGCGCCAGGTCCCCCTCCTTGTGGCGCGCCCATGGCGCCTGCGATTCCGCGTAGCCGTTCGCGGCGCTGGTGAGCGCCATCACGGCCGCCAGGGCCTCGTCCAGCTGGTGCTGACCCATGGCGGCGTGGTACGACTCGGCCGCCCTGGCAGCCGCCGCTCGCAGCTCCTCGTCGGCCGGCGTGGTTGGTCCGGTCGCGCCCGGCAACGCCCCGCCGAGGTATCGCGCGCTCATGCTCACTGTCCGGTTGAGCAGGTTGCCCAGGTCGTTGGCCAGGTCGGCGTTGTAGCGCCGCACGAGCCCCTCGAAGGTGATGTCCCCGTCCCGGTCGAAGGGAATCTCGCGCAGGACGAGATATCGGATGCCGTCGACCCCGAACAGGCGTACCGCCTCGTCAGGATCCAGCACGTTGCCGCGGGTCTTGGACATCTTCTCGCCACGCAGCAGCATGAACCCGTGCGCGAACACCTGACGTGGCAGCGGCAGGCCCGCGCTCATCAGCATCGCCGGCCAGTACAGGCAGTGGAAGCGCGTGATGTTCTTGCCGATGACATGCAGGTCGGCTGGCCAGAATCGGGCGAAGCTGGCTTCGTCATCGGGGAAGCCGGCACCCGTCACGTAGTTGGTCAAGGCGTCGAACCAGACGTAGATCCGATGCGCCTCGTCGCCGGGGAACGGGATGCCCCAGCTCGAGCCGGCCCGACTGACGGAGAAATCGGTCAGGCCGTCGCGCAGCCAGCCGAGCACCTCGTTGCGGAAATGCTCTGGCTCGCAGAAGGACGGGTTGTCGCGGTACAGCTTCTCGAGCGCGCCCTGGTAGCGCGACAGGCGGAAGAAGTAGTTCTCCTCCTCGAGCCACTGCAGCTCCAGGGTCGGGTGGTCCGGGCATCGGCCATCGACGATCTGGGCATCGGTCTTGAACTCGTTGTCGCCGGTGCAGTACCAGCCCGCGTAGGTGCCCTTGTAGATGTCGCCTGCCGCCTGGGCACGCTTCACCATCTCGGTCGATGCGGCGAGGTGGTCGGGGTCGGTGGTGCGGATGAAGCGGTCGTAGCTGATCCCGAACCGATCGAACGCCGCACGCCAGGCCGCCGCCCACTCGTCGACCAGTGGGCGAGGTTCGGCGCCACGCTCGTGGGCAAGCCGCTCGACCTGGGCGGAGTGCTCGTCCATGCCGGTCAGGAAGCGGACCTCCCTGCCCAGCAGGCGCTGGTAGCGAGCGATCGCGTCCGAGCCGATCGCCTCGAACAGAGAGTGCAGCGGCGGCCCCGGGCTGGGATAGAAGATGGCGGTGGTCAGGTAGTAGCGATCGGTCATGGCGGTGGCTGCGCCCCGGTCAGCTCAATGCTCCCGGCCCTTGGGCCAGTACAGCTCCTTGCGAACCTGCTCCGGCGGGAAGCCACGGGCCAGGGCCATCTCCTCGACCGCCGCGATCATGTCCGGGTTGCCGCACAGGTAGATCGTGGCGTTCTCCGAAGTCAGCCCGTGCGCGTTCAGCTGATCGGCGAACACCGACTCGACGCGACCCGTCAGGCCCTGCCACTCGGGGCTCTCCTGCGGCCGCGAGACCGTGCCCGCGTAGTGCAACGGGAATCTTCCGGACGTTACCAGCGCCTCGAGCTCGTCGCGCCAGGCAAGGTCGTAATCATGGCTGACGCCGTGCAGCAGAACGAGATCCCGCGTCTGACCACGGTCACGCAGCGTGTCGATCATGCTCATGAACGGCGCGGACCCCGTGCCGCTGGCGACCAGGACACCGATGCGTCCATCCTCCTGGAGGTTGAAGCGACCCTTGGCGCCCTTGATGTTGATCGGGTCGCCGACCTGGAGCTTCCAGAGAAGCGGGGTGAACTCGCCGCCGTGTACCAGCCGCACGAAGAACTCGTACTCGTCCAGCCGGTCGGCGGACGACGAGATGGACATCGGGCGCTGCACGAGCTTGCCGTGCGGCCCCATCAGGCCCAGGGTCGCGTACTGGCCGGGGTTGAACGGGAACGGCGCCTCGAGTGCCTGCACGCCGACGATCGCCAGGCCCTCGGCGATCTCCTCCCAGCGGCTCAGCCGCCCGTTGTACGGGTAGTCGGTGCTCATGCGCGGCGTCCTTGGCTCACCGGCCGCGCGCAGCGGCCGAGTTCGTGCTCGGAAGGGGCCAAGTATACCGATGGCCATCTTGCCAGCCGCCGTCCCATGCTCGACAGTTGCGCCCGTGTCGCCCCCGGCCCAGCAGCCCAGCCTGAACGTCGCCGGCCTCCGCCTGCCGCTGCGTGAAACGGTCGTGGTGCTGGTCACCACCTTCGTGCTGCTGGTCGACGCCTATCACCCACTGTCGCTTCCGATCGGTCCGGACCTGAGCCTGGGCCTCGGCCGGGTCGTCCTGTTCGGAGCGGTGCCCCTGATCACGCTGCTGTTGCTGGGGGAGCATCCCGGCGAATACGGGCTGCGCCTCGGTGAATGGCGCATCGGCCTGCCGCTGCTGGCCGCCGGCATGGTGATCGTGACGCCGGTGGTCTTTGTGGTGGCCGGGCTGCCCGACTTCGCCGCCTACTACCATCGGGCCGCGGCCGACCTTCCCGCCGCGGTCGTGGGCAATTCGGTCGACGTTGGAGCCGCCGAGTTCCTGTTCCGCGGCTTCCTGATGTGGACCCTGATCCGCGTGGCCGGACCGATGGGGGTCGTGCTCGCCACCTTCCCGTTCGTGTTCACGCATCTCGGCAAGCCCGAGCTCGAGACCCTGTCGACGTTCTTCGGGGGGATGGGATTTGGCTGGATCGCCTGGCGCACCCGATCGGTCCTGTACAGCGGGCTGCTGCATGTCTATCTGATCAGCCTGATGGTGATCGTGGCCAGTACGTGACGAAGAGGACGCGCAGGCGCCCGGCTCGGCAATCGCCGACCGGTGGCGGGCTCCTTCTCTAGACTCGAATCGTGCGGCTTCCACCATCTCTTGGGGTGCTCCACGAGCGGAGCTTTGCCCGTTACCTGGGGGCGGTCACGATCTCCACCCTCGGCTCGGGCATGGCGATGGTGGCGCTTGCGTTTGCCGTGCTCGGGTTCGGCAGCGCCACGGACCTCGGGATCGTGCTGCTTGCCCGGGAGATCCCGATCGTCATCCTCCTGCTCCTGGGCGGAGTCTTCGCCGACCGGATCCCGCGTCGGACGATCCTGGTGGGCAGCGACCTCGTCAAGGGCGCAGCGCAGGTCATGACGGCCATTCTTCTCTTCTCCGGCGCTGCCAACGTCTGGAACGTCGCCATCCTGCAGGCCGTGTTCGGGGTCTCTGCCGCGTTTTCCCGCCCCGCCACGATCGGGCTCGTCCGGGAGGCGGTGAGCGATGCGCGGCTCCAGGAAGCCAACGCGCTCCTGGGCCTCTCGAGCAGCGTGCTCTCGATCGCCGGCCCCGCCATCGGGGCGCTGATCGTGGCCGCGGGCAGCCCGGCCTGGGCAATCGCGATCGACTCCCTTACCTTCTTCGCGTCGGCAGCGTTGACCGCGTCGATGCACCTCACCGCCACGGTGCGCCTCGCATCGGCCTCCATCCTCGGCGACCTTCGCGACGGCTGGCGAGAGTTCGTTGATCGCTCGTGGGCCGTGGCGATGGTGGTCTCGTTCGGCCTGTTCCAGCTCACCTACTTCCCCGCGCTGCTGGTGCTGGGGCCGCTCGTGGCGAAGGAACGGCTCGGCGGCGCCGCAGCCTGGGGCACCATCCTGGCGATTGAATCCATTGGCGCCGTGGTGGGGGGCGTGTTCGCCCTGCGGGTCAGGGTCAAGCGGCCGCTGGTCGCATCTGAGCTGTTCGTGGTGCCGGCCGGGCTGCTCCTCGCCGCCCTCGCGGTCCCTCTGCCCTTGATCGCGCTGGCCGTGGTCAGCTTCATCGTTGGCGTCGGCTTTGCGCTTGGAAACACGCTCTGGACCACGGCGCTCCAGCGCAACGTGCCCCAGCACGCCCTGTCGCGGATCAGCTCGTTCGACTGGCTTGGCTCCATCGCGCTCAACCCGATCGGCTACGCGCTGATCGGTCCCATCGCCGCAGCAATCGGACCGTCGGAGACGCTCGCGGTCGCCGCGGTCCTGAACGTCGCGGTCTGCATCAGCGTCGTCCTGGTTCCATCGGTGCGCAGCATCGGGATGAACACCCCGCCGGTTTCCGTCGCGGTTTCCACGCGGAGCAGCCTCGAACCCTGACCTTGTCGTCGCAGCGGGCGGGAGGACCCACCCGCTGCACCTGCGATCACATCGCGACGAGCGCTTCCTCCGCGGCACCGTTGGTCTCGCTGCCGATCGCCGCGGGGAGCCCATCGTCACCGGTTGCGGCCACGGCCTGCGCTTCCTTGGCGTACTCCTTCTTGCCACGCCCGGAGAGCATCTCGAGGCCCCCGATCACGACCTCGGTCTTCCAGTGCCGAACTCCGGCGTCGTCATCCCACTGGCGAGTCTGGAGCCGGCCCTCGACGTCGACCAGCTGCCCCTTGGCCAGAAACTGCCCGCAGATCTCGGCCAGCCTGTCCCAGGCGACCAGGTTGTGATACTCGGTTCGCTCAGGCGCCCCGTTGCCTCGGAACTCGTTGGTGGCCACCACGAAGTTGGCGACCGGCTTCCCGGACGGGAGCGTACGCAGCTCTGGGTCGCGGGTCAGCCGGCCCACCAGAAACACCTTGTTCATGCCGAATCATTCCTCCTGCCCGATCTCGGGCTCACGGCGTGCCGGGCGAGGCGGCCACCGAGTGGAAGCAGGATATGACCCGGAGGCTTACCGGCCGATTAGGAGCGGCTTACTTCGGCTGGAGCACCTTGCCGTCAGCGCCCCTCGGGCAGCTCGTCAGAGGTCGGCACGGCCCTGTACGCGGCGCGGCGCGGCATGCCGGCAGCTCGCAGCAGCTCCACGATCGTCCGTGGCGCGAGGCCGGCGCGCGTTGCGGCGGCGACGAGCGCGGTTGCCTCGAACGGCTGAGCGTCGCCCGGCGGCGCGGGAACGCGACTGACCACCAGCGTCAGCTCGCCGCGCGGGTCCAGCAGGCTGGACCGCACCTCGGCAGGGCTGCCGACCAGCACCTCTTCGTGCAGCTTGGTTAGCTCCCGGCAGGCCGCCACGCGCGCCTGGGGAACCAGTCCATGCAGGGCCGCCAACAGCGCGTCAACGCGGTGCGGTGCCTCGAACAACAGGAGGGGCATCCCGGTGCTGCCGGCGGCCGCCAGCAGCCGCTCGAGAACGGCGGCGCGCGACGCGGCGGGACGCGCGGGCAGGAATCCCCCGAACAGGAATCCGGTCGTCTCGACGCCGGAGGCCGCGATGGCCGCGGTCACGGCCGATGGGCCGGGCAGCACCTCCACCGAGGCCCCCGCGGCACGTGCAGCCTCGACCAGGCGCGCCCCGGGATCGCTGACCGCGGGCATGCCGGCGTCGGTGGTCAGTGCGAGCGTCTGGCCACCGGCAAGTCGCGCCAACAGCTCCGCGAGGCGCGCGTCCGGCGTGTGGTCGTTGAACGCAATGGTCGGACGACGCGCGCCCAGGTGCGACAGGAGCCGTCGAGCCATCCGCGTGTCCTCGGCAACGACCAGGTCGGCGCTGCGCAGGGCATCGGCGGCCCGCGGCGTCAGGTCCCCCAGGTTCCCGATCGGCGTCCCGACCACCAGCAGGCGACCGCGGCCGGGCACGTCGGAGCTCAGCTTCCCCGTCGCGATCCGGGTCGGCGACGCGGATACAGGTGGTCCACCCCAGGCGTGCGAAGGCTCAGCTTGGCGACCGGCGACAGCTGGCGCTTGAACTCGTTGCGGGCGACTCGCTGCGCCACCCACCTGACCAGGGCTGCATCGAGGCCCGCTTCGACGCAGCGCTCCCTGCTCCAGCGGCGATCCACCAGGGCAAACAGGATCCGATCCAGGTCGTCGTAGGTCGCCCCCAGCTCGCCCTCATCGGTCTGTCCCGGCCACAGGTCAGCCGAGGGCGGCTTGGCGAGGATCTCGTCCGGCACTCCCAGGGCGCCCGCCACGGCGCGCAGCTGGCTCTTGTACAGGTCGCCGATCGGCGCCAGCGCAGCCGCCATGTCGCCATGCAGCGTGCCGTAGCCGAGCAGCGCCTCGGTCTTGTTGCTCGTTCCGGCAACCAGTGCATCGAAGGCAGCTGATCGATCGTACAGGACGATCATGCGCTGCCGGGCCATCACGTTGCCGCGCCGGACCCGGAGCGCGTCCTCGTGGTCGCCGCTGACGAGCGTCAGCATCGGGTCGACCATCGGCGTGATCTCGACCAGCTCGGTGTGGCAGCCGAGGGCCGTCACCACGCGCAGGGCATCGGCCTCCGAGTCGGGCGACGAGCTGCGATAGGGCATCCGCACCGCCAGCAGGTTGTCGGCGCCGATGGTCCTGACCGCGAGGTATGCGACGGTCGCCGAGTCGACCCCGCCCGAGAGCCCGACCACCAGCCGGGTGAACCCGGCCTGCTCGAGCTGGGAGCGAATGAAGCCGGTGATGACCTGGATCGCCTGCTGCGGGTCGATCGCCGGCAAGGGCGCGCTCAAGCCCCGACCTCATCTGGGGGCGGTGGCATCCCCGCTCGCTCCGCGATGATGCGATCCAGCTCGCGGCGCACCAGCTCCAGCCGCTCGTCGGCCAGCAGCGGCAATCGGTAGCGCTGCATGCGCAGGTCGTCGCTGTCGATCGAGCCGACCACGAGGGCCTCTTCGTAGAGCGGTCCCTCGGCAATGGTCGAGCCATCGGCGGCGAGCAGTCGCGAGCCGCCCCAGAAGGTGAGCCCCTCCTCGTTGCCGACCCGGTTGCAGAAGGCGACCGCCACGGTGCCGAGGAGCGCATAGGTGTCCTGCATCTTGTGCCAGCCGGCGATCGCCGCCAGTCCCGCAGCGCTGCCGGGGGCGCGCGCCGGTCCAGCCGCCAGGTTGACGAGCAGGCTCGCCCGGTCGAGCGCCTGCAGCATCGGCAGGCTGGCATGCCAGAAATCCTCGCACACGCTCAGGCCGATGCGGCCCAGCGGCTCTCCCACCGGGTGGGTCCGGATCCGATCGCCGGCCCGCGTGAAACGCCCCTCGTCGAACATGCCGTAGGTCGGCAGGTAGACCTTGCGGTGCACGCCGATCAGCTCGCCGTCCCGCAGCAGGGCGGCGCTGTTGCAGAACTGATGCGCGTCGGTCTCCTCGATGAAGCCGATCGCCAGCAGCACGCCGGCAGCTTCCCGACTCACCTCGGCCAGCCGCGGATCGTCCGCTCGCATCGCCACCTCGGGAACCAGGTCGGAGAGCAGGTACCCGGTCAGCGCCAGCTCGGGAAAGGCCACCAGCTGTGCGCCCTCGCCTGCGCCACGGCGCAGCCAGGCGCGGACCAGCTCGAGGTTCGCGTCCACCTCGCCGAGGTGCGGCGCCAGCTGCGCCAGCGCAATGCGGTACTCCATGCCGATCAGCCTAGCCGAGCGAGGGTCCCCTCGCCGATCAGTTTTTCGGCACGGCTACGGCGCCGGCGGTGTCCCGTTCAGGAAGGGTCCGAACTCGCGAGACCAGCCATCGAATCGTCCGCCGCTGCCGACATGGATCACGTGCTTTGCATCCCACTGCGCGGCGTACGACAGCAGGACGTCGTTGGAGTCCAGCGCAGCGCCGTCGTGGAACGTGACGCCCTCGCGAAGGTGGCAGGTCCAGACGGTCAGCTGCTCATTCGGGTCGCACGAGGTGGCGAGGCCTGGCGTCACCACCGCCGTGCCGGGCTTGAAGGTGTACAGCTGCTCGAACACGTTCTGGCACAGTCGCACCGAATCGCCATCGGCGGGATCGGTGCAATACAGCGAGGCAGGCGAGCGGGTCTGCATCCAGGCCAGGCTGCCGCGCCCGCCGGGGTCCATCGCCGCAAACGACTCGGCATCGAGCGGCGACGCCACGGCACCGACCACGTCGGCCTTCCACGCCGTGGCCGAGCCCCCGTGCGCGATCGGGATCAGCGGCACGACCTCCCGGATGGCGTCATTGGCGGCGGTGTACGCGGCCTTGCGGGCATTTGCATCGGCCGCCTTGCCCGCGGCCGCGAGCGCATCGGCGATTGAAGGATCGATCGTGCCGAATTGCCTCGTGGCCGGATTGTCGAACTGGCGGTCAAGGAAGTTGGTGACGTCCGGGTATTCGGCGCACCAGTCCAGCACGTACAGGCCGTCGAGGAGGCCAGCGGAGAGCTTCTCGTTGAAGGTCAGCGACGGCAGGGGGCGGAGGTCGGCCGTGATCTTCAGGTCGTCCTGGAGCTGGGCCTGCAGCTCATGGGCGACGAGAGCCGGGTCCGCAAGGCCGCAGCCGGCCTCGTCGCGATAGTAGATGTGCGTGGCCAAGGGACCCGGGAAGCCAGGGTTGACCAGCAGCGACCTGGCGGCTTCCAGGTCCCGCTCATACCACGGCTGGCCGACACATCCGAACTCGATGCTGCAGGGCGTGAAGAATCGCGCCAGCGACGAGCCGGACGGAAAGGCATTGAGGATCATCCGCTGCCGGTCGAGTCCCCGTGCCAGCGCCTGGCGGACCTTGACGTTGTCGAACGGCGCGAAATCATTGGTCATCCCGATGTAGGTCGTGTTCAGCAGCTCGCGTGGCACGAGCTGCAACGTCGAATTGGCAGCGATCGTCGCCAGGTCACTGGCGCTGGGATCGTCGATACCATCGACGCTGCCGCGATGGAGCGCCTGCATTCGGGCGGCTGGGTCCGCGTTCGATCCGATGGTGACGACCGCTGCCTTGGCCGGCTTGCCCCAGTAGCCGGCGAATCGCCCCAGCGAGATCAGATCGACAGGGGCGGTCGACAGTGAGCTCTTGGTGACCCTGTACGGTCCCGTGCCATTGGCCTGCGCGGCAAGCTGGCCGGTCGGGCCATATTTCGTCAGCCAGGCGCCATCCTGGATCGCGTTGTTGGCGAGCGCGACCTTAGACAGGAAGGCGGGGTCCCGGTAGCACAGCGAGAACTCGACCGTCAGCTGGTCGACCGCCTTGATCTGGGCGATCTCGCCCCCATACGCGCAGTCGGCCGGGCCACCGAGCGGATAGCTGGTGCTGACGAACGCAGGGACGCTCTCCCCCGGGGACGAAGACGGACTGGGGGTCGCCTGGCAAGCTGCGACCAGCACGCCCAGCCCCGCCAACGTGCAGAGGCCCTTCCAGCTCGGCCTGCGGCGGCCTCCCGCTCCTGTCATTGCGCACCCGTCCCCCGCAGCGTCGTGGTGAGGGATGTCAGGCCTCAGGCGTGGGGCGGGCCGGGCTCGTGGAAGGAGACCCCCTCGACGGGCGGCTTGGTCTCTTCCGCCCCGGCGGTGATGGCCACGTCCTCCACCTCGATTCGGGATGGCAGGTCCGACACCGCGATCGGGAAGTGGCACGCCACGTGATGGCCGGGTGCCAGCTCGACGAGTGGCGGCACCTCGACGGCGCAGCGCTCCTGCGCCTGGAAGCAGCGCGTGCGGAAGACGCACCCGCTCGGCGGATCGATCGGGCTCGGCAGGTCGCCCTGCAGCACGATCCGCTTCCGCCGTCCCTGCCGCTTCGGATCAGGGATGGGAACGGCCGAGAGCAGGGAGTGCGTATACGGATGCAGCGGCGCTGAGTACATCACGTCCCGCGGGGCGCTCTCCATGATGTGGCCGAGGTACATGACGGAGACCCGGTGCGAGATCTGCCGGACGACCGCGAGGTCATGGGCGACGAAGAGGTACGCGATCCCGAACTCGCGCTGGAGGTCCCGGAGGAGGTTGAGGATCTGGGCCTGGATCGATACGTCGAGCGCAGAGACTGGCTCATCGCACACGATAAGCTTCGGCCGCAGCGCAATCGCCCTGGCGATCCCGATGCGCTGGCGCTGGCCGCCGGAGAACTCGTTCGGGTAGCGGTTGTAGTGCTCCGGGTTCAGGCCGACCCGCTCCATGAGCTCCAGGACCGCGGCCCTGACGCCGCCGGGGGGCTCGACGTGCTGGACCTTGAACGGGGCGCTGATGATCCCGCCGACGGTATGCCGCGGGTTCAGGGCGTTGTACGGATCCTGGAAGATCATCTGCGCCTTGCGGCGAATGGGCAGCAGCTCATTCGCCGACAGGCCCGTGATCTCCTGGCCCTCGATCTCGATCGTCCCGTCCGTCGGACGTACCAGCATCAGGATCGATCTGGCCGCGGTCGTCTTGCCCGACCCGCTCTCGCCGACGAGTCCAAGTGTCTCGCCCGAGTCGACGCGCAGATCGATGCCGTCGACGGCCTTCACCTGGCCCACGGTGCGAGAAATAATTCCACGCGACTTGACCGGGAAGTAGGTTTTGAGATCTTCGACCTTGAGGACCTCGGTCGCCGGCATGGTCACTGCGGAGCTCCTGCCAGCACCTGCAGGACCTCTCGCGAGATCTCGCGGCGCTCCTCGACCTTCAGGTGGCAGCGGACCAGGTGGTCAGGCTCCGATGCGAGCAGTTCGGGGCGGACCGTCAGGCAGGCTTCGGCGGGAACGCGCTGCCAGTAGTTGCAGCGCGGCTGGAAGACACACCCCTTCGGCAGGTTGATCGGCGACGGTGGGTTGCCGCGAATCGGGTCGAGCCGCTCGGGCAGCACCCGATCCATGCGGGGCACCGACGAGATGAGCCCAAGCGTGTAGGGCATCTCGGGCAACCCGTACAGCGCCGTCGTGGGAGCGACCTCGACGATCCGGCCGCCGTACATGACCGCGACATCGTCGGCCACGTCGGCCACGATCCCGAGGTCATGCGTGATCAGGATCACCGTCGTGCCGAACTCGGCCTGCAGACTCGAGATCAGCTCGAGGATCTGGGCCTGCACGGTGACGTCCAGCGCGGTCGTCGGCTCATCGGCTATCAGCAGCTGCGGAGAGTTGATGAGTGCCATGGCGATCATCACCCGTTGACGCATGCCACCCGACAGCTGGTGCGGGTAGGCGTCGACACGCCGTTCGACGGCAGGGATCCCGACGCGGCGGAGCATTTCGATCGTCTCGCGACGGGCTGACGCGGCGCCGACTGGCCGGTGGGCGCGAATCGCTTCGCAGATCTGGTCACCGATCCGGTAGAAGGGATGGAGGCTCGACATCGGATCCTGGAAGATCATGGCGATCTCCGACCCCATGAGCTCCTGGACCTCGTCCTGTGGCAGGCCGATCAGCTCCTGACCGTCGAGCCAGATCTCACCCGAGACCTTCGCGGCCTTCCGGTTGATCAGGCCCATGATCGCCTGGGCGGTGACGCTCTTGCCCGAGCCGGACTCGCCGACGATCGCGAGCGTCTCGCCCTTCTGCACTGACAGTGAGACGCCATCGACCGCGCGGACGAGGCCGTCCTCGGTGGGGAACGCGACCGATAGGTCGGTGACCGATAGGAATGGCCGATCAGAAGTGGCGTTGGCCAGGGTCATGAGATCCGCACCCGCGGATCCACGACGGCGTACAGCAGGTCGACCACCAGGTTCGCGAAGATGATGATCGACGCTGTCAACATGGTGATCCCCGTGATGAGCGGGAGGTCCGAATCGAGGACCGAGTTGACGGAGAGCGAACCGAGCCCAGGGAGGCTGAAGATATTCTCCGAAATGATGGCGCCGCCGAGCAAGTAGGCGAGGTCCAGTCCGGCCGCGGTGACAATCGGGGTCAATCCTGCTCGCAGGGCGTGCTTTACGACCACCACGCGCTCCGGCAAGCCCTTCGCGCGTGCGGTCCGCACGTAGTCGTCGCCGAGGACCTCAAGCACTTGGTTGCGGGTGAGACGCATGTAGAAGGCCGCGTTGAGGGTCGCGAGGACGATCCACGGCAGGAGCATCGTCTGGAAGAACTTGACGGGGTCTTCGAACGGCCCGACGTATGAGGGGAACGGCAGCAGCTGCCACTTGATGATGACGAAGAAGATCAGCACGAGCCCAATGAAGAACGACGGCAACGAATAGCCGATCATCGAGATCGCCATGATGAGACGGTCGGGCCAGCGTCCGCGGCGGAGCGCGGCGAAAATGCCCAGGGATATGCCGGCAAAGAGCCAGAGGATGAACGCCCCGATCGCGAGCCAGAAGGTCACCGGAGCGGCTCGCGCGATGAGCGTGAGCACCTGCTCGTGGCGATTGAAGGAGTAGCCGAGACATGGGGCATGGCAGATGATCGGCTGGGGCGAGTCTGGGGAGAAGGTGCGCCCGGCAAAGATCCCCGTCGCGAACTTGACGTATTGGGTCAGGACCGGCTCGTCCAGCCCGAGGCGGTGTCGGTTCGCCTCAATAGTCGCGGGGCTGCACGCCCTCCCGCACGTCAGCCGAGCGGGGTCGCCCGGCAGGAGATTGAAGAGAAAGAAGACAACGATGCTGAGAAGGAACAGAAGCAGGACCATTCCGAGCACTCGGCGAACCAAGTAGGCAACCACGCGGCCTGCCCTCCCGCTGCGAAAGGTTTGCGGCCCCGGGGGAGCGGCGACGC
>JALYUB010000053.1 GCA_030853945.1 Chloroflexota bacterium
CCGCTATCGGTCACAGTCAGGGGCGAAGCGTCCTCCGCCTTGACGGGGGTGACTGACGCGCTCGCTGCGCCATCGGTGAATGTCAGGGTCCCGTACGAGGGGTGTGCAATCGGCAATGCGGGCGAACAGGCGCTGCAGCCAGGCGAGTCGGCCATCAACAGGCTTGGCGTGCCTGCGTAAGTCTTGTTGGTATTCCCGTACAGGTCATAGGCGACGACATCGGTGGTGAACGATGTGCCCGCCGTTTTGGTCGCTGGCGCGCTGGTGGTGATGGTGAAGCCGCCTAGCGCAGCCCCGTTGGCCACCGCGAAGCTGTTCGAAGGGGCGCTAGCGATCGAGCCGTCCTCGACCGTGACGCTCACGCCGGTCTGGGCGCTGAAGGCGGTCACATCGACCGATGACTGGCCGTCGACCCAAGCGGCGAAGGTGCCGTAGCCGGGCGCCTGGGCGTCCAGGACTGGCGTGCAGCTGGCGCAGCCGGGCGAATCGGCCAGATCGTGCTTGATTGACGCGCCACCGGCGTAGTCGGTCTTGACGTTGCCGTACTGGTCATAGGCCGTCGCGTCGACCTCGAACGAGGTACCGGCGATCTGCGGGTCGGCGATCGTGTTGTCGATCGTGAAGCCGCCCAGGGTGGCGCTCGGCCCAACGGCGAAGGTGGTCGAAGCAGCGCTGGTGATGGAGCTGTCCTCGACGGTGACGGTGACGCCAGACTGGGCGTTGTAGGCGGTGACGTCGACGGATGACAGGCCGTTGACCCAAGGGGCGAAGGTCCCGTAGTCGGGAGCCTGGGCGTCGAGGACCGGCGTGCAAACGGCACAACCGGGCGAATCGGCTATGTCGTGCTTGATTGACGCGCCACCGGTGTAGTCGGTCTTGACGTTGTCGTACTGGTCCCAGGCAGTGGCATTAACGGTGAACGCGATGCCCGCTACCTGGTCGACGACCGTGTTGTCGATGGTGAAGTGGTCCAGCGCCGCCGGGGTGACGGTAATCGCCTGAACCGCGCTCGTCAGCACGTTTGCGTCGTCGGCGGCCGTCAGTGTCGAGAGGGGCGTGACGCTGTCTAGGTATTTGAATGAGGCGCTGTCCGAGCCATCAGGGATATCCACTGAGGTGATGGGCAGGTTCGTGACCGCGTCGCGGAAGATGCCGCCCGTCGAGTCGGTGTTCAGGTCGACCGTAAGGGGGCCGGAGGAGGCCGGAGCCCCACCGCCGTCCTGTCTCTGGACGGTGATGTTGACGGAGTCTCCCGCAGCCATCGAGGCCGGAATACTCGTGAAGGCAAGGTGTGGATCAGTGCCCAACACGGGCTTCGGCAGGGAGGCGGCGAAAATGAGGATGGGCACGACCAGGAGGATCGCCGCGAGGATCGATGGGAATCGGTCACGAAGACCATGACGGAGCGCGCGTGCGGCAGCCGCAGCTGGGTGACCCATGTGTCGTGTTTTCCTCGATCAGGGCACGGGCGTGAGGCATTCACGCGGGCGCTAGCCTAGCACCAAAGTACCAGTCCTAGTAGTGGTTAAAGAATCGGCCAGCAGCCTTCTGGAGGCCGCCGCCTAGTGGCCGCCTGGTGCGCGCGATCCGCTGCAGCGACTCCTTGCCGGGGATCGGGACTTGCTCAGCCCACGCGCGGGTCAAGCCATCGTCATTCGCCAACAATGACCAGGCGGTTCCCGTCGGGGTCGCGGAAGGCGAACATCGGTACGGGAATGGGGATCACCTCCGCGTCGACATCGACGCCGCTGGCCTGCAGGCCAGCGTGGTCGGCCTGGACGTTCTCGCTCGTCAAGCGGATACCGGTATCGATCCCGGTCAGGTTCGCATCGGGCTTGCGAACGAGCGCGAGAGTGGCGGCTGCCCCCTCTGGCGCCACCTCCACCCACCGCTCGCCCGGACCCATCGGCACGTCGAGACGCTTCTCGAAACCCAGCGTGCCGGTGTAGAAGGCGAGTGCCTGCTCCTGGTCAGCGACCGGGATGCCGACCGTGCGAATGCTCGTGATGTGAAGGGTTGCCCTGGTCTCGGACATGTTCATTCTCCTCGGCGATCGCTACCGTGTCCTAGCGCTTGGCTGCCGCTGCCTCGGCATACATCAACGAGCCAGGCGTGGTGAGCAGCTCGCCGGTCTCCAGCAGCGTCTTGAGGCCCGACAGGATCATTGGCCATCCGCCATACAGCTGTTCGTTGGCGCCCTCGGGCAGCTGGTCGTGCGTGACCAGCAGGCGACAGGAGTCCTCGACCTGCTCGATCTCCCAGGTGACTCGCGAGGTTCCCTCGCTCTTGACGTCCTCGCCCCACAGCGCGGTCATGCTCTGGACCAGCCGGCGTGGGGGATCGACTTCGAGATTCTCGCCCTCGGAGATCTGGACACCGGCGGCTGCATGGCCGGCCTGGTAGCTGGAGCCCTCCGTCCAATCGGACACGATGCCCACACCGAAGCTGTACTTGCGCCGCATCTCGCTGTCGGTGATCGCCTGCCACAGGCGCTCAGGGGTCGTCTTGATGTAGATCTCGAATACCTTCTCCATCGATGGTGCCTCTATCTCCTTCTTCAGCCCGATGAGCGACGCGGCCCAGGGCTCGGTGTACTTGCTCACCCAGCGGTCGTGGACGAGCTTGATGGGGACGGGATTCAGGAAGTGCAGCTTCTCGCGTCCGCGCCGCCTGGTGGTGACCAGATGCGCGTCTTCGAGCAGGCGCAGGTGCTTCATGACCCCGATACGGGTCATCGGCAGGCGCTTGCCGAGCGCGCTCAGCGACTGCCCGTCCTGCTTGAACAGCTCGTCAAGCAGGCTGCGGCGGGATGGATCTGCGAGGGCCCTGAACACTTCGTCCATTGCCGCATGATAGGTAACTAAATGGTTACCTGTCAAGCAGAGAGTCAGATCAGGTTGCGCACCCGCAGGTAGTTCTGCACCGAGGCCGGCCGACCCAGGAAATCGGCGACCATGTCATCGCCGGATCGCGTGCCGTTGGGCTCCAGGATGGCGCGGCGGTAAGCCTGCCCGACGGCGGGCGAGGTGATGCCTTCGGCGAGGAATCGGCCCCACAGGTCATCGCCGATGACCTCCGCCCACAGATAGCCGTAGTAGCCCGCGTCGTAGCCGCCCATCAGGTGCCCGAACGAGGCAACCGAGCAGGTGCCTTCGGGGTACGGGAGCGAGGTCACCGCGAATGCTTCGCGCATGGCTGTGTCGATGTCGACCGGCTCGGCGCTGGCGTGCATCGCCATATCCTCCGCCCCGAACGAGACCTGCCACGCGGCGCGCAACCCGACGTTCAGGTACTCGCCGGCCATCATCTTCGCGACGAGGTCATCGGGGAGCGGCTCGCCGGTCTCGTAGTGCCGCGCGAACCGGGCCAGGATGGAAGGCTCCCAGACCCAGTGCTCCATGATCTGGGACGGTCCCTCCACGAAATCGCGCTCCGTCTCGGCGCCGCTGAAGCGCGTCGACTCGGCACGGGTCAGGCTCTGATGCAGGATGTGCCCGAACTCGTGGAACAGCGTCACGATCTCGCCCCGTGGCCCATGCCGCAGCAGGCTGGGCCGATCCGCCGATGGTGGCGTGAGGTTGGCGACGATGGCATTCATCGGCTTCTCGTAGGTCCCGTCGGCATTCCGGTGACCGATCACCAGCGGGAACGCAGCGGCGTGATAGAACTTGCCCTCCCGCGGAAAGAGGTCCGCGTAGAAGTGGGCCAGCATCTCGCCACTGGCCTTGTCGTGGATCTCGTACAGCGTGACATCGGGGTGCCAGGCCCTGGCGTCCGGCACCTTGCGATACTCCAGCCCGAATACCTGGCCGGTCAGCGCGAACATGCCGTCGATCACCGGTTCGAGCGGCAAGTACTGGCTGACCTCGTTCTGGTCGACGCCGTGCTCCTCGCGCGCCTGCTTGTTGTCGTAGTAGACCCAGTCCCAGGCCTGGATAGGCCCGACGAGTCCGTCCCGCTCTGCTCGCTCCTGCAGCTGCGCGACCTCCCTCGCTGCGGCTGCCCTCAGGGGCGGCACGATCTCGGCGTAGAACTCCTCGACGCGCTCGGGCGAACCGGCCATCTTGATCTGCAGCGCGTAGTGCGCCCAGGTGGGCAGGCCGAACAGCTGAGCGATGCGGTGGCGAATGCCGAGGGCCTCTTCCAGCAGAGGCCGGTTGTTCATGGCCGAGGTCCAGTTCCGGCGAAACAGCTTCTCCCGCAGCTCGCGGTCGTGGGCCTGCTGCATGAAGGGAGTGATCTCGGGTCCCTTGATGCTGACCTTGTAGGTGCCGGGCTGGCTGCCGGGCTCGAGCCTCTCGATGTAGGCCTCGGGAAGGCCCGCCAGGCCCTCGCGCGTGACCTCGATCCCTGCCTGGTCGTCGTTGATGTTGCGCGCGAATGCGACCTCCAGCTCCACCAGCCGATGGCGGAGCGATTCCAGGGTGGCCTTGTCGGCGGGGGGCAGCTCGTGCCCGGCACGCCGGAAGTCTCGCAGCCAGAACTGGAGCAGTCGCTTCTGCTCTCCCTCCAGCGCGGCCGCCTCGTCGGTCTCGGCAAAGGCCCTCACGGCGCGGTAAAGGTCTTCGCGGAACGGGAGCCCCACGTTCCACTTGGCGATCTGCTCTTCCGCCGCCTGGCCTGCGTCGCGGACCGTGGCCTCGGGGTGCACGTAGGCCATGAAGGCTCCCTTGCCGTAGCCACCGATCGCTGCGGCGCCGGCCAGGTCGATCGGACGCAGGGTGGCGTCAAAGGAGGGGGCGTCCACACTGGCGACGGCGTTCGCAATCAGCTCCTCGGCTGCGGCCAGCGCCCGGTCGACATCGGCCTTGACCGATTCGGCGGTGGTGTGGGTGTAGTCGTGCATCGGCGCGCATGGTACAGGGCGCCCCACGCTACCTACTCTTTTGGCCAGCGCTCCGTGAACACGACCTCGTCGCGCGGCAGCCTCGCCTTGCCACCGGTCGACTTTGGTTTGCGGGCCGCCTCTGTCGGGTGCCCGACCGCGACGATCGTCCTAACGCGCCTCTCGTCCGGAAGGTGCAGCAGCTCGTTGACCCGTTCGCGGGCGTCCCCGAGGACCCAGGTGATGGCGGCTCCCAGGCCAAGCATCGTGGCCCCGATGAGGATCCGCTCGGCCGCGCGTCCCTCGTCGTAGGCATGAGTGATCGCTCGCGGTGGCTCCACGGGCATGGCGATCGCGATGGCGGCCATGGCTGTCTTGAGCGACCGGGACATCGGCAGCCCGATCTCGGCGATCGCGCGCAGGGTTGCGACATCGCGAATCACGATGAAGCGGCACGGCTGCGAGTTCGTGCTGCTGCCGGACCAGCGGGCGACCTCGGTCAGGGAGGTGAGGTCAGCATCGTCGACCGGCTCTTCGGTGAACTCGCGGATCTGGCGGGTGCGGAGGACGGCCGCGACGCGGGCATCGCTCATTGTTGTGATGCTACACGCGCCTCAGGTCGCGGTGACGGACTCCCTCTCGGGCAGGGCAACGCGAGCGAGGCCCACGTTCACGCCGGGGATCGTGAACCAGACGCGCGCCCCACCGCCTTCGCGGTTGCCTGCGCCAAACGTGCCGCCGTGGGCGACGACGGCGCTCGCAACGGTGGCGAGCCCTAGGCCTGACCCGATGCCCACCGCGTGGGCGGCCCGAACGAAAGGCTCGAACAGGCTCGCCGGCGGCTCGTCGCCGAGGCCGGGACCCCGATCGAGGACCTCGACGGTCAGGGTCCCGCCGCCTGCCTCCGCCTCGATCGAGCATCGAACATCAACCTCGCTCCCGCGGCCCGCGTACGTCACTGCGTTGCTCAGCAGGTTTCCGATTGCGTGCTCGACTCGAACCCGGTCGATCATGACGACGACATCGGGCGAATCGAGCTTTATCAAGACGCCGAGCTCGCGCGTGAGCGGATCCACACCTCGCACAACCGCCAGGGCCAAGTCACGCAGGCGAACCGGGCGACGTTCGACGCGCCCAGCGTCGTCTTGGGTGGCGGCAAGCTCGAGCAGGCTGGTCACGAGGCTGCCGAGGCGCAGGGCGTCACCCTGCGCCTGACGGACGGCCTCGCGAAACTCGTCGAGGCGAGCGCCGTCTCGCTCCACGATCTCCAGCTCCGCTCGGAGTGCGGCAAGGGGAGTGCGAAGCTCATGGGCCGCCATTGCAACGAACAGCCGCTGTCGCTCCACTGACTCGGCGATTCGGTCGAGCATGCCATTCAGGGTCATCGTGAGCCGGCCGACCTCGTCCATGCGGGACGGCGCGCTCAGGCGTCGATTGAGGTTTCCCGGGCCGAGCCCCGCCGCGTCCTCAATGAGCTGATCCACTGGCCGCAGCGCTCGGCCGGCCAGCAGCCATCCTCCGAAGAGCGAGGCCGCGCCGACCGAGAGTCCAACCCAGACGAGGAGTCTGGCTAGGGCGGCCTGGGCATCGCTTGTCTGCTTGAGGTCGGCGCCGGTCACCACGAGCGTGCCATCGGGAGCCTTCTCGGTTCGCACCAGGTAGTGTCGGCCGCCGCTGTCAAAGGTTCCGTTGGTCGGTGGCAAGCCAGGCGGCGCGTCGACAGTGGCATCCAGGGGGGAGCCGTCTGCGGCAAAAAGGGCCGCGAAGACACCGGGCGCGGTCTGATCGGCCTCCTGGAGACCCGACTGGCTGCTGTTCTCGATCGAGGTGATGACGCCGGTCGCACGTGTTGCGAGTGCGGTTGCGAGCGTGCCGCGCAGCGCCATGCCCATCTGCCACCACAAGAACAGCCCGACGATAAGCAGGGTCAGGATGATCCCGGCGCCGTAGGCCGCCGCGAGACGCGAGCGAATGCTCACGACGAAGGCTCAGGCCCGCGCCGGGCGCAGTGCGTACCCAACGCCCCGTACCGTCTCGATCGAGGGCGCCTGTGCGTGACTGCCGAGCGCCCGGCGCAAGGACCGCACGTATACATCGATGATGCGAGGGTCGCCGTCGAATGCCCAGTCCCAGACCTGCTCTAGGATCTGCGCTCGGGTGAGAACCTGATCGGCGCGGCGCGCGAAGAACTCGAGCAAGGAAAACTGGCGTCCGGTGAGCCGCAGATCGCGCGAGCCCACGGTCACACGGTGAGCGGCGGGGTCGAGCTCGAGGTCTCCGACAACGAGCTTTGACGGTCGATCGCTCGGTCCGCGGCGGTCGAGGGCACGCAGCCGTGCCTCCAACTCTGCAAATGCGAAGGGCTTGACCAGGTAGTCATCGGCTCCCGCGTCGAGGCCGCGGACCCGATCCGTCACGGCGTCTCGAGCAGTCAGCATGAGGACGGGAGTCGAGTTGCCGGCCGCGCGCAGCTCGCGGCACAGGGTGAACCCGTCTCCATCGGGGAGCATCACATCGAGCATGAGCACGTCGTGCTTCGTCTCGGAAAGTAGCCATCGCGCCTCCTCGACGGTCCCGGCCAGGTCAACCGTGTGCCCGGAACCACGCAGGCCACGCACGATCACCGACCGGAGGCGCTCGTCGTCCTCGAGCATCAGGATCTTCATGCCTCCATGTTGCTGGGGCAGCGTGAATCTCACGTGAATCGCTCGCGAACTACGATTAACCGGCGGCTCACACTGCGTATTGCATAGTGAGCGCGTGATCGGGCAGATCGCTCGACCAATCCAAGGAGACTGAGCCATGAAGCTCGAACGATTCCGCGTCCCGGCGATTGCTGGCAGCGCGGTACTTCTCATCGCTGGGGCGACCAGCGTTTTCGCCGCAAGTCCCACGCCGGCGGCGCCGACCGCGGACGCCGCTGCCAGCCAGATGGAGCCGATCGGCACCGATGCCGATACTCTGCAGCAGGGCGATCAGACCACACCGGACGTCGCTGGTGCCGCTGGAGCGGCCGGGGCAGCGAGCGAGGACTCGGCGGCGGCTGAGACCGCTGCCGATGCCTCGGAGACAGCCGGGACGACTGGCGCCGAGGCCGACGGCCCCGGGGGTCACGCTGACCCCGCGGGCCAGAACGTCGACCATCAGTTTGACGGCGCGGAGTAACCCCGCCGGCTGATCGGACTCCGCGGATCGGCAGCGGCGACGGGCATTCGTCGTTGTCGATCCGCATTTCCTTGCATTCATCCTGGGTTCAGGTGAGGCCGCGATACCCACCCTTGCTCCAACGAGGCTGCGATCATGACGGCCCCGCCTCGACAGAGCGCTCCCGTGCAAGGAGGACGAACCCTGCGGATCCTGATCGTCGAGGATGAGGCGCCCATCGCCGCCGCGGTCAAGGCCGCGCTGACGCACGACGGCCATGCGGCTGATGTCGTGGGCGACGGCAGCCAGGCGCTCGAGTGGGCAGCGACCTACGCCTACGACCTCGTCATCCTGGACGTCATCCTTCCCGGCTTCGACGGCTTCGCGACCTGTTCGGCGCTACGGGAGCGTGGATTCTCGGCGGGGATCCTGATGCTTACTGCGCTCGATGACGTACAGGACCGCATCACCGGACTCGATCGGGGCGCTGACGACTATCTCGCCAAGCCATTCAGCATGGACGAGCTTCGCGCTCGCGTGCGGGCGCTTGGGCGCCGCAGGTCCGAGGAGCGCGCGCCGCGCGTGCAGGTCGGCGATCTGGAGCTTGACCCGGCGACCCTGGGCGTATCGCGTGCCGGACGCAAGATTCGACTCACATCTCGCGAATTCGCTCTGCTGGAGCTGCTTGCACGGCGTCCTGGCCAGGTCTTCCCGCGCGATCGCATCATTGACGCCCTATGGGATGCGGACTTTGCCGCCGAGTCGAACATCGTAGAGGTCTACATCCGCAGCCTGCGACGCAAGGTGGATGACGGTCGGCGCGATGGCCTGATCGAGACCGTGCGCGGGTCGGGCTATCGGCTCCGGGCACCTGCAGGGCCCTGATGTTCGCCCGCACGCGCCTTCGCCTGACCCTGCTGTACGTGATTTTGTTTGCGCTCGTGCTCGGCGCCTTCAGCGCGGTCTTCTATTTCGGCGTGTCGACCGCCCTCGCGCCGCAGTTCGACATCGGTCCGGAGCTCACCAACCAGCAGGCTGCGGAGGTGGCGTACCAGGCCACCGTCGAGCGCATCCGGCTGGCGCTGATCGGAGCAGATCTTGTCGTCATCGTCCTGGTCGGAGGCGCTGCCTGGATTCTCGCGTCGCGCACCCTGCGCCCGATCAGCGAGGCCCATGCCCGTCAGCGTCGGTTCGTGGCAGACGCGTCGCACGAGATGAGGACGCCACTCGCGGCAATCCGCGCGTCTGCCGAAGGGGCGCTTGCGGCTTCCGCGTCCACGAATGAGCTCCGCGCTGCGCTCGCGGTGGTCGTTGCATCGGCGGACCGTCTGTCGCGACTGACGAACGACCTGCTCTTGCTGGCGCGTGCCGATGAGGTGCGGCCCGAGGGGGCCAGTGAGCCGGTTGATCTGTCCGTCGTTGTCGCCGAGACCGTCGAGGCCTTTGCCCTTGCCCACCCTGGTGACCCGCGCGCCAACATGAAGCTCGAGGCCGACCTCTCGGTTGCGGCAGATCCCGACGCCGTCAGCAGGATCGTGGCAAACCTGATCGACAATGCCTTCCGATACGCCGGACCGGCGGCCGGTGCACCGCGGGTCGTCACGCGCATTGTCGAACGGGATGCGGTCGTGGAGGTCAGCGATGACGGCCCGGGAATCGCCGCCGCCGACGTGGATCGGATCTTCGAGCCGTTCTCCCGTCTCCGTCCCGATGCCGGCAAACCCGATGGGAGCGGCCTCGGTCTCGCCATCGCGCGCAGCCTGGCTCATCGCTACGGCGGTCGGCTGGCGGTGACCAGCCGCCCCGGCCAGGGCGCAACCTTCCGTCTCTCTCTGCCGCGCTTCAGGTGAGGTTCATCTTCACGGGCGAACACTTGCGCTGATCGGCCAACACAGGCCGGTGAGACAACGCGAGGTTCCCTCTTGATGCGCCGTTCCAATCCAGTCGGTCAGCTCCGTCGACTGTTCCTGATCGCGGGCGTGGCCGTGATTCTGGCCGCCTGCGGCAATGCCGGCCAATCGGCCACACCCGCGGCAAGCTCTTCTGCCCCAATCGCGTCCGCGGCGAGTTCTTCGGGAGCGAGCCCGAGCGGATCGCAGGCGCCGGAGGCAAGTGGCGGCACGACAAGCGGCGACATCCCGGACAACGCGGTCTTCCTGACGTACCACGGCACCAACCCGATATTCTCGGTCCAGTACGTCGCGGGCTGGCAGGTCACCACGCAGGCCGATGGGGTAGCGGTGCGGGACAAGGACAGCAGCGAGACGGTCGGGATCGTCGCGAGCCAGGCGGACGTGGAGCGATACGTCTCGTCCACAGACCTGCCTGCGCTTCAGCGGCAAGCCGGATTCCAGCTCATCAAGCAGGACAAGGTGGCGGTAGGTGGCTCGAACTATGTGCACCTGGCCTACCACGTCACGTCGCCGCCGGACCCCGTGACCGGCAAGCAGGTGCCACTGACGGTCGATCGCTACTACGTGCCCGGCCCGAGCGGCCTCGCGATCGTCAGCCTTGCGTCACCCGACGGCGTTGACAACATCGATGCATTTCACACGATCATCGCAAGCTTCACGTGGTCGTGAGCCCGGCTGCCATCCAGCTCGCCGACGTGATCCGGGTCTTTCGCGAGGCCGACGTCGAGACGATCGCACTGCGCGGGATCGACCTGGAGGTCGCGCCCGGCGAGTTCGTGGCGATCATGGGTCGGTCGGGATCGGGCAAGTCGACGCTGCTCCAGCTCCTGGCCGGGTCCGATCGGCCGACAGCGGGCCGGGTCATTGTCGATGGCATCGATCTCTCTCGAGCGGACGAGGACGAGCGCGCGAGCCTGCGGGGCGCCCACGTCGGCATCGTGTTCCAGAGCCAGAACCTCGTCCCGTTCCTCGATCTGGACGAGAACGTCCAGCTCGCCTCTGAGCTGGCCGGACGTCCCGTGGACCGCGCGGCTGGCCGAGGCATCCTGAATCTGGTCGGCCTCGAGGGACGAGAGCGTCATCGTCCGACCCAGCTGTCCGGCGGTGAGCAGCAGCGCGCCGCGCTCGCAACCGTCCTCGCGACTCGGGCACCCATCGTGCTGGCCGATGAGATCACCGGCGAGCTCGACTCGTCGAATGCGGCGGCGCTCCTCGACCTGCTGACCGAGATCCACCGGCGCGACGCAGTGACCATGCTCCTGGCGACGCACGATCCCGACGTTGCCGATCGAGCTGACCGCGTGGTTCAGCTGCGCGACGGCCGCGTCGTGGGCGATCGGAGGCAGCGATGACGGTGATCAGCTGTCGGGGCGTGACTCGGCGCTATGTCCAGCGGGGGATCCTCCCGGTCGTGGCGGTACGTGATGTGGACCTCGAGATCGAGGAGGGGAGCTTCGTGGCCATCGAGGGCCCGTCGGGATCGGGCAAGACGACACTTCTGGGCCTGTTGGCAGGCCTCGAGGCGCCGGATGCCGGCGAGATCAACGTCCTCGGTCACAACCTGTCGCGACTGACCCGCGCCGAGCGTGCTCGCCTGCGCCAGCGTCGAATTGGGATCGTGTTCCAGTCATTCGGCCTGATCGCCAGCCTGCGCGCCGGTGAGAACGTCGCCCTGCCGCTCGCCCTCGCGGGCGAGCCTGAACGGGAGCGCGATGCACGAGCGCGAGCCGCAATGGCGGAGGTGGGACTCGATTCCGCCTTTGATGCGCGCATCGACGAACTGTCCGGCGGCGAGCGACAGCGGGTGGGGGTCGCGCGAGCCTTGGCCATCGAGCCAGCTGTCATCCTCGCCGACGAGCCGACCGGCAGCCTCGACGAGGAAAACGCCGGCGGCGTGCTGGAGCTGCTGAGCGCGGCGGTCCGTCGCCGCGGAGCCAGCCTCGTCCTGGTCACGCACGATCCAGCCAGCGTTGCTCTGGCCGACCGCCACTACAGGATGCGGGACGGTCGCCTGACCGAAGGGATCCCGGCGTGAGCGCGTTGCGACACGCCGCTCGGCTGGTCATGCGAGAGCCCCGTCGCTCGCTGGCCGCGCTGGTCGGGGTCGCGATCGCGTCGGCGCTGGTCACGAGCGTTCTGCTGTTCGGAGCCGCCTCGGGGAGCACCGTCACCCGGCGGGCGCTGGCGGACCTGCCCGTCGACGGACAGGTGATCCTCGGCCCGAAAGCGGACGCGGCGGCAGCCACTGCCATCCTCAAGGCCGACCCAGCGGTTGGAACCGTCTCGGCCTTCGAGCTCGCCCACTTCGATAGCGCCGCGATGAGCAAGGCGGGAACGGCGACGCAGACGAGCGTCGGAGTCCTCGTCGGCGTGGATGCCTCCTATACCACAGCCACAGGCCTGTTCGGTCTCTCGTCGGGCTCGGCCGCGTCGGGCCAGGTGGCCATCAGTCGCGACCTCGCGTCGAACCTGGGAGCCGTGCCGGGGGACACGATCGACTTCTCCCTGCCGGGCGGCGCGTCCGTGAGGCTCCAGGTCTCAGGCATCGTCTCGATCGCCGGCGCCGACCTGATCCTCGGGCCGATCGACTCGGCCCATCGTGCCGCCGGAGCCAATCCGCCGGTGAACGTGGCCGCCATGAGCAGCGCCGACCTCGAAAGGCTCGTGCTGCCCAAGATCCCGCCTTCCGCAACGGCGACCGATCCGGCCGCTGGTGCATCACCTCCTCCGGGCACAGGCACGCCAGTCTTCGCCGCGGACCCCGCCGTGCGCCGGGAACTCCACGTCCGCCTCCATCATGCGCTGCTGCCCGGCGATCCCGTCGCCGCCCAGGCCTGGCTGGACACGGTCAGGCGCCGGGTCGAGCGCCAGGGCGCCGGAAGCTTCGTCTGGGTCGACGATGCCGGTGCTTCTCTCGAGCCGCTTGCGGCAGACCTTGTCTGGGGCCAGATCCTCTTCATCTTCCTGGCGCTGCCCGGAATGCTCCTTGCGCTCGCCCTGTCCCGGCTGGCGGCTGACGCGACGGCTGACACGACCCGACGTCACGCTGCGCTGCTGCGGGCGCGTGGCGCAACGCAACAACGACTTCTGCAGGTGTTCGTCGGCGCCACCTTCCTCGTGGCCCTTGCCGGGTCCGTGCTCGGCCTGATCCTGGGGTCGGTCATCGCGCTCGTCTTCTTCGGCGCTGAACTGGCCTCCGCCGGCGCGGCGTCCGCGGTCCTCCGCGCCGCGGCGTTGGCGATCGGCCTCACCACCCTGCTGGCGACCCTGGCGGCGATCCTGCCTCTCCGCGCACAGCTCAGTGAGGAGATCTCGTCCGGACGTCAGGAGCTTCAGCGCGGCCGTGCGCCTCTATGGCAGCGGCTGTTCCTCGATGTGCTGGCGCTCGTCGCCGGCGTCGTGGTCTATTTCGTGGCTGGCGGCTCGGGGATCCATCCGGTCCTCAACGCCGAGGGGAATCCCACGGTCACCCTCGCGCTGACCTCATTCCTGGCTCCAGTGCTGCTGTGGACCGGCGGAACGCTGTTGCTGCTGCGGGGCGCGGGCTTGCTGCTCCGCCGTGGCGGGGGCATCGGCACGGTCCTGGGCCGCCTCCTCGGTCCCGGCGGCGATCTCGCCGGTCGATCGCTGGTGGCCAGGGCGACGGCGGCGTCCCGGGCGATCGTGGTCCTTGCCCTGGCGGTGGGCTTCGCCACCAGCGTCCTCATCTTCGACGCCACATACCGACAGCAGCAGCGCATCGATGCCGAACTTACGCTGGGCGCAGATCTCAAGGCTGCTCCGAACGCGCCCACAACCACATCCGCCGTTGCCCGCCTCGCCGGGCCGGCGATCGCCAACGCCACGCCCTTTGTCGATCGGGTCGTGTACGTCGGGCCCGAGGCTCAGGACCTCCTCGCGATCGATGCGACAACGCTCCCCGACGTGGCGCCGCTGGCTGATTCCTTCTTCTCGGGCGCGAGCGCCAAGGGCGCATTCGACGCCCTGCGCGCCAGGCCCGACGCGATCCTCGTCTCGGCCGAGACCGCCAAGGACTACAGCGTCGTGCCGGGTGACCGGATCCGGATCCGCGTGCCCGACGCGACTGGCTCCCTGAAGACCGTCGACTTCACGATGGCAGGCATTGCGCTCGAGTTCCCGACCGCGCCGAAGGACGCCTTCCTGGTGGCGAACCTTGGGTATGTGGCCGCGCAGACGGGTAACCCTCGGATCTCGTTTGTCCTGGCACGGGCCGATGGCGATGTCCAACAGGCGTCCGCGGCGCTCGCACACCGACTCGGTGCCGGCTGGCAGATCACTGACCTTGGGACGACGAAGGCACGTCTGGCAAACAGCATCACGTCTGTCGATCTGTCAAGCCTCGTCGCGCTCGATGTCGCCTTTGCCGTGCTGATAGCTGCGGTGGGAGTCACGCTATTTCTGCTGGCCGGGCTCGCCGAACGCCGACGCGAGCTGGCGACCCTCGTCGCGATCGGCGCAGAGCCTGCTCAGGTGCGAGCATCGATGGTCGGCGAAGCGCTCTTTGTCGGCGTCGCCGGCGTGGCGACAGGTCTGCTCACCGGTGGCCTGGTAGGGATCGCTCTGCTCCAGATCCTGGCCGGGATATTTGACCCTCCAGCTGATGCGCCGGCGATACCGCTGGCGCTGCTCGCCGCAATGATCGGCCTGATCATGGCTGCGCTGGTCGCCGCCATTGCGATCGCCGATCACGGCCTCTCGCGACTTGGCGTGATGTCCGCACTGCGCGAACGCTGACCCGCATTACACGGGGTCGGGCCGCGCGCCGCTCAGGCGATGGCGGCGCGGTTGCGGAGGGGATAGCTCGAATCGGGACAATGGGCGGCTGGGCTGCGGCGCTCCACGTCGCAGCGGGCGCCGGTTTTGCCAGCAGGTACCCCTGTCCCAGTGTCACGCCCAGCTGAGCGACGGGGTTGCCCGTTCCGCCTCGGTCTCGATGCCTTCGGCAACGACCTGGCAGCCGGCCTCGGCCGCGAAGGGGATGAGGCCACCACGCGGCCATCAGTACCTTCGTCGCTGGCCCGGAGCTGGCTGACGGAGCGTGGCCGGGTTCAGCCTCCTTCGACGGCCTTCCGCAGTAACTCGAGGTGTTCTAGGTTGTACCGCTTGATCATCAGGCCCATGAGTGGAGCCATGACTCTCCCGAAGCCTCGTGCCTCGGGATGTGGGTTCAGCGTGACCCGCGAGCCATTCGGTGCAGGCTCGACCAGGTACCGGCCACTCGGCCGCAGCACTCCCGTCCACTCGCCCTCGAATGCGATCTCGCGCGGCGCGTCGGTGTGCACGATGCGGACCGTCGAGTCGAAGGTCTGACCCATCGCCTTCGAGACGTAGTGATACCGAGCGCCCGACTGGCCGGGCTCGCCCTCCACGAGCTCCGTTGTCCTCATGTCGCTCTGCCAGCGGGCCAGTTCTCGAAGTCCGCAAGGAACGAGAAGACGGATTCTGGCGCGGCGCGCACCGTTCCGCTGACCTTGACGTCCATCTCCGCCATGGTAGCCGCCTCTTCGCCGCATGGACCTTGTGGCTCGGTACCTTCAGGTCATACCGGGATCTGAGCTCGATCTCCAGCCTTGCGAGATGATGCCGCCGAGATCGCCCTCCGGTCGCCTGCACCTCCTCATGCAGCCCACGCGAGAAGAGGTCTTCGAGCCCGATGCGGTGTCGGATCTGCCGCTGGTCCGCTTCATTGCCTACGGCCGTCATCACCGCGTCTTCGGGTGGGTCCGGCTGCGGGCGGACCGGCTCACCGATCTGCTGAACGCGTGCGCAGAGCTCCACCTCGCCGATGCCGAGTTCGAGAGCTTCGACGATGGCATCGGACGCTCGGTCGACGACATCATCATCCAGCGTCGCGAGCTGGTCGCCGTACATGCCACCGGCCCAAGGGGCGATTCGGGGCTCCGCCAGGACACCGAGAGTCATCCAGTAGCTGTCCAATCGGGAAACTACCTGATCCGGGGGCAGCTCCACGCGGAGCCGGGCGCCGATCCCCTCGCGAGCATCGGCGACCGTCCTGCGATGCTGCCGCTCACCCAGGCCTGGATCGAATATTGGTCGGGCGGTGAGCGCCGGCACCAGTCCACCGGCACGATCATCGTCAATCGAGAGGAGGCAGATTGGATCCGGCTGGCCACCGGCGAGGGCATTCCCGCGCAGGCCTGAGGCGCATGCACGCGACGTCCCGGCACCGGCCGTTCTGCGAGGTCATATCATCGACCTCAGCAGCAGATAGCCGTAAGCGAGGAGACAGCGTGAACTTCAACAACCTTCTGATCGGGTCGGAAGACCCGCAGCGCCTTGTCGAGTACTACTCGAAGCTGCTCGGCAAGCCCGCCTTCGAGGGAGAAGGCTTCGCGTCATGGCGGATCGGCACCGGCTTCGTCTCCGTGGGACCCCACGACGAAGTCCACGGACAGAACGAGCAGCCCGGCAGGATCATCTGGAATATCGAGACCGCCGACGTGCCCGGCGACTTCGCGCGCTTCAAGGATGCCGGCGCGACGGTCGTGCGGGAGCCATATACCTTTGGTGACGGGAGCGGCCCCAGTGCGCTGATCGCCACGTTCTCCGATCCGGACGACAACTACTTCCAGCTGATGACCGCCATGAATATGGGGGAAGAGGCCAAGACCGAGGAGAGCTGACCGATGCGCGTCACCGTCAGCCCGGAGCAGATCCAATCGGCGTTCGAAGCGGTGAAGGACGATCCGTCGTTCGACGAGAGCCGTGGGTTGTGGGAGCGCGGGCGGCCGCCGGTCGAGATGATCCAGGCCATGTGCCTGAGGCCCGAGATCCTGCGCGCCTTCGCCGGCTTCGGGAACAGCGTCTATCCCGGCGGCCTCCTCGAGCGACGCGTCAAGGAGCTGGTGATCATCACTGCCTCCAAGACCAACGAATGCCAGTTCTGTACAAACTCGCACGTCGACCTGGTGGGGATGGCCAGCATCCTCGAAGATCCGCTGACCCTGGTCGAAGTTCCCGATTCGCTGATGCCTCGCGAACGGTTGGCCGTTGAGTACACCCGAGCCGCGATGGCCGACTCGAACGCCATCCCTGAACCGTTGGGCCAACAGCTGCACGAGCACTTCACCGATCCGGAGATGGTCGAGCTCTCGTTCCTGATCGGCTACATCAACATGCTCAACCTGTTCAACAACCTGCTGGAGGTTCGATACCACGGCGACTACAAGGTCCTGGCGCCCACGGCCGGCTGACGGGCGTCCGCGATGACCGGTGAGGCCCTGCTGATCGGCATCGCCACGGTCGCCGTCGTCGTGGCTGGCTTCGCCTCCGTTCTGCCCGGGATCGCCCCGGATGCGGCGCAATGGACGGCTGGCCACCGCATCCGGCGCCGGGCGATCGTATCGACAAGCTTCAACGTAACGTTCGAGAGCCTCCTGCCGGCGGTTCTCTTTCCGGCGTTCGACGACGAGCGAGCGACCCTCGTCACGGCGAGCGCTGTGGTCTTCGCCTACCTGTTGCTCGTCATCGGGGTGAGATTCGTGCAGCTCCAGCGAGCCGGTGCGTTTCGCAGCCGCCCGGCTCAGTTGACGCTCGTCGCAGGGGTGGGCGCGACGGCGCTCTTCGGACTGAATGCCCTCCTCTTCGTGTCTCTCACCGCTTACGGGCTCGCGCTGCTGATCCAGATGTCGGTGGCAGCGGTCACCTTCTACTCGCTCCTCGCCGGTTCCGATGGGTAGTCCGATCCGCACGGCGGTCATCGGCGCCGGATTCGTGGGCCCGCATCACGTCGATGCGATCCGGCGAACCGGCCTCGCGGAGGTGACGGTGATCGTCGGTGCCGACCCGGATCGCACGGGCGATCGGGCACGGCGGCTCGGTGTGGGCCGATGGTCCACCGATGCGCTCGAGGTGATCGGTGATCCAGAGGTCGACGTCGTGCACGTCTGCACGCCGAACGACACGCATGTCGCGCTTGCCGCGGCGGCACTGGAGGCGGGTAAGCATGTCGTCGTCGAGAAGCCGATTGCGCTGGATCGCGCGTCGGCCGATTCCCTGGCCGAGCAGGCGGAGCGTGCCGGGCGACACGCGATGGTGGCGCTGACGTACCGCGGCTATCCCATGGTCAAGCGCGCCCGCGCTCTTGTCGCCGGGGGCGAGGTGGGGGAGATCCGGCTCATCCACGGCGGGTACATCCAGGACTGGCTGTCGGACCCAAGCGACTTCAACTGGCGGCTGGAGCCGGAGGTCTCTGGGCGATCGCGCGCCGTGGCCGACATCGGGACGCACTGGTTCGATACCGCCGAGTTCATCACTGGCCTGCAGGTCGAGGCGGTGATGGCCGACTTCGCGACGCTGATCCCCACCCGCATGCGACCCCTCGAGAGCGGCGTTGCCTTCTCCATCGCCAAGGGCCCGGCGGAGCCGGTGGAGGTCCACACCGAGGACGCAGCCACGATCCTGTTCCGATTCGCAGGCGGCGCTCACGGCGCCTGTACGCTCAGCCAAGTGAGCAGCGGCCGCAAGAACCACTTCACCCTGGACGTGGACGGCTCGGTGCAGTCGCTCGCCTGGGACCAGGAAACGCCGGAGCGCCTGTGGGTGCGCAGTCGAGCGGAGGCGCGGCTCCTCGTCCGGGATCCGGGCGGTGAGCAGCCCGCCTCGGGCATTCCCTCGTTGCCGGCCGGTCATCCGGAGGGCTGGGGAGAGGCGTTGCGTGACCTCATTCGACCGTTCTACGCGGCTATCGCGAACGGCGAGCCACCGGGCGAGGGCGACGGGCCCTATCCGGATCTGCGAGTTGGTGCTCGCAGCATCGCGTTCGTCGACGCGGCGATCGAGTCAGCCGCTACCGGGGTATGGGTCAGCGTCTGATCACCAGGACGACTCGACCTTATCCAGCCCAAGCCAGGTGGCGAGCGCGTCCAGCTCGGCCCGCACCGCCTCCGCGATGGGTCGTGTGAACTTGAGGTCCTCGTGGATGGCGTTGACTCGCAACGCGGATCCTTTGCGGTCGGCGGCGGCGTCGACCTTGCCGATGAGTCGGTCCTCGTGGAGGATCGGGAGGGCGTAGTAACCCCAGCGGCGAGCCGGCTCTGGCTTGTACATCTCGAGGCCGTACTCGAAATCGAAGAGCTCCATGGATCGGGTGCGGTCGTGGATGAGCCGGTCGAAGGGGGAGAGCAGCGCCGTCCGGCCTCCGAAATCGTCGGTGAGCGCGCCAGGGTCCACGCGCCACTCGCCCTTCACGCCCTCGACCACAGCAGGCTCGCCGGCCTCGCCGACGTCCCACGGCTCGACGGGGACCGCTGTGGTCCTGCGGCGCGCGATCCCGAGCGCCGCCAGCCGGCGCTCGTTCTTTCGTCGCGTCGCCTCCTCCGCCGACGGCACCTCGACATCGGCCGGGTAGACCCGTTCAGGGAGATCCCATACGCGCTCCCGACCGATTCGCGCGGAGATCGCAACCTCGCCGCGCATCATCAGGAACTCCAGCATCTGCGTGACGTTGCGGTTGTTCGTCCAGCCGGTCGACGGCCACGGCACGACCGATGTGTCCGGGATATCGCGCGAGGTCAGCGCGCCGGATCCCGAGAGCCGGTCCAGGATGTCGCGGCGGAAGCGGTCGTTGTCGCGCAGCCAGTCGCGCTGCTTGTCATACGCCGGCCACTCGGCTGCGCCGGCCAGGTACAGGCCGATGTCGCCCATCGGTCGCACGACAGCGTTGAACTCGACCAGCGTGCGGTCCACCTCCAGCGCCCGCTTGAGATGAGCTGGTTGATACGACGGGCCGATACGGCTCCAGGCGACGAGGTCGGCGCTGGGCGCGATGGCCGCAGTGGGGTCGAGCTGCAAAAGCGTCAGCCGCTCCACCAGCGAGACCAGGTCCTTCGGCCGCTTTGCGCCGAGGAGCTGCGCACGAACCGCCACCCGCCGCGCCTGCGCCTTGGTCAGCTGGTGCACCATGGGGTTCACGCGGCCGATCGGTTGGCCTTTTCAACCCAGCGCAGGACGCGTAGCGCGCGGAGCGTGATCCATCGGCTCGGCTCGTCCTCGCGCTCCCCGAAGTCGACGAGCGATGCGTCGTGGTAGGCATGGTCGAGCGGCCACTGCCCGTCGGGTCTGCGCTTCGAGCGGACGATCTCAAGAGCCTCGGTCATTCGCTCGTCCGGCCCCATGCGCGCCACGCGAAAGTAGTCGAGCACGCGCGGGAGCGTATAGAACCAGCCGTCGGGGAACCCAGAGTACAGCCAGCGTCTCTGGCCGATCTCATCATCCGACAGGCGGTGGAGGAGCCGCCGCGCGAGCAGGTACTCCTCTCCGCGGCCGCGCGCAGCGGCCACGTCGCTGTCGGCGCCGGTCGAGCGCTCGTACTCGAGGAGACCTTCAAGGACGTTGATGGTCGAGTCGAACGAGCCACGGATCGAGCCGTTCTCCTGCTCGCAGTTCCAACCGCCGTCCGCCATCTGCTCACCGAGAAGGCGGTCCACGATCCCTCGCACGTCCCGGCCGAAGTAGGCGCCGATGGCCACCGTCCGGCCGTTGATGCAGGGCTCGACCTCACCCTCGAAAAAGCGCAGGTTTGCGTCGTAGTCCCACCGGGCTGCCTCGTGGACCGGCGCGATCGCTCGTCGCGCCTCTTGGCTGGCCGGGTCGATGCCGAAGACGTAGAGCAGGTGCAGCGTGTCGAAGGTTGCGATCCACCTGGGTGCGAAGGTCCCGCCGCTCCACCTCCCGTCGGGGTCCTGCGCGGCGAGGATCTGCGCGCCCCAGCCCTCGCGGGCGACCTTTGCACGCTCGGCGGCCACCTCGTCGGCGGGCGCATCGAGCAGGTCACGCAGGACCTGCCAGCGGATGGATGGGTCGGAGTCGAGCAGCCAATCGACGATGCTCTCGCGATCGGTCATCGGTATCCTCCGCTTCGTCGTCCGCAATCGCGCGCATGGTATGCCGAGCAGCTAGTCGATGACCGCGAACGCATGTGCGGCAGATCCAGCGCACTCCATCGACGTTGACGCCCCGAAGGAGAACCTTGTGACGGAGACCACAAAGCGCATCACGGCGAGCGCTTTCCATGGAGCCGATGGCGTCGAGGATTGGCGGGTCATCGGCGAGGGCGCGTGCATCTATTTCCGCACCGGGTCGTTTGCCGAAAGCACGCAGCTGGTGGAGGCGATTGGCAAGATCCCTGGACTCGACGATCACCCGCCCGCGGTGGACGTGCGGGAGGGCGGCGTGACGATCCGGCTCATCACGGTCGCGGATGACTACATGGGCATGACCGAGGCCGACCTCGAGGCCGCGCGGCAGATCTCGTCTCGAGCGCGGGACCTGGGCCTCTCCGCCGATCCGTCCGCGGTGCAGTCAATGCTCATCGTCCCGGGCGCGCCCGATATCGCCGAGGTGATGCCGTTCTGGCAGGCCGTGCTCGGCTATGTGCCCCGCATTGACAGCCCCGATGAGGACCTGGTCGACCCGGTCGATCGCGGGCCGGGATTCTGGTTCGAGTCGATGGACGAGCCGCGCCAGGGTGGCGGGGGCGCGATCCATATCGCGGTCTGGGTCCCTCACGACCAGGCCGAGGTCCGGGTCGCGGCGGCGCTCGCCGCCGGCGGCCGGATGGTGCGGGACGAGTTCGCGCCTTCGTGGTGGACCCTCGCCGATGCGGCGGGAAATGAGGCCGACATTTCCACCACGGCGGGGCGCGACTGATGAAGGCTGACCTGGCTGACTTCGATCGGCTCTGCGACGAACGGTTCGATGCATGGGTCGAGGAGCTTCGGGATTTCTGCACGATTCCCTGCGAGACCGATCAGTTCCCGGAGCTGGAACGCGGCGCGCAATGGGTGGAGCAACGGCTCCGCGCAGCGGGCGCCGAGGTCACGGTGCTGCGCGAGGAGGGCGTCCCGCCGCTCGTGATTGGCGAGCTGGGGTCCGGACCGCGCACCCTCATCGCGGTCCAGCATTACGACGTGCAGCCGGCCGCGCCACTCGATCTGTGGGAGACGCCGGCGTACGAGCCGAGCCTGCGCGATGGGCGCCTGTATGCCCGCGGCGTGTGCGACGACAAGGGTGAGCTCCTCCACCGCATCCAGGCCGTTGAGGCATTGCGCGACGCGGCGGGCGAACTCCCGTGCCGCGTCCGCTTTATCGTCGAGGGGGAGGAGGAGAGCGACAGCGCGCATCTCGCGTCGCTCCTCTCCCGGCGTCCCGAGTTCTTCGAGGGGCACGGCGCCCTGATCGAGGGCGGCGGAGTGGACGAGAAGGGGCGGCCGCTGCTGGTCTGCGGCGTGCGCGGCATGTGCTATGTGGAGCTCTCGGTGCGCACCCTGGCGTTCGATGCGCATTCGGGTGGCGCCCAGCTCCTTCCCAACGCTGCCTGGCGGCTGATCCAGGCGCTGGAGACGCTTCGCCGGCCGGACGGGAGCATCACGATCGACGGCTTCATGGACGACGTCGCGGCCCCGACCGAGGCACAGCTGGCACACCTGCGCACGCTTCCGTTCGAGGAGGCCGAGGTCAAGCGGATCTACGGCATCGGGGAGTTCGTCGGTGGCCTGACCGGATTCGCCGCCCAGGAGGCCGATACGTTCCAGCCCACCTGCAACATCTCGGGAATCATCTCGGGCTGGACCGATCCGGGGGTCAAGACCATCACGCCTGCCGAGGCATCGGCAAAGGTGGACATGCGCCTGATCCCGAACCAGGATCCCGGACGCATCGCGGCTGCGCTGCGCGAGCATCTCGACAGCCGTGGCTTTACCGACGTGACCCTGGTCGTCCATCGCGGCGAGCAGCCTTACTGGACGGAGATCAGCGACCCGATGGTCGATGCCGCGGAGCGGGCGCACGAGGGGATCTTCGAGGAGGCACCGCTGCGCTGGTTCAGCGCGGGCGGCACCGCACCGATGCACCAGGTCTGCGCCCCGCATCGGTTGCCGATGGTGACCCTCGGCGCGGGCGATGCCGAGAACCGGAACCATGCCCCGAACGAGAGCTACAGCCTCGACCTCATGCGCCGCGCGGCCAAAGTGACGGGTCGCTTCCTGCACGAGTTCGCGGCGATCGAGACCTAGTCCGCGTCGTGGAGTAAGCCGGGCGCATGAACCTCGAACGACTGGCCGGAGCGATCCGCCGTGGGCTGTACGGAGGGGGAACGCGGCAGGATCGACTTCGAGACCCGGACGGGGTGATTGGCGTCATGGATCTTCGACCCGGCATGGCCGTGGGAGACCTGGGTCCGGGAGCGGGACACTTCACCCTGCGTCTGGCCCGCGTGGTGGCGCCGAACGGCGTCGTCTACGCGCTCGACGCAAACCAGCGCACCCTCGACGATCTGGTGCGCGCCGCCAACGATCGTGCCCTCACGACGCTGAGGGCAGTGCGAGTGCGCCGCGACCGCCTCGAGATTCCGGAGCCGGTGGACCTCCTCTTCGTGTCGGCGACCTACCATCACCTGCCGGATCCGTCGAGGTACTTTGCCGAAGCGCGTGTGCACCTTCGGTCCGGTGCACGCGTGGCAATCCTCGAGTCACGACGGGAGGGATTGCTGGCCCGATGGCGTGGCCGTCACGCGACATCGCCGTCACGGGTGCTGCGCGAGATGACGGATGCCGGATATCGGCTCATCGCGACGTACGACATCGTGCGTGGTTACTGGTTCGCGCTGTTCGAGGCCACCCAGTCTGGCAGCGCGCCAGAATACGTTCCGTGAACCCCCCGGACGTGGCTTACGCGCGAAGTGGCGACATCGCGATCGCCTATCAGGTCGGGGCTCCGGTCCCGTCGACATCGTCTTCATCCGGGGCATCACCGGAGACCTTCTCTCGACCTGGGACCAGTCGCTGCTGGTCCGTCATGTCGAGGGGCTCGCGACGTCCGGTCGAGTGCTCATGCTCGACAAGCGAGGGACGGGTCTCTCGGATCGGGTCCGCGAAGTGCAATCGCTCGAAACTTCGATGGACGACGTCCGGGCCGTCATGGACGCGGCCGGATCGGAGCGGGCGGTGCTGTGG
>JALYUB010000054.1 GCA_030853945.1 Chloroflexota bacterium
CCCCTGGGCGACCGCCAGGAGGCGGAACGGCCGATAGATCCCGGCAGCGAACAGCCGCCAGTCGGCCGACGCGGCGCGCGCCGGGTGGGCCGGGGGGGGATCGGTCAAGCTCGAAGCGTAGCGCGGCCGAACGACCTTCCGCGCATCGCGACAGCCAAGGTGTCGCGCCGCACGCTCAGGATCGGCGCATGACCATTCAACTTACCTGCCCATGGTGCACCGACGAGGTCGCCTTCAACATCGAGGAGTCCGACGAGGAGCTCGTGTGCGGCGGCTGTGCCACCCGCATGGACTTCGCTCCGGACCCCCTCGTCACCTACGAGCTGCTGTACGCATCAGCTGCCTCACCCGTAGCGGCGGGCCAGGGCGTTTCAGCTCTCCTGGATCTCGATCGTGTCGATCCGGTCGCCCGGCTTCTGGTCGCGCTGAGGGTCGCGCTCCCGGATGCTGCGCAGGACGTCCATCCCGGACGTGACGCGGCCGAACACGGTGTGGCGGCCGTCGAGGTGCGGCGTTGGCCCGAAGGTAAGGAAGAACTGCGAGCCATTGGTGTTCGGACCGGCGTTCGCCATCGACAGCACGCCTGGGCCGTCGTGCCGCCGCTTCGTCGACAGCTCATCGCCGAACTTGTAACCCGGACCGCCGGTACCGGTCCCGGTGGGGTCGCCGCCCTGGGCCATAAAACCGGGGATGACGCGGTGGAACGTGGTCGCGTCATAGAAGCCGGCCCGGGCCAGGTTGACGAAGTTCTCGACGGTCAGCGGCGCATCGGCCGCGAAGAGCTCGGTGACGATCTCGCCACGCTCGGTCTTGAAGCGCGCCGAATACGACCTGGTCAGGTCAAGGGAGCCCCTTGGGGGCGTCGGTCGGTCAGCCATGCAACCACTCTTCCTGCGAGATGAGACGGACCGATGCTAGCCCCCGGGTCAATGCTGGATGTCGATCACCAGGCGGCTCGGCCCGGCGAGGGTCAGGACGCGAATGCAGCCGCCGCCGTTCAGGCCCAGGTACCAGGTGCTGACCGCCTCGAAGTCGCCGCCCTCGACCAGCTGCTGCAGGCGGCCAAAGCCCGGCGAGAAGTTCGTCGATCCCGTGTACGTGACGGCCCCTGACGGCGAGACCTTGGTGCCACCGTGCATCGTCACCTTCAGAAATGCCGTTCCCGCCACGGCGAGCGCCTGCCCGCTCGGATCCTTGTAGAACGGCGGCAGGACGCCCGCGATCTGCACATCCGGGATGCCAGACGCGAATTCGAACGTGACGCGGTCGTAGCCGGCGTGGGTACCCACCCTGACGTCGGTGATCTGGGCGCGATCCGTGGTCGCGGCAACCGCGACCGTCGGCGTGCAGGCGAACGGGAGGAGGCTCCCGGTCGGCCCATCGCTCGCCGCTGCGCCGCTCGACGGCGAGGGCGCCGCCGTGCCCGAGGCCGATGCGGACGTGGATGCCTCGGCGCTTACCGACGCGCTCGCAGATCCGCTCTGCCCGGCTGACGCCGATGACGAGCCGCTACTCGTGCAGGCGGCCAGGGCGACGATGACGATCAGGGCGAGCGCGCCGGCGGAGCGGCGCGATATCTGCGATCGGGTCATGGTGGGCTCCTTCAGGTAGGCCCGGCACTGAGTGCACCGGCCAACTCTCCGACGCCAAGCCTGACCCATCCGTTACGAGCCTGTCTCCCTGCCGCCCGGCTCGACCAGGCGCGCTTCCAGCAGTCGCCGCTCGGCCGGATTTTCGGTGAGTGCGAGCGCACGGCCATCCGCAAGCCTGGCTTCCGCCAGGCGACCCAGGCGGCGCAGCAGCTCCCCGCGCGCGGCGTGGAACAGGTGATACGAGTCCAGCCGTGTGGCGAGTGGCTCGATCTCGGCAAGCGCTGCCGCAGGGCCCTGCAGCTCGGCCAGGGCCAGGGCGCGATTCAACGCCACGACTGGCGTGGGCTGGAGCCGGAGCAGGCGGTCGTACAGCGCGACGATCTCGGCCCAGTCGGTGGTTGCGTACGAGCCGGCGCCGGCGTGCACCGCGACGATCGCCGCCTGCAGGACATACGGCCCCGGTCGCCCGCCCCGCAGGGCACGCTCGACCAGCGACGCTGCCTCGGCGATGGCCGCATGGTCCCAGCGCGAGCGATCCTGGTCCGGGAGCAGGATCATCGATCCATCGGGCGCGAAGCGCGCATCCACCCGGGCCAGGTGCAGCCGCATCAGCGCCAGCAGGCCGAGCGGCTCCAGCTCATCGGGCATCAGGCGCACGAGCAGCGAGGTGAGCCATTCGGCATCCGCGGTCAGCTCACGGCGGTCGGCCACGACCCCGTCGGAGGCCAGGTATCCCTCGTTGAAGACGAGGTAGAGGACGGCCAGGACCTGATCCAGCCGCTGCGGCAGCTCGGCGGCCTCCGGGACCCGGAACGGGATGCCCGCGTCGCGGATCTTGCGTTTCGCTCGCACCAGGCGCTGCGCAATGGTCGCCTCGGGAACAAGGAATGCGCGAGCCACCTGGGCGGAATCCAGCCCCCCGATGGTCCGCAGGGTGAGTGCCACCTGCGCCTCGCGGGAGAGCGCCGGATGGCAGCAGGTGAACAGGAGCCGCAGCCGATCGTCGGCGGCGAGCGGCCCGCCGGTTGGAATCGGTCGATCCAGCTCGTCAGCCTCCCGTGCCAGCAGCGCCAGGCGGTCCCGGAATCGCGCGTCCCGCCGCAAGCGGTCGATTGCGCGTCGCCGAGCGGTGGTCATCAGCCAGGCGCCCGGATTGCGAGGCACGCCCTCGGTCGGCCAGTGCTCCAGCGCGGCGACCGCGGCCTCCTGGACCAGCTCCTCGGCCAGGTCCCAGTCGCCCAGGATGCGCACCAGCGACGCGATCAGTCGCGACCGCTCCTCGCGCAGGACCAGGTCCAGGGAGATGTCGACCGCGCGGCGCTGGGTCAAATACGCCTCATTTCCCAAGGAAGATACAAAACCACGCCCGAATTGACGGGACCCAAGGAACCGCTAGGATGGGTGGCCGTGCTCGAGCCGGCATCTATCTCAGCCTGGGAGCATCTCACTTGGACAACCTCCCTGCAGTGTCGGGGCACGAGCCGCACCCGCAACGCATGACCCGCCGCCGGAGCGTCGCCACATTCCTCATGGCGGGCGCCCTCCTGGCGGCATGCTCTTCGTCAACACCAAGCGATACCCCCGGCCCGTCCTCCGGCAGCACAGCGGATGCCTCCCCGAGCACGACGCCGTTGCCCACCCCGACCGTGGAGCCGACACCGTCACCGACTCCGCCCGGCGGCGTGTACGCCGGAACGGTCCCGGGCGTGGTCGATCCATCCGTCGCTGACATCCCTCCCCGCGTGTACGTGCCGAATGAGCTGACGAACGACGTGACGGTCATCGATCCGGTGACTCTCACCGTTGTTGGTCGTTTTGCCGTGGGCAAGTCGCCGGAGCACATCACGCCCTCCTGGGACCTGCAGACCCTGTACGTCAACAACATGAACGGCGCCTCGCTGACGGTGATCGACCCGCGCACCCAGAAGCCGGTCGACACGAAGTCGGTGCCATTCCCGTACAACCTCTACTTCACGCCGGACGGCACCAAGGCGATCGTCGTCGCCGACTATCTCGGCAAGAGCACGGTCGCCGACAACGGCCTCTACTTCTACGACCGCAAGACCTGGGAGCTCCTGAAGTTCGTGCAGGTTCCGTTCCCAGGCGTGAATCACATGGACTTCTCGCCCGATGGAAGCTTCCTCCTGGTCAGCTGCGAGAGTGCCGGGACCGTCGTCAAGGTCGACACGCAGCAGATGGCGATCACCGGCTCTCTGCACGTTGGCGGCTCGCCGCTCGACGTCCGCCTCGCGCCGGCCGGAGATGTCTTCTTCGTGGCGAACCAGGGCACCAACGGAGTCGACGTGGTCGACCCAATTTCGATGAAGAGCGTGGGCTTCATCAAGACCGGCGTGGGGGCGCACGGATTGGGATTCAGCCGTGACGTCACGCGGCTCTTCGTGACCAACCGCAACAACGGCTCGATCTCGGTGGTCGACGTCGCGACACGCAGTGTCGTCGACACCTGGAACATCGGCGGCTCACCCGATATGGCGAGCCTCTCGCCGGACGGCAGCCAGCTCTGGGTCTCGAATCGCTTCCACGGGACCGTCGTGGTCCTCAACCCCGCTACCGGGGAGGTGATCAAGGTCATCAGGACCGGAGGCAACCCGCACGGCCTCACCTTCTGGCCGCAGCCGGGGCACATGAGCCTGGGTCACAACGGCAACATGCGGTGAGCTCCTGGTTGCCGCGATGAGCGGCCGACGGGCCGCAACGGCGCTTGCCGCCTGCCTGCTGCTGGGAGCCTGCTCGAGCTCGACGCCGAGCCCGTCGTCGGGACCATCGGGCGCGGGACTGGCGACCTCGTCGCCTTCGACCACGGGCGTCGCGTCACCATCGCCGACGGCGGAGCCGACAGCCACCCCCGTTCCCACCGGAGGCGTGTATGCCGCCACGGTGAGCGGCCAGATCGATCCATCGCTGTTCGGCATTCCGGCGCGGGTCTACGTGCCGAACGAGACGTCGGGCGACGTCAGCGTCATCGATCCAGCCACGTTTGCGGTCGTGGGCCACTTCACGACCGGGGCCTATCCCGAACACATCACGCCGGACTGGGACCTGCAGCGCCTATACGTGAGCAACATGAACGGCGGCACCCTGACGCCTGTCGATCCGCGGACGTCGCAGCCAGGTGACAGCATCGCCCTGCCGATCTTTCCGTACGCGGTGTACTTCATGCTCGACGGCGAGAAGGCGATGGTGGTCACCGACTACATCTCGCCCAAGCTCGTCAAGGACAACGGAATCACCTTCTACAACCGCCGGACATGGGAGCGCCTGGCATACGTGCAGGTCCCGTGGCCGGGCGCCGACGACCTTGACCTGTCGGCGGACGGCAGCTACCTGATGATCAGCTGCGAGTACAGCGGCGTCGTCGCCAAGGTGGACACCAAGACGATGGCGGTGACCGGCCACGTCGATGTCGGCAGCCTGCCGCGCGACGTCCGCCTCGCCCCCGACGGTCGATCGTTCTTCATCGCCAACGAGGGCCTGGACGGCATCCAGGTCGTGGATCCGCAGGCGATGACGGTGACCGGGTTCATCCCGACCGGCAACGGCGCGCACGGCATCGAGTTCAGCCGGGACACGTCGCAGATGTTCGTGGCCAACCGTGCCGCCGGCAGCATCTCGGTGATCGACCTTGCGTCGCTGAAGGTCGTCGCGACCTGGCAGGTGGGCGGCTCGCCCGACGAGATGTCGCTCTCGCCGGATGGCAGCCAGCTGTGGGTCTCGAACCGATACCACGGATCCGTATCGGTCATCGACACCACCAGCGGGAAGGTCATCCACACCATCCCGGTCGGCTCACGTCCGCACGGATTGACGTACTGGCCGCAGCCGGGCCGCATGAGCATCGGCCAGAACGGCAACATGCGCTGACCCCGCTGGCAGGCCTAGCGCTCGACGATGGGACGGATCTCCAGCGTATCGGGGGCGGGCCACGACGAGGCGAGGCGAATGGCGGCGTCGAGGTCGGGCACGTCCAGGATGCCGTAGCCCGCCACCATCTCCTTTCCTTCCACGAACGGCCCGTCGGTGACCGTCGCCTCGCCCGTGGGGTCGCGCCGGATCGTGGTCGCGGTGGAGCCCGGCTGGAGCTCGTGGCCATCGAGGATCTCGCCGGAGGCTGAGTGCTCGTCCCACCAGGCTCGCACCTTGCCGTACAGGGCGCCCTGCTCGGCCTCGCTCAGATGGCTCCAGGCGTCATCCGCGCCGGCGATGATGAGCATGTATTTCATCGGTCGTGCAATCCTTCCGCTCCGTTTCGTGCCCCTCATGATGACGACGAACGGGCCGCGCCGTTCACGACGCCATCTCACGAAATGGTCCGCGACACCGTTCAACATGCGATGGCCGGTTACCGCACAATGCACCGATGACCACCGCCCCCCGCGCATCGACACTGGCGGTGGCCGCGGCCCTCGGCACGGTCTACGTGGTCTGGGGATCCACCTACCTCGCCATCGCGTATGTGGTGGACAGCATGCCGCCGCTGCTAGCTGCGGGCGCGCGTTTCACGCTGGCCGGCGGCTTGATGCTCTCGTTCCTGGTGGCCCGCGACCGATGGCGCGGGGCGCATGACCAGGCGCCCGGCAGGCGCCTGCGGTGGCCCAGGGGCGTGGAGTGGCGGACGGCGATCATCGTCGGCTCGCTCCTCCTGCTCGGCGGTAACGGGATGGTCTCGTTCGCGGAGCAGACGATCCCGTCTGGGATCGCCGCCGTCATCATCGCGACCGTCCCGATCTGGCTCAGCCTGTTCGATGCGCTTCTTACCCGGCGTGCGCCGAGTGCGGTGGCGATCGGGGGCCTGGTCGTCGGGCTGGTCGGCGTCGCGATCCTCCTGCTGCCATCGACGGGGGTCGACTCGCTCGACCCGATCGGCATCGGGATCCTGGTGCTCGCCGCCGTCTCCTGGGCATCAGGCTCGCTATACGCGCGTCGTGGGCCGCTGCCGTCCAGCCAGCTGCTGGGCACGGGCATGGAGCAGCTGGCCGGCGGGCTGGTCCTGCTGCTGGCAGGGGCCGCGATCGGCGAGATCGGGCACTTCGATCTCGCAGCCGTCAAGCCCGAGGCGCTTCTGGGGCTCGCCTTCCTGGTCGTGTTCGGCTCGCTGCTCGCCTTCACCGCCTACTCATGGCTGCTCAGTCACGTGGCGGTGACCACGGTGGCGACCTACGCGTACGTCAACCCCGTGGTGGCGGTGGCCCTGGGCGTGGCGTTCAACCACGAGACGCTGACCCCGCGCTCGCTGCTGGCGGCCGGCCTGATCATCGGCGCGGTGGTGGCCATGGTGACCGGGCGCCCGCGCGACGTGAAGGAGGCGGGCCCGTCGCCCGACGCGGCATCACTCGAGCCCGAATCGGAGGGCACCTGAGCTCTTCGCGCTCCGTGCACCGGCGTGTGGCTACGATAGGGGCGTGAACCGCCCGGCGACGCTCCGAGGAGTCACCGCCGTCGCGGTGGTGGCGCTGCTCGTCGGATGCGCGAGCCCGAGCCCCAGCCTCGTGCCGTCCCCCAGTCCCACGCCGACAGCCCAGCCAACTCCGACGGCCACGCCCAGCCCGGTCAGCTTCCCGCTCGCAGTCGTGACGGGCATCACGAATCTCAAGGCGACGATCACGGTCGACGAGCTCGGGACGCTGGCCGGCAGCGGCCAGCTGGTGCTGCCATGCGGCGTGACGATCGACCAGCCGACGCTCGTTGCGACCGCGCCCTGCGTGGCGGCAGACCAGATCGCCGCCGATCTCCGCACTCACCAGGAGCTCGTCGCGCTGCTGCCGCCGGGCCTCGTCGAGCCAGCCACCAAGGTCCTCGCGATCGCGGGCACCGGACCGTTCGGGCTCTTCGGTCCGGACCTGTTCGGCGACCCCGAGTCCCGGGCGCTGCCCTACCCGGTCAGAGGTTCGGCACCCGCCGATGGCCCACGCGCCCTCGACCCCGCCTGGACCGCATACGACGCGTCGCAGACCTGGACGCTGACCGCGGTCGGGAGCCTCTGCGCGGATCGCATCGGCGCCTACCAGGCCGTCACGCTGGGCAAAGGCTGGGATTGGGTCTTCAACGGCGGCACGGCGAGCTACAAGGGCCCGCCGTTCCTCAACCCGAACCCACCGGCCGGCATCTCGCGATTCCCGATCGTCCTGCCGGAAGAGACAGGCAATGATGGAGTCACCGCGAGCATCAGCAAGCGATCCGACGTCGCGCTGGGGGACCACAAGTGCCCGATCCTGCCGAACGAGACCTGGAAGCCGAGCGGGAATGGCCCGACCAGCCTGTCCGTGCCGGAGGCGGTGCTGACCAGGTGGAAGGACTTCCTCGGCCTCGACGCCGTGTACCTGGCGGCCGACCATCAGAGTGACAAGGGCGTCGGCGGCATCCGCTCTTCGGTCCAGCTGCTGGACAAGAACGGGTTCCCGCACACCGGCATCGGCATGGACCTCGACCATGCCCTGGAGCCTGCCTACGTCCAGGTTGCCGGCCTGAAGGTGGCGTTCGTGTCCTGGAACGAGGTGACCGGCCCGGTCCATGCCGGCCCAACCACGCCGGGCGTCGCGTGGCTGACCGAGGACAACGTCAACGCGGCGGTGGGCCGAGCGCGTACGGCCGGTGCCGACCTGGTCATCTGCGACCCGCAATGGTGGGGCGGCGACGAGTACCACCCCGACCTGCGAGCCTCGCAGCAGCAGGCTCTCGGCTGGATGGACAAGGCCGGCTGCGACCAGGTCATCGCCGGCGGGCTGCACGTGGCGGGCGGGATGTTCCTGCGCCAGCATCCGAACGGCGTCAGCATCGTCGACGCGGGTCCGGGCAACTACCAGTACGGCCAGCCCTGGTGGCAGGAGACCCAGGAGGGCGTCATCCTGGACATGGCGTTCCGCGGCAAGACCCTGGTCAACATCCGGCTCCATCCATACGTCATGGTCCTGTCCGCCCGCCCGGCGCTCACCGACCCGCAGGGCGACGGCCACTACGTCCTCGAGCGCATCTGGAAGGCGGGGGCGGTCGACTACTAGCGGCCGCGCAGGCGGCCATCCGGCGGGTCGCACAGACGCGCGCACGTTGCGACCCGCGTAGAATCGCCGTCCCATGACTCGCGAAGGCGCCGCTGACCCGATCGGCTTCGGCAGCGGGATCTCAACGGACCACAAGGACGGGATCCGCTGGGTCGACTACTCGAACATCAGCTGGAACCCGGTGTTCTGCAAGCGCTGCGACATCTGCATCGAGATCTGCCCGAAGAACACGCTCGTGCTGCGCAACGACGCGATCATCGAGGAGCAGAACTGCATCCTGTGCGGCCTCTGCGAGCGGTACTGCCCGGACCTGGCGATCGAGATGCTGCCGGAGGCGGTCGCCGCGCACGCCGCGAGCGGCGGCACGCCGGCGGAGTCTTCCTAGGCCGATGCGGAAGCTGACCCAGGGGAACGAGGCGGTATTCCGCGGGGCCATCGCAGCGGGGGCCAGCTACTACGCCGGCTACCCGATCTCACCGTCGACCGAGATCCTGAACGTGGCATCCGGGTGGGCGGCCGAGCATCCCGAGTTCCGCTTCCTGCAGGCCGAGGACGAGATCGCCAGCGCCAACGCCATCATCGGCGCCAGCCTGGCCGGCGCCAAGGCGTTCACCGCCACCAGCGGACCGGGCTTCAGCCTGATGCAGGAGGCGGTCGGCTATGCCCAGAAAGTCGGCGTGCCGTGCGTCTTCGTCGACGTGCAGCGCGTCGGCCCGGCCACCGGCATGCCGACCATGCCGGGCCAGGGCGACATCATGCAGGTGCGCTACGGCAGCACCGGCGACTACACCCCGCTGGCCTTCTACCCGAACGGGGTCGAGGAGGCGTTCCGGGTGACCGTGCAGGCGTTCAACGCGGCCGAGGAATCGCTGTCGCCGGTGGTCGTGCTGTCCGACACGTTCGTCGCACACCTGAACGAGGTGGTGGACCTCGACGAGGTGGCCGCCAGCGTCGAGGTTGTGCCACGCAGCCTGGCGCCGCTCGGCCAGCACGAGGTCGGCAAGCCGCGCTTCTTCGCCGGCGTGGTGATGTACGAGCACGGGCCGAACGCCGGCGAGCCGGCCACCGCCGATGCCGACGAGTACCTGCGCCAGTACTACGAGGCCAAGCATCGGCACATGGAGGTGGCGCAGCGGTACGCGCTGTACGAGCACGGCTGGAACCGCGCCGCAAAGGTGCTGATCGTCTGCTACGGGATCGTGAGTCGCGTCGCCTCGCCGCTTGCCCCGGATTACGCGCTCTTCCGGCCGATCCGGATCCACCCTTTCCTGGCCGATGAGCTGAGTGCCATCGCCGACCGCTACGAGCAGATCGTGTGCATCGAGGCCAACGATGGCCAGTACGCCGACATGGTCGAGCTGGCGCTGCGCCGCGAGGTGAAGCGCGTGCCGCTGCTAGGCGGACGGATCAGCCTGGAGGCGGTCCGGGATGGGCTGGAACGCGTGCTGAGCGGCGGTCCCTCCGAACCGCCGATCCCGCTCGCCCCGACCGAGCCCGTCGAGCGCTCGCCGCTGGGGATCGGCTGATGCCGGAGCTGGCCTTCGCCGAGCTCGGCTTCAAGAGCCGCCTGAAGGTCGACCTGTTCCCGACCATCTGGTGCCCCGGCTGCGGCATCGGCACGATCATGATCCAGCTCGCCATGGTGCTCGACGAGATGGGCATGGACGAGACGAACACGATCATCGTGACCGGGATCGGCTGCACAGGCCGCATGGGGAGCTACCTCAAGCACGAGAGCGTGTACACGCTCCACGGCCGAACCCTGCCGGTGGCCGAGGCAATCAAGGCGGTCCGCCCGGAGATGCACGTGGTGGTGGTGGCCGGCGACGGCGATACCGCCAGCATCGGGGGCAACCACCTGATCCACGCCATCCGGCGCAATGCCCCACTGACGGTCTTGTGCAACAACAACGAGATCTATGGCCTCACGGGCGGGCAGACCGGGCCAACCACCCCGACCGGCACCAAGACCCTGTCGTCGCCGGCCGGCAACCCGAACATCCCGATCAACCTCCAGGGCCTGGTCCGCTCCTCGCCGCACGCCCTGTACGCCAAGACGACCGTCTACCACCAGCTGCACATGCGCAACGTGATCCGCGAGGCGCT
>JALYUB010000059.1 GCA_030853945.1 Chloroflexota bacterium
TCAGCCCGTGCCTGGAGGATATCGGCCAGGCGCTCGGCCTTCAGGCGTTCGAACTCGCCGGGATCGAAGCGGGGCTCGCGGACCATCTCGGCGAGGAGCTCCAGCCCCTGGTCGAGGTACTGCGGCAACGCCTGGAAGGCGGCCCGCGCGCTGTCCCAGCTCGATTCGCTGCTGACCTCGATCCCGAGGCGCTCGGTGGCCTCGGCGAAGGCGGACGCATCCAGCCGACGGGTGCCGGTCACCAGCAACTGTGCGGTCAGCGCGGCGACGCCGGCGTGGGGCTCATCCTCAGCCGCGGCGCCGGCATCCACCAGCAGGTGGCAGTTCACCAGTGTCGAGCCGGCCAGCGGCACGGTCCAGACGGTCAATCCGTTCGCCGCCTGGAAGTGACCGAACGCCGGGAAGTGGTACGGGCGCGGGACCCCGGCAGGCGGTCGCAGCGGATTCAGGGTGGAGGTCATGACCCGCCCTCGGGCGACTCTGCCGGCAGATAGGTGAGCACGACGCGGTTGTCCGGGCGGAGGCTGGCAGCCATGGCATCCCGGACGCGGGCGGCGTCGACCGCCAGGTAGCGAGTCACCTCGGTGTTGATCCGCTCCGGCTCGTCGAACAGGCAGGCATACATCGACAGCCGATCCGCCCGTTCGCCGACGCGCTCGAGGCTCGACTCGACGCTGGCGGCGTGGAGGTTGCGTACTCGCTCCAGCTCGCCATCAGTGGGGCCTTCCTTCGCCAGGCGGTCGACCTCTGCCCACAGGGCCTTCTCAAGCTTCTCATGGCTCACGTCGGGTCGCGCTGTCGCCCAGATGGTGAAGATCGCCGCACCGCCAATGATTGGGAACGCAAAGGTGGACACGTCCTGGGCCAGCTGCTGCTCGCGGACCAGGGTCCGATACAGGCGCGACGCGCGGCCCGAACCGAGCAGATCGACCACGGTCTCGAGGGCATCGAAGTCATCGGATCCGAAGATCGGCATGCGGTACGCGCCGTACACGCGCGGCAGCGGGACGCGATCGGGAAGGAGCTCGCGGACCTCGGAGCCGATCGTCGGGTCGATGGCGGTGGAGGGCGCCGGCGGAATGGCTGGGTTGGCCGGGATCGGCCCGAAATGCTTCTCGACCAGCGCCAGCGCGGCAGGCGGATCGAAGTCGCCGGCGATGGTCAGGACCGCATTGTTCGGAGCGTAGTGAGATGCGAAGAAGTCGCTCACATCGGCCAGCGAGGCGGCCCCCAGGTCCTCCATCGACCCGATGGTCGAGTGGTGGTAGGGGTGCTCGTCGGGAAAGAGGAGTCCCTGCAGCTTCTCGTCCCAGTTTCCGTAGGGTTGGTTGTCGACCGACCAGCGGCGCTCGTTCTTCACGACGTCGCGCTGGTTGTCGAGCTTGTCCTGCGTCATCGCGGGCAGCAGGCCGGCCAGGCGATCGGACTCGAGCCACAGGGCCAGCTCCAGCTCATGGCTGGGCAGCGTCTCGAAGTAGTTGGTGCGATCGAGCCAGGTGGTGGCGTTGGCCGTCCCGCCCGCGGCCTGGATCAGCGCGAAATGCTCACCCTTGGCGACGTGCTCTGAGCCCTGGAACATCATGTGCTCGAAGAGGTGGGCGAACCCGGTCTTGCCAGGCTTCTCGTGGCGGCTGCCGACGGCGTACCACAGGTTCACGGCCACGATCGGAGCGCGATCGTCGTGCGACAGGATGACGCGCAGCCCGTTCGGCAGCTCGTGACGGGCAATCGGGACATGGGGCAAGCGGCGATCCTCCGGGCCCTGCAATCGGTTTGGGGCCGAAGGCTACCACGCGGCTGAGCCGCAGCCTTCGTGCCGGGCCGGCGACCCGGCGTTGGTCATGGCTGAGTCGATGGAGGCTCTGGTTCCCGTGAAGCTGCCAAGCTGACCTGGTCGTCCAGATGGCACTCCTCGTTCCAGGTCTCGATGACCGGGTGCGCCCACTCCCAGCCGAGGACGGAGACGGTCGCGGTGGAAAGGGCGAACATCCCGCCTGAACGGCCGGCCAAACCGAGCCAGCGAGCCGCGAGCACCCGCAGCATGTGCCCATGGCCGATCAGCAGGATGTCGCCCCCGCCGCCCTCCGACAGGCAGCGCGCCAGGACCCGATCGGCGCGCGCGCTCACCTCGTTGACCGTCTCACCTCCGGGCCAGGGTCCGCTCCAGATGGTCCACCCCGGAAATTCGTTGACGATATCGGTGGTGAGCCGGCCCTCGAGCTGCCCGTAGTTCCACTCCTTGAGGTCGGGATCGGCGATCGCAACTTCTCCGAAGCCGGCCAGTCGCGCGGTATCGGTGGCGCGGGCAAGCGGGCTGGTCAGGACGAGCGCGAATAGTTGACCGGCCAGCCTCCGACCGATCACCGCCGCCTGCTCCCGCCCCACATCGGTGAGCGGGACATCGGTCCGACCGGTGTGACGCTTCAGGCGCGCCCATTCCGTCTCACCGTGGCGGACCAGCCAGACCCGCGGTTCGGAGGTGCTCACGAGCCAGTCTAGGTCGACGCGTCTCGGAAGCTAGAGGTTGAACCAGCGGACCGCAGCCAGATTTGCGATCACCGCTGAGCCCTGCAACGCCAATACGATCAGGGCCGGCCGCGGGGACCGCGGCAGCTGCGTGATCGCGAAGGACGCTACCAACGGCAACTGGGCCAGCATCAACAGCCACCAGACGCGCGCGAGGGTCCCCTCATCGGCTTCGGGGCCAGTCCCGGCCACGGCAACGTGCGCGATCACCAGCCCCATGCCCGCAACTGACAGGGCCATAGGCAGAAAAGCGCTCGGGTGGCGGAGCATCTTCGGCCCTGACCCACCGTGAGGGCAGCGAGCGACTGGACCGTCCGCTAGCCGGCGTACTCCTGCGCGTGTTCCTGGCGGTCCTTCGCCTTGGTGCGTTCCATGATGTCGAGGGTTTCGGCGACCGAGTTACCGTTTTCGTCGGCGGCTCGCTTCAGGTCCTCGTATCTGATGTTGGCCTCGCCCATGTCCTTGTGCGCGTCCATGCAGCCACACGTGAGACACATGTCCGGACTCCTTCCGCTCGCTACTGGGGTGCGACTTTACGGCAAACGACGTCGAGCCGCGGATTACCCGACTCCATGTGCCATGTCGGACACCCACTACGCCAAGGATGGCTCGGTGCATACCAGCGGATCGAAATGCTACTTTCTCAGGCGCGACCGGTCCCACGTGCACGACCGAATCTTCTCGCCAAACGCCCTCATTCGCCGAGAGGTACGATTTCGGCACCGCTTCCGGTTTGGTCTGGTGCATTACGGCGTTGAGCTGGCATATGCCCAACGAACTCAGGCCAGAGGGTGAAGGTGATTCCGCAGACGAAGTACGCGAAGGCGCCCGATGGAGTGTCCATCGCGTACCAGGTCGTGGGTGACGGGCCACGCGATCTCATCTGGGTGCAGGGCTTCGTTTCTCACATTGAGGCGATCTGGGAGGAGCCGAGTGCCGCGCGCTTCCTGGAGCGGCTCGCCTCGTTCTCGCGCCTGATCCTGTTCGACAAGCGCGGAACAGGAATGTCGGATCGAGTCGCTCTATCCGCGCTGCCAACGCTCGAGCAGCGCATGTCCGACGTCCTATCCGTGTGCGACGCTGCCGGTTCGGAGCGCGCCACACTGCTCGGCGTGTCAGAGGGCGCGCCACTCTGCATCCTCTTTGCGGCCACCTTCCCAGCACGCACCACGGGCCTGATCCTGCTGGGGGGATTCGCCCGCGAGATGGTCGGCTCGGGCCATCCGTGGGGCAATACACCCGAGGGCCTCGCCGCATTCCTCGACGAGGTCAAGAACGATTGGGGCGGGCCGGTCGGCCTCGACAGCCGTGCCCCGAGCCGGATGAACGACGAAAGGTTTCGTTCCAACTGGGCGCGCTATCTGCGCCTGGGCGCGAGCCCGTCGGCTGTCCTGGCGCTCGCAGAGATGAACGCCGCCATTGACGTTCGGCCCGCTCTCGCTTCATGCCGCGTACCGACGCTGATCATCCATCGGACCGGCGACCAGGCCGTGCCCGTCGGATCGGGTCGCTACCTCGCGGAGCAGATCCCCGGCGCGAAGTTTGTGGAGCTGCCCGGGGTCGACCATATCCCCTGGGTCGGCGACACGGACGCGATCCTGCAGGAGATCGAGGAGTTTCTGACTGGAGTCCGGCATGCGCCAGAGCCCGACAGGATCCTCGCCACCGTGCTGTTCACCGACGTGGTGGGTTCAACGCAGCACGCGGCAACGTTGGGCGATCGGGCATGGGGAGACGTGCTATCGGCACATCATCGCGTGCTTCGCGAGCAGATCGAGCGGTTCGGCGGACGCGAAATCGACACGGCCGGCGATGGCTTCCTGGCGAGGTTTGATGGTCCTGCCCGCGCTATTCGGTGCGCTCTCGCCGCCGCGAGTGCCGTACGACCCTTTGGGCTCGAGATCCGAGCAGGCATCCATACCGGAGAGGTGCAGCTGGTCGGCCCGGCAATTCGCGGTCTGGCTGTGCACATCGGTGCTCGAATCGCCGCGCTTGCCGGGGCCGGGGAGGTCCTTGTTTCACGCACCGTCAAGGACCTGGTCGCTGGCTCAGGCCTCCTTTTCCGCGATGCCGGCACTCACACGCTCAAGGGTGTGCCCGACCAGTGGCAGCTCTTCAAGGTCACGGTTTCCTAGGCCTGGGCCGACACCGCCAAGGCTGCCGGCACCCGATAGTCGATCACTTCGCTAAGGAAATCACTATGGGGTGTCGGCCAGTTGTGGACGATTGCGTCGCGCCTCAGCTCAGTCCGCTTCCGCCGACTAGGGGAGCAGGCTGCGCGAACGGCACAGGTAGCCGATCCCGCCAACGACGGATCCCGGGGTGGGAGCGCTGCCCTGTAGCCGAAAGGCCCCTGATCCGGATCAGCTTCCGTTCAGGATCGCCCACACCATCGCAGCCATTTTCGCGTGCCCGGCCACCGAGAAATGGTTGAGGTCCGGGGCCAGATCCTCCGGCTTGAGGTCAAAGTGCTGCAACGCCCCTCCATCGGTGCGGCACGTGGGATGCAGCGCGCAGACGTCGGTGACGATGCCCCAGTAGTCGTCGACCATGCCCTGCAGAGACTCCTCCTTGGCCGGATCGATCTGCATGGTCTGCGGATTCACCGTGTCACACGGGCCGTCGCCGGCAAGGTGGCTCGGATCGAGGGCGAACACCACACGATGGTAGGTCTGGACATCGGCCGGTTGGGTCACAATGAAGAGCTGAGCGTCCGGCAGGCCGTGCGCCAGGGTGTCCAACGCCTGCGTCAGCTTGGTTCGATATGGGTCGTAATTAGCGGCGTCGGTCCCGTCACATTTCTGGTCGTTGTCGATCGTCTGAATGAGCACGAGCTGCGGCTCGGGTGTCCTTTCGGCGAGCTGCGAGGCCTGCGCGATGAGACTCGCCACGTTCGAGCCGTCGATGGCGATGTTTGTGGAGTGGCCCTCCAGGCTCGGGTTCGTGGCGAGCATGCGAAGGTAGATGCTCTGGACGAGGGGATTCGTCCCCGTCGCCCACGAATTCGCCTTGACATCCTAGCCGGGCCGGTCCGGATCCGAGTCGTACCCGGTGGCTCCCGAGTGACCGATGACTGCAACCCCGACCGGAGCGGACGAGCCTGTGCCGGAGGCCGCCGCACCAGACGCGCTGGGGAGCGCCGAGGCAGCGCCAGGCGAGGGGCTGGAACTCCCAGCCCCACAACCGGAGAGGAACAGCACGATCAGCACAAGGCCGACGCCCGCAGATCGCGTCGTCACAGCTCGGTCACCAATCGCGTGGCGGCATGGGGATGTGATGCTATGCGCGGTTTTTGCGTCGAGGCAAGTAGTCGCTGGGCGATCGGGTTGCCATGGACCGCCACGATTGATGTCATGGATGCAACGCCGTGCCGTGCGATCGGAGCGATGTGTCAAGGACGTGCAAGCCCCGACCTAGGCCTGATACACCCCCTGGAATGGTGACTTCCTGGCGTGTTCCAATTTGACGAGCTGTGCATGGCCCTAGCAAGGGCCCTCGGTTCGATGATTTGGCGGCCGGAAGGGGCCAGTACGCGGAGCAGGCGCTTCGCCGTCTAGGGGATTCGTTGCGGGAGCGGCGGCAGTCTCCCGGAGCGCTTGATTCGCCAGATGGCTGTACGGCCGCGAAACCAGGCCTGCTCGAGGCCCGGTTTCGTGCTCAATGAAGTGGTGAGCGGCCAGGGATTCGAACCCTGAACCTAGTGATTAAGAGTCACTTGCTCTGCCGTTGAGCTAGCCGCCCGCAGGAATGATGGCGGAGGCCGGGGAGGGGGTCAACCCGGACTCACGACCCTGGCTGGGCGGGGCCGCCGAATGGCTCGGGCGCCTGGCCGTAATGGGCGTCCAGGAACGTGCGCACCGCGTCGAGGTCAGGAGTGTCGAGGTAGAGCAGCCAGGTCCAGGCGGTGACCGCGATCGGGTGGCCAAAGTCGGCCCCGGCCCACGGCGTGACGACGACCTTGAACTGTGCCGTCGTGATCTGCTGGTTGACGAACGCGGTCAGGGCGGCCACGCCGGCGGCATCCAGCTTGGCGGGCTGGTACCAGATCACGATCCCGCCATGCTCCAGGTTGTGGACCATCCGCTCCTGGGGTTCGGCCGTGGTGTAGGCGCCCCATTGGGCGGGTGTTGTGGCGGACGGCGGCCAGTGCGGGCCGGAAGTGGCCGGAACCGACGAGTAGGGACCTCCCTGCTGGCCCTCGGGGATGTGTGTCTGGCCGTCATTGTGGATGTGCTGGCCCAGCGCACCGCCCCCGTCACCGGGGCCGGTGCCTCCGAACAGGAACAGCAGGGCGAGCACCATCACGCCCACCAGCAGGATGCCGCCGATCGCCAGCAGACGCCAGTCGAGGGCAGCACCGCGACGCGTCCCGATGCGCCGTGCCAGCGCCTCGTCGGAGGCGCGGGATCGGCGCTGGATGCCCGACGTGCGTCGTTTGGCCATGGCGGCGAAGGATACCGGAGCGCAGACGGGCACGCGGTTGGCGGGCCTGAGCGGGGCGATTGCTAGAATCGGCTCGCCGCCACCAGTCCGTGCGACGGCAAGCCAACCGGAGGTGCGATGACCAACCGCGACCAGCCGCCCCCGAGACGAAGCGCATTTGCGCTCGCTCGACAGTTGGCCTCCGGTTTCGTGGCGCTGGCCAGGCTGGAGCTGCAGCACGGCCGCCAGGAGATCGGCGCGATGCTCGCCACCGCCCGGGGCGGGGTCGTCTTCATCGGCATCGCGATCGCGCTGCTCGTCGCCGCCCTGATCGCGCTGGTCGTGGCGGTGATCACGGGGCTGGCCGCATTGGCCGGCCTCCCGCCCTGGCTCATGTCCGTGATTGTTGCGATCATCCTGGTCGCGTTCGCCGTGCTGCTGGGCTACCGTGGGATTCGCCGCATCAAGATCGGGCCGCCCGAGGAGACGATCGCATCGGTCAAGGAGGAGATCGCGTGGGCGAAACGATTGATCAGACGCGGGTAGAGATCGCCGCCCAGCGCGCCGACCTGGAGGCGACGGCCAACGGCCTGCGCGACGCCCTCGATCTGGGCAAGCGCGTGCGGGAGCATCCGGGAGTCGTGATCGGGGTTGGAGCCGCGGCCGCGTTCCTGGTGGCCGGCGGACCACGCCGCCTGGCTCGCATCCTGCGTCGGCGAATGTCCCCGACCGCGGCCGAACAGGCATACGACGCGCTTCCCGCGAGCATGCAGGCCTGGGTCAGCACCCTTGCCGGGGAGGCAGGCCCGAAGGCGAGCGAGGTGCGCAACCAGCTGGTCGAGGAGTTGCGGCGCTGGCGGCGCGACCCTATCAAGGATCGAAAGGCGCGCAAGGAGCTGGCGCGACAGATGGTCGACGGCCCGCCCGGTCCGGCTCGCACGGCCTGGACCGCGGCTGAGACCGCCATGGGTCTGGTGGCCGCAGCGTTGGCGCGCAGGGCGATCGAGCGATTCCTGACCGGCGAGCCGCCGCCCAAGGTCTCGAGTACGGTCGCGGGTCCCGGTGGCGGCGGCAAGACGGTAGCGGGGCCGGGGCCCGACGACTATGCCGGGTGGTCGTCTCGCGACTGACCGAGGGTCTTGGCGCAGCCCGCTTGGTAGACTCCCCCGACAGCATCCGCCGATCACGCAGCCGCGGGCGAGTGGCGGAACGGCAGACGCGCCGGCTTTAGGAGCCGGTGTCGCAAGACGTGCGAGTTCGAATCTCGCCTCGCCCACCACCCTAGCAACAGGAGCAGCCTTGGTCACCGTCTCCACCCGCGCCGAGCCGGGTTCCCGGATGGTCATGGAGATCGAGGTCTCCCCGGCCGAGGTCGATCGCCATTTCGCGACGGCCTACCGGCACGTGGCCGAGCGGACCAAGGTGCCTGGCTTCCGGCCCGGCAAGGCGCCGCGCCACGTCATCGACCGGTTCGTGGGCCGCGCCGCGGTCGTCGCCGAAGCGGTCGATCACCTCGTGAACGAGAGCTATGACGCAGCGCTCGACCAGGCCGCCATCCTGCCGCTCGACCAGCCGGTGCTTGACCTTGACAGCGACGCAGTGGTCGAGGGCGCGACGGTGCGCTTCACGGCCACGGTGCCGATCCGGCCCGAGGTGAGCCTGGGTGCATACGCCGACTATCCGTTCACGCTTGAGCCGGTCGAGGTGACCGATGAGCAAGTCGAGGCAGTGATCACCGACCTGCGACAGCAGCAGGCGACCCTGCGACCGGTGGACGGGCGCGGCGCAGCAAGTGGCGACATCGCCGCGGTCAAGTTCGTCGGCACCATCGACGGCGAGCCGTTCGACGGAGGCTCGGCCGATCGGCTGCCGCTGGTCATCGGCGAGGATCGGATGATCCCCGGCTGGGAGGACAACCTGGTCGGCATGACGAGCGAGGCGACCAAGGGTTTCGACATCACCTTCCCCGACGACTACCGCGTCGAGGAGCTGCGCGCGAAGCGCGCCCACTTCGAGGTCACGCTGCTCGACCTGCGGGAGCAGATCCTGCCCGAGCTCGACGACGAGTTCGCGAGCAGCGTCGGCGAGGTGTCGACCGTGGAGGAGCTGCTCGCGGAGATCCGCGACGCGCTGGCCAGGCGCGGCGCCGACGAGGCACGCCACCATTTCGCCGATCGGATCATCGACTTCGCGACGGCCAACGCGACAGTCGACCTGCCCGAGGTGATGATCGCCAACGAGATCGAGATCATGCGTGACGAGCTGCGCAACCGGCTGGCGGCGCAGGCGATTGGGATGGACAAGTACCTCGAGATGGCGCGCCAGTCGCCCGAGGAGCTGGCGACCGAGCTGCGCGAGCCGGCGAGCCGCAGGGTGAAATCGCTGCTGGTGCTTAGCGCGGTGGCCGAAAAGGAGGGGATCGATGCCACGCCCGACGAGATCGAGGCCGAGATCGCCGACCAGCTTGCCCGCTACCCCGACGAGCCTCGACTGCGCGAATACCTCACCTCGCGGCGCGGCCGCTCATACCTGCGCATGACGCTGCGCAACCGTACACTGGTCGACACGCTGATCGACCGCGCGCTGGGTTCCGAGCCGGACCCCGCCGCGCCCACCGACGACACCACGGAGTAGACGCATGCTGGTCCCGATGGTCATCGAGTCGAGCGCCCGTGGCGAGCGGGCCTTCGACATCTATTCGCGCCTGCTCAAGGAGCGGATCATCTTCCTTGGCGAGCCGATCGAGGACCACATCGCCAACCTGGTCATCGCCCAGCTACTGTTCCTGGAGAGCGAGGACCCCACCAAGGACATCAGCCTGTACATCAACTCGCCGGGCGGCGTGGTCACCAGCGGCCTGGCCATCTACGACACGATGCAGTACCTCAAGGCGCCGGTCAGCACCATCTGCATCGGCCAGGCGGCGAGCATGGCATCGGTCCTGATGGCTGCCGGCGCCAAGGGCAAGCGCTTTGCGCTGCCGAACAGCCGGATCATGATCCACCAGGGATCCGCCGGGTTCCGTGGCAACACGCCGGACGTCGAGATCCAGATGCGCGAGGTGATGCACCTCACCGATCGGCTCAACCGGATCATGGCCGCCCATACCGGCCAGTCGCCGGAGAAGGTGAAGCAGGACTCGGACCGAGACTTCTACATGAGCGCCGAGGAGGCGAAGGCCTACGGACTGATCGACGAGGTCTTCGTGGGCGCGACCGAGTCGCTGATCAGCATGACCCAGGCCGCGGGCGGCACCGTCCCGACCGCCAAGGAAGCCGCCGCGGCGGACGCCAAGGCCAAGAAGTAGATCAAGAGTCAGGCTCGCTCCAGGTCGAGCAGCCAGCGCTTGATCCAGGGATCCGGTCCCCAGCCGCCGATGGAGCCGTCGGCGTGAATGACCCGATGGCAGGGCACGACCGGGAAGAGCGGGCAGCGGGCCATCGCCCCGCCGGCTGCGCGCGCAGCGCGCGGCGAGCCGGCCATGGCGGCCACCTCCCCATACGACGCGGTCTCGCCGTAGGGGACCCGCATGGTCGCGCGGTAGACGGCGACGTGGAAGGCTGACACGCCAGCGAAGTCCAGCGGGAGGTCGAAGCCCCGTCGTTCGCCGGCGAAATAGGCATGCAGCTGGCGCATCGGCTCCGCCACGCCATCAGGATCGAGCCGCATGTCCGGCCGCCCACGATGCGCGACCTCGCGGAGCAGGACGTCGGCGCTCTCTGCGCGGACGACCGTCAGCAGGCCGACATCGCTGACCGCCAGCCAGAGCCGACCGATCGGGGAGTCCATCGGTGCAAAGGTGGTTACCGGAGGCACCGCTAAATCGTAGAAGGACTCGCGTACCCCGGACTTACGGGAGGGCCGTGCTATTCTGCGGGGGCCGACCCACTCGGGAAATGAGGACTCCAATCCACGATGACCGGCAAGACCAAGGTCCCATATCGCTGCTCCTTCTGCGGGAAGAGCCAGGAGCAGGTCCGCAAGCTGATTGCGGGCCAGGGCGTCTATATCTGCGACGAGTGCATCAACCTCTGCCAGGAGATCATCGAGGAGGAGATGCTCGAGGCGCCGCGCTCCAAGAGCACGC
>JALYUB010000088.1 GCA_030853945.1 Chloroflexota bacterium
CGCGCCGCGGCGCAGCGCGCCGGGGTCACGATGCGCGAGGGCGTCTACCTGATGCTGGCGGGGCCGACCTACGAGACGCGGGCGGAGCTCCGCATGCTGCGCACCCTCGGAGCCGATGCGGTCGGCATGTCGACCGTTCCCGAGGTGCTGGTGGCCCGCCACCAGGGCGTGAGGGTGCTTGGCTTCAGCCTTGTGACCAACAAGGCCACCCCCGAGATGGAGGGCGAGGTGACGCACGAGGAGGTGCTTGCGATGGGTCCGATCGGGGCCGCTCGCCTCCTGGCGGTCCTCCGTGAGCTCCTGCCGGAGCTCGGATAGGTGCTCTTCGGGTCTGCCTCGCCCCAGGTGCTGGTGGGGATCGCGGTCGCCCTGGTGGTGGGGATCACGTTCCACGAGTTCAGTCACGCATTCCTGGCCGATCAGCTCGGGGACCATCGGCCCCGCGCGCTGGGCCGTGTCAGCCTGAACCCGATACGACACCTCGATCCGATCGGCACGCTCTTCTTCGTGATCGCCGGCTTCGGCTGGGGCAAGCCGGTCCCGGTCAACGCCTACGCGCTGCGCCCGGGTCGCACCGGTTTGACCATCGTCGCGCTGGCCGGCCCGTTCGCGAACTTTGTGGTGGCCGCCGCGGTGGCCATCCTGTTCCGGCTGTTGCAGCTGGCAGGCCTGCTGGATGCGCCCTTCGCGCGCGACGTGGTCGCCCTGGTGGTCTATTTCAACGTGGCACTCGGCCTCTTCAACCTCATCCCGATCCCGCCGCTGGATGGGTACAACGTGGTGGTGCCGCTTCTGCCCCCGCGCCAGGCATTCGTCGTGCAGCGCTACGCGCAGTACGGGTACATCGCGCTGCTGCTCCTCCTGCTGCTGTCGTACGGAGGCGGCAACGGCCCGCTGGAGTGGCTGTTCGGCCTGGCGTCCGCCGTCACCGGGTTCCTGATCGGTGCATAGGGTCGGACGGTTCATCGGTCACCTGACCGCACGTGTCGGTGCAGGCGAGGAGGCGCACGCTCATGCGCTCCTGCCCGAGACTGCGTGGCCGCTGTTTGCCGCGATGCCGACCGCCGATCGTCGGCATGCGCTGGACGTGGCCGGCCGCCTCCTGGCGGAGGGCTTGCTGGACGCCGACCTTCTGGCCGCCGCGATGCTGCACGATGCGGCCAAGGGCCCGCGCATGCGCCTCTGGCATCGGGTCGCAGGGGTTGTGCTGCAGGCCGTCGCGCCAGGGGCGCTCACGCGGCTGGCATCGGCCGAGGAGCGCTCGTGGCGCTACCCATTCCACTTATACCTGCATCACGCGGCCATGTCCGCCGATGCCGCCCTGCGAGCAGGCTGCAGCCCTCGCGCGGCGGCCTTCATTCGTGGCACCGCCGGAACCGCCGATGCGGCGCTGGCCGTCGCCCTGTCGCGTGCCGACGAGGCGAGCTGACGCCATGCCACGTCAGCCGATCGCCATCGCCGAGGCGCCGCTCGATGCGGTGGCGGTGGCCAGCCCGGGATCGGGCGAGCCTGAGTTCGAGGTCGAGCTGGACGTCTTCTCGGGACCGCTCGGCGTCCTGCTGCACCTGATCGAGTCGCGTCAGCTCGACATCCTGACCGTGCCGCTCGCCGAGCTGGCGGATGCCTACGTCGCGCACCTGGCCGCCAACCCCGTGGACCCCGCCCACCTGGCCGAGTTCGTGGCCATGGCGGCCCAGCTCATCCTTCTGAAATCCCGTGACCTGCTCCCCGGCGAGGCCGGGCCGGTGGTCAGCGATGAGGCCGACGAGCCGGATGAGGAGGAGCTCCGGCGGCGGCTGGTGGAATACCGTGGCCTGCGCGACGTCGCCCGCGGCCTTGCCGCGCTGGATCTGGCCGCCCCGATGCAGCGTCGCGAGCCGCGCGAATCGGACCTGCCGCCGGCTGCGGCCGACCCGCTGCCCGCCTCGTGGCTGGCAGACGCGCTGCAGGCCCTGACGGCCATTCCGGAGCCCGAGCCGGCGCCACCAGAGATCATGGCCCGCGAGATCACGATCGGGATGCAGATCGTCGTGCTGCGGTCGGCCCTTGCCGCCGGCGGTCGCGTGGTGCTCCAGCAGCTGCTGGCAACCTGCCAGTCACGGACCGAGGCGACGGTGACCCTGCTAGCAACGCTGGAGCTGGTTCGACGTCGACAGGTGCGCGTCCGCCAGCGCGAGCTGTTCGGCCCGATCGTGGTGGAGACGCTGGCATGAGCCGAGCCGACGAGCTGGGCGCCTTCTACGAGGCGCTGCTGTTCATTGCCGAGCGCCCGCTCAGTGGCGGCGAGCTGGCAGACCTCGCGGGCGTCCCGAGGCCGGAGGCCGAGGCGGCGCTGGCAACGCTGGCTGGTGGGCTGGCAACGGACCAGCGCGGCCTGCGACTCCAGCGCATGGGCGATGACTGGCAGCTTGTCACGTCGCCCGAGGTCGGAGCGCGGCTGGCTGTCTATGCCGCCCGCGAGGAGGGCCGCCTGACGCCGGCGGCACTCGAGGCGCTCGCCGTCGTCGCCTACCGTCAGCCCTGCACGCGAGGCGAGGTGGACCGACTGCGCGGGGTCGACTCCGATTACGTCCTGCGCTCCCTGCTGCATCGACGCCTCGTGGTCGAGGTGGGGCGGCGCGACACTCCCGGCCGGCCGATCCTGTACGGGACCACCTTCACCTTCCTGGAGCGCTTCGGCCTCACCTCGCTCGACGATCTGCCGCCGATCGTGGAAGCCGAGGCACCGGTCCTGCCGGCTGCCGCCGAGCCGGAGCCGGTCGATGCCGGCTGAACGCATCCAGAAGCTGCTCGCCCGCAGTGGTGTCGCGTCCCGGCGCGGGGCCGAGGGCCTGATCGCCGGCGGCAGGGTGACGGTCAACGGCCGGCCGGCGCAGCTGGGCGAGAGTGCCGACCCCGCGGTCGACGAGGTTGCGCTGGATGGCAAGCCGCTGGCCGCTCCGCCGCCGACGGTGCACTACGCGGTCCACAAGCCCATCGGGCTGCTCTCCTCCGCGCACGACGAGCGAGGCCGCCGCTCGGTGGTCAGCCTGGTTCCCGGTGGCGATGGCCTGCGCCTGTGGCCGGCGGGCCGGCTGGACGTCGACTCGGAGGGGCTGATGGTGCTGACCAACGACGGCGCCTGGGCCGACCGGGTGCTGCATCCGCGCTACGGCGTCGAGCGCGAGTACGCCGTCCTGGTCGACCCCGAGCCGACCGCGGACGATATCGAGGCCCTCCTCGCCGGAGTCGAGCTCGATGACGGGCCGGCGCGCCTGCTGGCGATCCAATCTGCGCCGCCGCCGTCGGAGGTGGAGCGATTCGCCCCGGAGCGCGGCCGCTGGATGCGACTTCGTGTGGGTGAGGGTCGCAACCACGAGGTCCGGCGGCTGTTCGCGGCCGGCGGCTACCACGTCGAGCGCCTGGTGCGCACCCGCCTTGGATCGCTGTCGCTCGACGGCCTGCGGGAGGGCCAGTCGCGGCCACTGCGCCCGGCCGAGGTCGCGGCCCTGGCCGGTGCGCGGCCGCGGGTCACTGGCCCAACCTCGCGACGACCGCTCAACCTGGCGATCGACGGGCCATCCGGGTCAGGCAAGAGCACCATCGGCCACGCCGTGGCGCAGCGCATCGGGGCGAACTTCGTGGACACCGGGCTGATGTACCGCGCCCTGACGCTGGCTGCGCTGCAGCGGGGCGTCGATCCGGATGACGGAGACGCACTCGGCATGCTGGCGCGTCAAGTGCGCATCGAGGTCCGCCGCCCGCGCCGCGAACAGACCGATCGACGCGAAACAGTGCTGCTCGACAGGCGCGACGTGACCGCGGAGGCGCGCACGCCGCGAATCGACCGCGCAGTCTCCGCCGTCAGCCGCCACGCCGCCGTGCGCGAGGCGATGCTCCATCTGCAGCGCTCCGTTGCGCGGCGCGGCGACACCGTCATGGTCGGCCGCGACATCGGCACGGTGGTGCTGCCGGATGCCAACCTGAAGGTGTTTCTGACCGCCTCTGCCAAGGTCAGAGCGGCCCGGCGGGCGGCGGAGATGGGGCGTCCGGATCGCGAGGATCGCTACCTCGCCGAGATCGAGGAGCGAGACGCCGCCGACACCGGCCGGGCGGTCGCGCCGCTGCGCAAGCCGACGGGTGCGCTGGTGCTGGACACCGGCAAGCTGGATGTCGAGGCCAGCGTCGAGGCCATCGTGGCGCACCTTCCGCCGCGCACTTCCCGATGAGCACTTGGTTCTATTTCCCCGGCGCGGTGATGACCGGCTGGCTGAAATGGCTGCTCGGCGGCGGCAGCATCGAGGGTCTCGAGCACGTGCCTCGGTCCGGGGCCTTCATCATGGTCAGCAACCACAACTCGAACCTGGATCCGCCGTTCATCGGCGGCCTGATCGGCCGGCACATCGGTCGACCGATCCACTTCATGGCCAAGGAGGAGATCAGGGGCTGGCCGCTGGTCGGCTGGCTGGCCCGCGGCTCCGGCGTCTTCTTCGTGCGACGCGGCGAAGGCGACCGGGCCGCGCAGCGCATCGCACTCGAGCACCTGGCCGAGGGGCGGCCGATCGGCATTTTCCCGGAGGGTCACCGATCGCGCGATGGCGTCCTGCAGGAGCCGAAGGTGGGCGTCTCGCTGCTGGCCATGCGCAGCGGCGCACCGCTGCTGCCGGTCGGCATCAGCGGCAGCGGCAAGATCTTTCCTGGCCGCAGCCGCCTGCCCCATCGGACGCGCGTCGACATACGCATCGGAGAGCCGTTCCAGCTGGCATATCAGCCCGAAGGGCGGCTCGATCGAGAGGCCTTGTCCGCGGGCACCGATCGGATCATGCGCGAGATCGCGGAGCTCCTGCCGGAGTGGCAGCAGGGCCCATATCGCACCGGACCGATAGAATCGGGGGGATGAGCACCGCCATCCGACCGGACGTCCGCATCGCCGAGCGCGCCGGCTTCTGCTATGGCGTGCGGCTGGCGATCGACAAGGCCAAGCATGCGCGGGACGAGGGCAAGGAGGTCACCACCCTCGGCCAGCTGGTGCACAACCCGGGCATCAAGGCCGATCTCTCCGACCGTGGCATCCGCACGGCCGACCTGGCGGACCAGGTCGAGGGCGGCACGCTGGTCATCCGCGCCCACGGCGTGCCGGCCAACGAGCTGGAGCAGGTGCGCGGCAAGGCCGACCTGGATGTGATCGACGCGACGTGCACCTGGGTCCTGCAGTCGCAGAATGCAGCCCGGGAGCTGGCCGAGGCGGGCTACACCGTCTGCATCATCGGCCACGAGGACCATCCCGAGGTCAAGGGGGTCCGCTCCTACGCCGGCGACAAGCACGTGGTCGTCGATGACATGGACCGGTCGACCTGGGAACGAGTGCCGCGCACCAAGAAGATCGGCGTGCTGAGCCAGTCGACGATCCTGCCCTTCAAGCTCGAGGAGTTCGCGGCCTTCTGCCTGCGTCGCTGCCACGACCTGCGGGTCGTCAACACGGTCTGTCCGGTGACGCTCACCCGCCAGGCCGATTCGGTGGTGCTGGCCGCAGAGGTCGACGCCATGGTGGTGGTCGGCGGCAAGAACAGCAGCAACACCAAGGAGCTCGCGGTCAAGTGCGCTGAGGTGTGTCCCGACACCGTCCACGTCGCCGATGCCGACGAGCTCGCGGCCGAACATGGCGACTGGCTGCGGGGGAAGGCCCGCATCGGGATCACGGGTGGCACCTCGACCCCTGAAGTCGACCTCGAGGAGGTCAGGGACCGCATCTACGCCCTCGTCGCCGCCTAGGCCAGCGAGTCGATCACCGCGGCCAGCCGCTCCTGCAGCATGCTGAAGCCCAGGTGGCGCTGGCCGATCGCGTAGTTGTGCGCCGCGTTCTCGCCGCGGCGCTGCCCGTCGTGCAGCAGCTCGCGTACCTCCGCCACGATGCGATCCGTGATGGCGCCATTCACCTCCACAAAGCGAAACCCCAGCGGCCGGATGTCTGCGTCGTATACGGAATAGCGGTTGACCACGAGCGGCTTCCCGAAGTACACGGTCTCGATCAGCGCGTTGCCGAAGCCCTCGTACATGCTCGGGAAGGTGACCAGATCGGTCTCGAGATAGGCATCGGCCACGGCGTAGATCCGACGGTCCCCGTGGTGCCATCGCTCGTGGGCGAAGCGATCGGCGCCGTATCGAAGGTCGACCCCCAGCTGGTCTGCCTGCACATGCAGTCGCGATAGGTAATCCATGCCCTCGTCGCCGGCCGGACTGGTGATCAGCAGGTGCGCGTGCGGATCACCCAGCTGGTGAACGAGCTCGATCGCGAGCTCGATTCCCTTGCGCGGCACGACGCGGGTGGGCTGGATCACCAGCAGGTTGTGTGTGCCCATGCCGAGCTCGCCACGCAGCGAGCGCGAGTAGTCGTCGCGCGCTGGTGGGGGCACCTCGAACTCATACGCGTTCGGGATCACGGTCGAGCGAAGCTGACGACGTCGCTCGAGCTCGGCGGCAGCCAGGCTGTTGATGCTGACGTTGCGGACCGTCGGCAGGTCTGGCGGGAACGCCATGTCCAGGATGTCGGGCACGATGCAGGTCGCGAAGCGCTCCCGCTCCCACGCGTAGTCGTGATGATGTCCGATGGTCGGCAGGCCGAGCTCCGACACGAGACGCGTCAGCGCCACGCCGAGCGGCAGGTGCATCGGAATCGCCCATGCGTTCTCGACCACCAGCAGCTCGATTGCCTCCGTCTCGACCCACGCGGCCAGCTGCGGCAGCAGCTCGTCCGCCAGGCGGCCTACCTCGCGCCGGACGTCGGCCGCATCGGCAGCCAGATCAAATGCGGCAAGCGAGACGGCAAGCGCCGGCGGGTAGTTGAAGTGCATCGCCGGGATCAGGTGTCCGTCATCCCGGCCGCGCGGAAGCTCCGCCGCGCAGAGGCGCGTCTCGTGCCCGAGACGATGCAGGATCAGCTCCCACTTCAGGGTCTCGAACGAGACGCCGTCCACTCCCGCCAGGCGTGTGCCCACCAGACCAATGCGCATGCGTGCGACCGTACCATGCTCAGTCGCCCGCATCACGCCGCCGCGCCGACGACGGCTAGACTCGGGGACATGTCCCTCCCCGTGGTCGCCATCGTCGGCCGTCCGAACGTTGGCAAGTCCACCCTCTTCAACCGCCTGGTCGGCGAGCGGGTCGCGATCGTCGAGGACATCCCCGGCACGACCCGCGACCGGGTGTATGGCATCGGCGAATGGAACGGCCGCCGCTTCACGCTGGTCGACACCGGCGGCCTGGAGATCGAGCCGGGCACACACATCGAGGAGCGCGTGCAGGACCAGGCGCGCGTCGCGATCGAGGAGTCGGACCTCGTGCTCTTCGTGGTGGACGCCGCGGCTGGCATCGCGCCGCTCGATCACGAGGTGGCGGACCGCCTGCGGCGCGCCGGCAAGCCAACCATCCTGGTCGTCAACAAGGCCGATAACCCCCGCCGCGAGCAGGAGGCGGCGGAGTTCTACGCCCTCGGCTTCGAGCCGACCATCGCGGTCAGCGCGCAGCACGGCCGCAGCAGCGGCGACCTCGCCGACCTGCTGGTCGACGCCCTGCCGCCGGCGCAGCCCGACGAGGCGGAGCCGGAGGCATCGGTGTACGACGCGCACGACCTGGGCGCGGGAGACCTGGCGGAGCTGGCCGAGACCGAGATGGGGCCGCCCCGCGTGGCGATCGTGGGCCGGCCGAATACCGGCAAGTCGACCTTCGTCAACCGCGTCCTGGGTGAGGAGCGGATGATCGTCAGCGACAAGCCCGGCACGACCCGCGACCCGGTTGACTCGACGGTGATGGCGGATGGCGAGCCGATGATCCTGGTCGATACCGCCGGCATTCGGCGACGCGGCTCGGTTGACCGGGGCATCGAGCGCTACTCGGTGCTGCGAGCCATGAAGGCGATCGATCGTGCCGACGTGGCGGTGGTCATGACCGATGCGATCGAGGGCTACACGGCGCAGGATGCCCATGTGGTCGGGCACGTGCTGGAAGCGGGCAAGGGGATCGTGCTGGTCATCAACAAGTGGGATGCGCTCGAGAAGGATGGCCACACCGCCGACGACTGGCTGAAGACGCTGCGTCGCGAGGCGCCCTACCTGGCCTGGGCGGACATCGTGTTCGCTTCCGCGCAGACCGGGCAGCGTGTCGAGCGGATCCTGCGCGAGGCACGTCGCGTCAGCGAGGAGCGCTTCCGGCGCATTCCCACCGGCGAGCTGAACCGACTCGTGACCGACGCCGTTCGCGCGCACCCCCCGGCGAACGTCCGCAATCGGCAGCCGAAGATCCTGTACGCGACGCAGGTCGCGATCGGGCCACCCACCTTCGTCATCTTCGTCAACGATCCGGAGCTGATCCACTTCAGCTATCGGCGCTACCTGGAGAACCGCATCCGGGCCGAGTACGGCTTCCTCGGAACGCCGATCAAGCTCATCTTCCGGCAGCGGGTGTCCGAGGAGGCGGCGCGTCGCACGTCCCGCCCGCGCCGTACCGCCGTCCGCGGCAGGCGCCGCTGACATGGCCGATACCGCCCCGCGAGCCGCGCCGCCGCGCATCCTGCTGTACACCGGCAAGGGTGGCGTCGGCAAGACGAGCGTGGCGGCGGCCACGGCGCTCACCTGCGCGGCCCGCGGCTATCGGACGATCGTGATGTCGACCGACATCGCCCACAGCCTCGGCGACGCGCTGGGGGTCGTGTTGGGCCCCGAGCCGAAGGAGATCGTGCCAAACCTGTGGGGCCAGGAGTCCGACGCCTATTTCAACGTGGCGCGCTACTGGGGGCGCATTCAGCAGTACGCGGGCAGCGTGCTGAAGTGGCGTGGCCTGGACGACGTCCTTGCCGAGGAGATGACCGTGCTGCCGGGCATGGACGAGGTTGGCAGCCTGCTGTGGATCGCCGACCACCACGATTCGGGGAAATACGACGTGGTAGTGGTCGACGCAGCGCCTACCGGCGAAACGCTGCGCCTGCTCTCCCTGCCGGAGGCAGGCAAATGGTGGATGGAGAAGATCGAGCCGATTGGTCGCCGGGTCGCGAAGCTCACGGGGCCGCTGATCCAGCGCGTCGTCGGCATGCCGATGCCCGGCGCCGATGTCTTCGATGCGGGCGAAGAGCTCTTCCGCCGCCTCGACCACATGCACGACCTGCTCATCGATCCGGAACTGACATCGGTCCGCGTGGTACTGACCCTGGAGCAGGTGGTCATCAAGGAGGCACAACGCTCCTTCACCTACTTCCACCTGTACGGCTACCCGACTGATCTCGTCATCGTGAACAGGGTCCTGCCCGATGATGTCCATTGGCTCTATTTCAAGGGCTGGCATGAAGCGCAGCAGCGCAATGCGCCACTCGTTGAGGAGGCCTTCAGCCCGATCCCCGTGTTGAAGGCGCCGTTCTTCGCCGAAGAGGTGGTGGGCGTGGAGCTGTTGACCGAACTCGGCAGGCGACTCTACGGCGACGCCGATCCGACGAACCACTTCTATCGCGGACGGCCCTACACGGTGACCCGCGAAGGGGGCGAGTTCATGATGGCGATCGAGCTACCCTTCGCGATGAAGGAGGCGATCAAGCTCAGTCGGCACGCTGACGAGATCGTGATCGAGGTCGGCACATGGCGTCGCAACCTCGTCCTGCCACGCCTACTTGTGGAAGCGCAAACGCTGGGTGCAAAGTTTGACGACCACGTCCTGAAGATTCGCTTCGCGGCGCCGCCGCGCAGCACCACTGGAGGTACGGCACATGGCTGACCAGGAGACCGCCGATCTACTCGGTCGAATCGAGGCGCTTGAGCGCCGGCAGGCCCGCACCGATCCGCGCGCGAGCGTGGAGACGGTCATGTGGGCGGTGATGCGCAACGTCTTCCCGGAAGAGACGCGGCGCCACGTGAAGGCGGCAGGTCGCGAGCAGCTGCTCGCGGCGCGCAGCTACCTGGATCACTGGATCGCCAAGCTCGACGAAGCCGCAGCCGAAGCGCCAGCCACGCGCGAGACAATCGAAGTCGAGTAGGCAACGGGGTCGAATAGGCATGACCGATCAGATCGGGGTCATCGGCGCGGGGGCGTGGGGGACGACCCTGGCGGTCAAGCTGGCCGCCGCGGAGCGGCCGGTGACCCTGTGGGCCCACACGGCCGAGGCGAACGAGGACCTGGCGACGGTGCGCGAGAACCGCCGCTACCTGTCCGGGATCGTGTTTCCGCCGAACCTGCGAGTCGCGACTGACGTCGCCTACCTGGCCGAGCCACATCGCCTGTACGTGCTCGCGGTTCCCTCGGCGCACCTGCGCGCCACCCTGCAGCGCCTCCACGGGTCGCTGTACCCGGACGCGGCGCTGCTCAGCGTGGTCAAGGGGATCGAGCAGGGGACACATCTGCGCATGAGCCAGGTGATCGAGGACGAGCTTCCCGGCCATCGCGTGGCCGCGCTCTCCGGGCCGAACCTGGCACGCGAGATCGCCGATGGCCTGCCCGCCGGCAGCGTGGTCGCGTCGCATGACGCCGAGCTGGCTGCCGAGCTCGGGTCGGTGCTGGGCAGCGATCGATTTCGGGTCTACACCAACGCGGATCTCATCGGCGTCGAGCTGTCGGGCGCGCTGAAGAACGTCGTGGCCCTGGCGGCGGGCTTCGTCGACGGGCTCGGCCTGGGCGACAGCGGCAAGGCGGGCATCATCACCCGCGGCCTGGCCGAGATGACGCGACTCGGGGTCGCGGCCGGTGCGCAGCAGCTGACCTTCGCCGGCCTGGCGGGTGTCGGCGACCTGATCGCCACCTGCATGAGCCCGATCTCCCGCAATCGCAGGGCCGGCGAGCTGATGGCCTCGGGCATGTCGTGGGCCGATGCCGCGACGCACCTCAATGGCGTGGCCGAGGGCGTGTTCACGGTGCGTGGCGCGCTGGAGCTGGCAGCGGAGCACGGAGTCGAGCTGCCGATCGCGGAGCAGGTCGATGCGGTCGTCCACGCGGGCCGACCGCCGATGCAGGCGGTGACCGAGCTGATGTCCCGGGTCCAGAAGGACGAGCTGACCGGGCTGCGGGTGTAGGCGAAGATGCCCCGCTACAGGCCCGAGGATTCCCTGCAGAGCCCGCGATTCACCGGACCCTCGACCTTTGCACGGCTGCCCCACGTGCGCACTCTCGAGGACGTGGACGTGGCGATCGTCGGGGTCCCGTTCGACACCGGGGTGACCTATCGGGTTGGTGGCCGCTTCGGCCCCAACGCCGTGCGGGCGGCCAGCGTCATGCTGCGGCCGTACAACACCAACCTGGACGTCACGCCGTTCGACATCCTGTCGTGCGTCGACTACGGGGATGTGGCGATCGTGCCGGGCTATACCGAGCGAAGCTACCAGGCCATCGAGGAGGCGGTGGCGCCGATCGTCGAGGCGGGCGTCGTGCCGCTGCTGATCGGCGGGGACCACGCCTGCACGCTCCCGCACCTCCGCGCCACTCGATCGCGCGGACCGGTGGCGGTAATCGACTTCGACTCCCACACCGACGCCTGGGACAGCTACTTCGGCGAGAAGTACAACCACGGGACGTGGATGCGGCGCGCCATCGAGGAAGGGCTGGTGGATACCGCGCACTCGATCGAGGTCGGGCTGCGTGGCTCGATCTACGGGGCGGAGGACTGGACTGGCCTGCGATCGGAGCTGGGGCTGGAATACGTGACCACCGAAGAGGTCTTCGCCCTCGGTGCCGCGGAGGTCGCGTCCCGCATTCGCGCTCGGGTCGCGGATCGGCCCGCCTTCGTCAGCTTCGACATCGATGTGGTGGACCCGGCCTACGCGCCGGGAACCGGCACGCCGGAGGCCGGCGGGCCATCAGCGCACGACATGCTGGCGATCGTGCGTGCCCTGACGGGCATCGATTTCGTCGGCTTCGACGTGGTCGAGGTGATTCCGGCCTACGACCCTGCCGGCCAGACGGCCACGCTGGCCGCGAACCTCGCGTACGAGATGCTGTCGCTGGTCGCGCTGCGCCGCGCCACGCGGAAGCATGCCTGACGAGCCCGCGCTGGACTGGCGCAGCCCGACCCCTCCGGGCTTCAGCTGGCCGGAAGGCAAGCGGGCCGCGGCCTGCTTCACCTTCGACGTCGACGCCGAGAGCCCGATCCTGTTCGACCACCCCGAATCTGCGGGCTGGCTCGACGTCATGTCGCACCAGGCGTATGGACCGCGGACCGGCGTGCCGCGGATCCTGCGCCTCCTCGATCGACAGGGCATCAGGGCGACCTTCTTCGTTCCCGGCTACACCGCCGACCGCTGGCCTGCTGTCGTGCGAGCGATTCGCGACGCCGGCCACGAGATCGGCCACCACGGCTACCTGCACGAGGGGGCTCGCTCCGCCCCCGACCTGGAGACCGAGGAGGGCTGGCTGCTCCGCGGGCTGGACGCGCTGGACAGGGTTGCTGGCGTGCGGCCGGTGGGATATCGGGCACCGATGTGGGAGCTGTCCTACCGGCTGCCCGCGCTGCTCGCCCGGCACGGCTTCACCTATGACAGCGGCCTGATGGATGCCGATCACCCTTACCGACTGGCAACCGGCCCCGAACCCGGCGCGCCGTCGATCGTGGAGCTGCCGGGTCACTGGAGCCTGGACGACTGGGAGCCGTACAACTACCTGCCGGGGATCACCGGCTCCGGAGTGATCGCCAGTCCGACAGAGGTGCTGGCGCGCTGGACCCTGGAGCTCGAGGCGCTGGTCGCCGAGGGCGGCCTGTTCATGCTGACCAACCACCCCTTCATCTCGGGTCGGGCGTCGCGGGTGGTCGCCCTCGAATCGCTCATCGAACGCGCCCGCTCGATCGACGGGCTGTGGATCGCATCAGCCGAGGAGATCGCAGCTCACGTTGGGACCCTGCCGCTCGAGCCGGTTGTGCATCCGCCCCACGCGCCCGTCGCATGAAGAGGCCCCGACGGATGGCCGCCGGGGCCTCCTGCAGGTCAGCTCAGGTCCGTTGCAGCGCGCGCCGCGCCCCGAACCAGTAGATCAGGAAGGCGACGCCGCCGCCCACGTAGTAGGCCAGGTCGGCGCCGTGCAGGTAGTTGGCGGTGATGTAGTTGAATGGGCCGCCCCACGAGTAGCCCAGCCCCGAGGCCTCGAACGGGATCCCAACCACGAAGCCGACCACCAGCGCCACCAGCCCGATCGTGCCGGCGTGCAGCTTCGAATATTCCACCACCGAGTACGCATCAGCCTTCCGCCCGCGGAGCCACCAGTCCGCCAGGACAACCCCGACGAATGGTGAGATCCAGTAGCTGATGAACAGCAGGAAGTTGAAGAAGTTCCCCGAGAACTCCCCGTTGTACTGGAGCACGAGCGTGAATGCGAAGCCGAGGATTGCGACGATCGCCGCCGAGTAGATGCGCTTGACCTTGAAGCCGGCTGCCTGCAGCGACAGGGAGCCGGTGTAGTCATTCATGGCATTGACGGCGATGGTGCCGAGGAAGATGGCGACCATGGCCAAGCCGGCCATGATGGCGCCCGTCCCGCCCAGCAGGGCGTAGATCGTGTCGCTGGACTCGCCGCCGGCGGCCGCCGGGTTGGTGGCCACCAGCACGCCAAGGATCTCGAGCCAGCCCGAGGCAAGCGACATGCCGAGCAGCGTGTACCAGAAGACCTTCCTGGTCGACGTGTTGGCGGGCAGGTAGCGCGAGTAGTCCGAGGCGTACAACGACCACGCGAGCACGAAGCTGGCCACGATGGCGACCATGCCGATGAAGGCGCCGATCTGGTCGGCACCAGTGAAGCCATCGGTGAAGCTGGTGTCGGCCTTGCCGAGGATGACGACGGTCAGCACCACGAACATGGCGCCCAGGACGAGCGCGCCCCACTTCTCGAAGGTGTGGATCGCCTCGTAGCCGAGGATTCCGAGCGCGGCCTGGCAGAGCACGATCACGATCAGGCCCACGATGAACGGCAGGCCGGGGATCAGCAGCGTCAGCGCGACCGCGCCGAAGACGCTGTTGATGCCGTCCCAGCCGATGGTGCTGAACCAGTTGAGGAGCCCGGGGACCGCAATCGTCTTGCCGAAAGGCAACCGAGCCGCCGGCATCTGGGCAAGCCCCAGCTTCGGGCCCATGGTGCTCAACAGCGCCACGAAGAACGAGCCGACGATGTTGCCGACCACCACGGCCAGGATCGAGGTCACGAACCCGAGCTTCAGAAAGTCCAACGTCACGAGGGTCCCGATGAAGAACGCGGCGGGCACCAGGTTCGGCGTGAACCAGACCGTGAAAATCCGATTGACCGAGCCATAGCGAGCGTTCTCCGGGATCGGTTCCATCCCGTGGCTCTCGACCGAGAGGTCGCCCTCGCGCGTGGGCATGCCCTCCCGGGGCACTGCATCCGTGATCGCCATCTTGCGTGTACTCCTTCCCTCATTCAGCGCCGTGGGCGGTGCCACGGTCGCGGGAACGCGCCATTGGATGTCTCTAGGCGTTTCCTCCTTGCCCGGATGGCTTCGTGAACGTCACGGCCTGGCTCGTGGCCGCGTGGTACACGACGCTCCGGGCGGGTTCGGTCTCGGCCACGACCTTGCCGCCGCGGACGACCCAGCGCGCCGCCGGTCTGAGGCGGATCGCCTCCGCCTCGTCGGGGCAGTCGAAGATCACGAAGTTGGCCGATGACCCCTCGGCGATGCTCCAGCCCTCGACCTCGGCAGCGCGCGCAGGGTTGGTGGTCACCATCTCATAGGCACGGAACAGCTCGGTGCGGCCGGTCATCTGGCCCACGTGGACCAGCATCGAGAGTGCATCGAGCATCGATCCGCGGCCAAGCGGGTACCAGGGGTCCATGATCGAATCGTGGCCGCAGGCGACATTGATGCCGGCCGCATCCAGCTCCTTGACACGCGTCATGCCCCTGCGCTTGGGATAGGTGTCGAACCGTCCCTGCAGCACGATGTTGTCAAGCGGGTTGGCCACGATGGTGACCCCGGCGCGCTTCAGGATCTGGATGAGCTTGAAGGCGTAGTTGTCGTTGTACGAGGCCATCGCGGTGGTATGGCCGGCCACCACGCGTCCCTGCATCCCGTCGCGGATGGCGCGTGCCGCGACGACCTCCAGGAATCGGCTCTGCTCGTCATCGGTCTCGTCGCAATGGAGGTCGATCGGCGCGCCGGTCTCCTTCGCCAGGTCGAAGATGAAGTGAACCTCCTCCACGCCATCGTCGCGGGTCCACTCGTAGTGCGGTATGCCACCGATGACGTCGCAGCCGAGCTGCATGGCCTCGCGCATCAGCTGCCTGCCGTTCGGAAACGAGAGGATCCCGTCCTGCGGAAACGCGATGAGCCGCAGCTCGACGATGTCGCGTACCTCTTCGCGAAGCTCGATGAGGGCTTTCAGCGCCACCAGGTTCGGATCGCAGACGTCGACGTGCGATCGGATCAGGCCGGTTCCCTGCGCTACCTCCCAGCGGATCGCCTCGAGGGCACGGCTCTTGACGTCCTCGTGGGTGAGCGACGGCTTGCGCTCGGCCCAGGTCAGGATGCCCTCGATCAGGGTGCCCGACTCGTTATAGCGGGGCTCACCGACGGTCAGCACCGCGTCCATGTGGACGTGCGGATCGACCAGCGGGGGAGAGAGCAGCGAACCCTCGGCATCCAGCTCGGTGGCGGCTGCGGGGATCTGGCCGCGCTCGCGAATGGCGGCTATGCGACCGGCTTCGACACCAACGTCGACCGGCTCCGGCCGGGTCCCGCCGGTCGGATGCAGGCGCGCGTTGCGCACGACCAGCTCCATTGCCACCCGCCTACGATTCGGTGCGCCGTGCCTGCGGCGCGACGTCGCATCATGCGCTCCGCGGCTCCCATCCGACCAGCCCCTATTTCACGTCGAGCAGCCCCCTGCGGCGAGCGAGGTGCCGAGGACGCGCCGTTATACTTGCGACCGCACATCGGCGGGGCGTAGCGCAGTCCGGTAGCGCACTTGAATGGGGTTCAAGAGGTCGCTGGTTCGAATCCAGTCGCCCCGACCACTCACTGAGCACGGAATAGCCCCTCTCGTCATCGGCGGACCTTTCGCTGACGGTTGACCACCAAACTGGCTCGTCGCCTCGAGCTAGCCATCGCCGAGGCACAGAGGCACAGAGGCGCGTTGGCGCGGTGCCGCGACGAATGTCGAGCTGCCAGTTCCCGCGACCGTCGGCCGCGGAGCGTCGCCCCGGAATCGCTCTTAGCTCCTCGTCACGACCTCGGCGAGAGCATGGGGCGGCCCAGCAGGTAGCCCTGGCCAAGGTGGATGTCCAGCTTCTGGAGGACTTTGAGCTCGGCCTCGGTCTCGACCCCTTCGGCGATGAGCTGACAGCCGACGGATCGCGCGAAATGGCGCAGGCCCACGATCATTGCCTGCCGAGCCTCGTCTGATTCCAGCCTCGCGATCAGCGATCGATCCAGCTTCACGAAGGCCGGGCGCAGCTCGAGGATGTGCCGCAGGCTCGCGAAGCCGGCACCGGCGTCATCGACGGCCAGCTCGGTCTCCTGGCCGAGTTCCCTCAGGGAGGATCGGAACGCGTCGTAGTCGGGAATCTCCGCATGCTCGGTCACTTCGAGGACGAGGCGCCGTTTCGAGCCTTTCAATAGAGCCTGCAGTGGCTGGTGCGCCGATATCAGTCCCGGCGAAACGTTGACGCTCAGCCAGGCCGACTCGGGCAGGTCCTTTGCCGCCGCGATGGATGCCATCAGCGTGGCGGCCTCGAGCTCGCGACCGAGTCCAACGGCCGAGGCCTCGCCGAAGCGGAGGTCTGGACCGACACCGTCCGCAAACCGCGTGAGGGCCTCGTAGCCGACCGCCGTGCCCTTGAAGATGTCCACGATCGGCTGGAAGACGGGACGGAAGGCGACTCCGTCGATGAGTGACCGGATCTGGCTGCGGGCGCGATCGGCGGTGGTGCGACCGGCGACTTCCCGGCCGATCAGTGCTGAGGCAAGGTCGGCGAATTCCATGAGCGCTGGCAGCGACTCCGTGAATTCATTCTTGTCCATCGACCTCTCCCCATCGATGACCATCAGCCCGATGAGGATGCCGTCTGCCCGGACCGGGGCACACGCCACGAGGTGGACGCCGAAATCCGTCAGGCTCCCGAAGTTCGCGTCCTCCGGCTGCGCAGACCACGACTCGATCCAGGGCCCCTGGGCTGCTCGGCTGCGAAGATGATGGCTCCGGTCCTGGGGGAGTCGCAGCAGCGGTGGGTCGGGGCGCCCAGTGATGGCGAAGCCAATCGCCATCGCGCGACCGTCGAGCTCGAAGATGAAGAGCTGCGCGGCGGTAACTCCCGACAGATTCAGCACCTGCCGGCAGATCGTTTGGGCGGTGGCCTCGGGCGTGTCGCCCGCGCGGAGGCCACGGATGGTTCCGGCGATGAGCGCACGCTCACGGTTGAACTTCGCAGAGCGCAACTCGAGGGTGCGTTCATTGGTAACCTCGCGCTTCACCGCCACGTAGCTGGTGATGGCACCAGAACTGCCCCGGATCGGTGAGATGACAGCCTCTTCGGTGAAAAGCGACCCGTCCTTGCGCCGGTTGATGAGGTCCGCCACCCACGGCGCCCCGCTGGTGAGAGCCCCCCACATCGCCTTGTAGAAGGCAGCCGGCTGCTCGCCGCTGCTGATGATCCGAGCGTTCTGTCCCATAACCTCGTGGCGTTCGTATCCGGTCACCCGCTCGAACGCGGGGTTGACGTAGGTGATCCGCGCCTCGAGGTCGGCGATCATCACCGACTCGGCGACCTGGTCGACCACCATCGCGAGCTGGTCTCGCTCCGCCGCGACCCTCACCTGCTCGGTCTGGTCGAGGCCGATGCCCCCCACGTGCATGCGTCCATCGGGGCCGGCCAGCGGGAATTTCATGACGAGGTAGGTGTGGTCTTCATCCTCGACGGGCATGGGCTGTGAGAACAACTGCCAGCCCTCTGCCTTCAGCGTTGCCTCGTCGCCGTCACGAATCTGGGCCACGAGCTTCGGCGGCCAGAGGTCTGCATCGGTCTTGCCGAACCAATCGAATCCGAAGCGATCGCCTTGGGACTCCTGCAGGTACCGGTTGGCATAGACATACCGACCATCGGGGTCCTTGATGAAGGCCGCCACCGGCGCCTCCGCCACGAGCGCCACGAACGAGGTCCAGATGGCGTCGGCTGGGAGCATGGCTGCGTCAATTGGGCGCGTCTCGCCGATCGCGCGGGTGGTTCGCTTGGCGTCGGTTGGCGCCGCATCGCGACGTGGCGTGGGCTTGGGCTTTGGGCCACGAGCAGTGCCACGACTGGAGGGGGTCAGGCGTGGACGCCGACCGCCTGCCGCGCGGGTCGCGCCAGCCGGCGAACGGGATCGCGATGTCATGCGGCTACTGTTGGGGGCTGTTGCGTGAGGGTTCACCTTCGGGGTTGCGAGCTACGTGGGCGAAGCGACTCCGCCGGCACCCGCCGACGGTCGAACAGAAGGTGTCTGCACAGCGCCCAGGGCTGTGATTGCTCACAACGTGGTCGACCCGACGGCATCGGGCCATAGGAAGGATTCCCGATGCGTCGCGGCAATCGGCTGCCGGTGGCTGTTCCCTTGCACGCAATCCGTCAGTGCATGGGCATAGTGGTTCTCTGGGTTCCATTACGGCAACGAGCGTGGCGTCGGCCTTCGGAGCGCTTCGGTCCACAGATCCTGAAACATCTGGGGCTCCGTTGCAGGGCCGGAAGGATGTCCAGCAGTCCCTGAGTATTCGAAGGCGCTAGCCGCTGGGATAGCGGGGGTAGACCCAGCCTGCTTCAGAGGCGTCGAACGCGGCCTGTGCGCTCACAATGTCGGCGGACCATTGATCGACGATTCGACCCCACGTGCCGCAGGGCTGTCCCGCCAAGCGCTCGGGAAGTGCGTTGACGAAGTCGGCCAAGATGTGGATATGGTGACCTTCGTGTACGCGGATGTGCTCGAGCACGACTTTCCACCAGGCAAGCAGTCCGGGCGAGACGCTTTTCGGTGAGGTCCACCGCGGCACGGTTGCTTCGTAGGCCACCGTACTGCTGACGCCGGTCATCGTGCAGTCCCCGGTTGCTGCATCGATCACATAGGTCGGCCGGTGCTCCCAGAGGATCGGCCCGGCATAGGCCATGGCGTGGCGTTCGGCGCCACTCGGGTCCATGGGGATGTTCGCCTGGCCCGATGCGACGATGCCGGCGGGCGAGTTGCCACTGATCGCGTAGTAGCGCTCGGCGGCATTCCAGACATCCGCGGTCAACATCGGCAGCGCGACGACGTCGTTGGCCGATGGCTTCGCGACAAGGGGCGCCGCGGTCTCGTCCCGGGAGATCGGCTCTGCCGCCACCGCGGCAGCAGGCTGCGGGTCGTGGCGAATGCTGCGACCGACCATCTCGACCGTGCGCGGCTCGCTGACCGGCGCAAGGATGAGCGGTTCGAGTGCCGATGTCGTGGCCGTCGGGGTGGTGACGACGAGCGTCACGACCAGGCTGAGAATCGACAACATCATCAGCAGGGAGGTGACGATCCGGCGACGCGCTGTGGCCAATTGGTCCAAAACGGCTCCTGTCTGGATGCAGCCCGCATGGTACCGATGGGGCCAGGGGTACCGATGGGCGACTGGATACCTGACCACAGCATGGGACCACCACCCGTACTTCCGATAGTTCCTGGCAGGTCAGGATTGCGGGGTCTGGGGGAGGAGGGTGCAGAGAGGGTCGCCAACGTGTGTTGCAGCGGATCACCGAGGGTCCCGGTACCGCATCGTCGGCGGACCCGGAAGGGCGCTTGGCGGTGCGGCTGCCAAAGCCTACAAGTCAGATTGCATTCGGCATCTGCCGCGCCATCCTCCGAGGTAGGGGCCAACAGGCTCGACTTCTATGGGTGTCCGCGATGCATCGTCTACTCATCATCCTCTCTGCCGGCATCTCTGCCGCGACTTTCATGCTGGGACTGTTGGTCAGCGGGGCGTCGCCCGCCGCCGCGGCCACCATCGCCGCAACCACGACCTGCAGCAATGGTGTCGATAACACCGGGGGCCTCGGCTTGATCTGCGAGGTCACGGTGAACAACACCATCACGCCGAGCGGCGGTAGCGCGTCGGTAACCGTGCGCGAGTGCCATGGCGCCGCCGGGGATCCTGCGGCCCTCTGCACGATCACGACCAACATTCTCTCCTCGCCGGTCACTGGGGTCACTCAGTGCAACGGCTCCACCAACGGTGGCGGGGCGTCGATGCGCTGCACCGTCGACATCGTGAACACATATGTCGGGATCAGCGCCACGGCGACAGCGGTCACCGTCAACCAATGCGTCGGATCGGGCGACGGCTTCACCGTCGGCTGCGTCCCATTCCCGGCTACCATCACCGGCGCCACGATCACCCAGTCCAACGGCTCGGCCAACGGCGGAACCCTGGTCGGACTGTTCTCCACCGCGACCGGCACGGAGACCTCCGCACAGCTGGTCACCATCAACCAATGCAACGGGTCCACCAACGGCGGTGGTGGGCTGCTCATCTGCAGCTCGAGCATGTCGAACATCAACCAGGTCGTGGCCACCGCCACGCCAGCTCCGACAGCGCTGCCGGCACCGGTCGCGACTGCTGTACCCACCGCCGTTCCCGGTGCTGTGGCCACTGCCGCACCAACAGCCGCCCCCACGGCGCCCGGCGCCGCTGTGCCCGGCCCCTCGGCTCCGGGACTCCCGGTCTTCAGCGTGCCGGAGATCAACTCACTGTTCCCGGGCCTCCCGACCATTCCCAACACCGCATTCGCCGCGGCGAAGGCCGCGCTCATGGCCGGCCTCTCCTTGCTGACGACCCTCGGATTCTTGGTCGTGGTCGGCGGGTTCTTCTTCGCCGCCATCAAGATGCGAGCCTCTTAGGACCATCTTCCCGGGCCTGCCCCCGAGGCGAATCCAGGGTCGTGACAATTCTTCCCACGCACAGGACCCCGGGGTTGTCGTCCCCGCCCTCGAGGTAGGGGTGCCCGTCGCAACCACGCCAATCAATATCATGGGGCACGGTTGGATGGGATGGCCGGGGCGTCGCGATGGGCGCCAGGGTGGGTGTGAACTGGGAGAGGGCGGAAGTCGTCGTTGCGCCCCATGAGGGGTAGCACGCCACGCTGTCCGATGGAGTCGCCACGTCGCGAACCTGGCCGCTCGCGACGTCGAGGACAACCAACTCTCCCGTGCGCTCGTCGCCGAGCTGGCGCTGGCAAATGCCCAGATCGCCAAGTTTCAACTGGTAAATGACGACAAGTCGCCTGGCGGCAACAGGAAGCCCGACCCTTTCGGGGGCCGGGCTTCCTGTTGAGTCGCTACTCGGGCGCTTGCGCGCCCGGGTGGAGATCGGTGCTAGGCGGCAGAGACCTTGCCGGCGCGAGGACCGCGCGGGCTGGACTCAACCTCGAAGTTGACCTTCTCGCCACCGACGAGGCGATCGAACTCAAGGGAGCGATCGAGCCCGTCACGGTGGAAGAAG
>JALYUB010000084.1 GCA_030853945.1 Chloroflexota bacterium
CGGATGCAGCGCTCCTCGTCGATGATCATGGCGATCCCGCGCGGCCACGTCTGGAACAGATCGATCTCCGGGTCGTCGCCGCCGACCTGCGCCTTGTCGATCATGTAGATCACGCCCTCGGGGCAGACATCCGCGCAGAGCCCGCACAGGATACAGCGCGGTCCATCGATGTTGATGTTGTGGTTGCATTGCAGGCAGCGCTGTCCCTCGGCGATGGCGCTGCGCGTGTCGTAGCCCACCTCGACCAACGAGGTGAAGTCGCGCCGCAGCTCCGGCGGCGCCATCGGGATGTGCTGGCGCTCGATCGCCTCGTACTTGTCCGGCATGTCGTGCTCGAGTGCCTGGGTCACCACCGCGCGGTTGATGACGGGCAGCTCCACGAGCTCTTCGCCGCGGACCCCGAGCAGCCAGCGATCGACGGCCCGCGCCGTCCGGCGTCCTCGCCCGGCCGCCTCGATGATGGTGGCCGGCCCGGTCACGAAGTCACCGCAGGCGAAGATCCCGTCCACGTTGGTCTGGAAGGTGTCGGGCTCGGCCACCACGTAGCCGCGGGCGAGCTCGAACTGCAGGGCGTTGTAGCGCTTGCCGTCGGGACCGACCGGCGTGGTGCCGTTGAGCGGCGCGGTTCGCCACGACGAGACCGATCCGCCGGGCACGAATTCGCGCGTATCGGTCACCCCCAGGTGGCGGTTGAGCTTGGCGCCGTATTCGCCCAGCACGTTGTTGTCCGAGGCCTGGCTGGTGCACGGGATGACCATGTCGCAGGGCAGCGTGAACTCGCTGCCGGGGATCGGCTCGGCGCTGCGACGGCCGGTTGCGTCCGGCGGGCCGAGGCGTGTGCGCTGGAAGGTGATCCCGGTCACGCGGCCGTTGCCGTCGTTCACGACCTCGACCGGCGAGCTGAAGAATTCGAAGCGGACTCCCTCGAAGCGAGTCTCGTGCTGCTCCTCCTCGTCGACCACCATCTCCTCTGGGCCCCGGCGGTAGACGATGGTCGAGGTCTTGGCGCCGATGCGCAGGGCGGTCCGCGCCGAGTCCATCGCCGTGTAGCCGCCGCCGACGATCACGGCGTGATCGCCGACCCACTGCTCCTCGCCCAGGTTCGCCCGCTTCAGGAAGTCGACGCCGTAGATCACCCCGTCGAGCTCCTCGCCGGGGATGTTCATGGCGACCGGGTACATGCAGCCGGCCGAGACGACCACGGCGTCATGGCGCTCGCGCAGCTGGTCGAGGGTGATGTCGCGACCGACCTCCACGTTGTAGTGGAAGTCGACGCCGTGCTTGGCGACCCAGTTCACGTCCAGCTCGATGACATCCCGCGGCAGGCGGAAAGCCGGCACGCCGATCAGGCAGGTACCACCGCCCGACGGCAGCGCCTCGTAGATGTCGACTTTGTGGCCATAGCTGGCCAGCTCCTTGGCGACCGTCATGCCGGCGGGGCCGGCGCCGATGACGCCGACGCTCTTGCCGGTCGACGGCGCGACCACCACGGTGTCCGGCATGTTGTTGCCGTAGTGCCAGTCGACCAGGAACCGCTTCATGGCCCGGATCGAGAGCGGCTTGTCGATGTCGGCCCGTCGGCAGGCCTTCTCGCATGGGGCGCTGCAGACATAGCCGCAGATGGCCGCAACCGGGTTCGGGTCGCGCGCCAGGATGTAGCCCTCTTCGAATCGGCCTTCCGCGGCGAGCATCAGGTACCCGCGGCAGTTGGTGTTGACCGGGCAGCCTTCCTGGCATTCGATGTTGCACTGCAGCCAGTCGACGCCGACTTCGGCGGTCTGGAACCGCAGCGGTATGGCATTGGCGGAGATCACTGGCACAGTCGCAGAGCGGGTTCCACCACGAGTTGCCGAAGCGATTCAGCGGCGGCTCGATGCTACCTGTCGCGCGAGCACGGTGTCAAAGCAGCAGGATCGGAAATCAGGGATAGAAGTAGCGGGTCATGACCCGCCGGACGAGGGGCGCCGCATCGGTGCCGCCGGTCGCCAGCTTGACGTGGACCAGGACCGTGGCGACCGCGATCTGGGCATCCCCGATCGGCGCATAGGCGGGGAACCAGGCGTCCGGCTTGGGCGTGCCGGTCTCGGCCGTTCCGCTCTTGCCGGCGACCGCGATGGGGAAGCCGGCGAACGCGCGGTGGGCGGTTCCGTAGGAGAGCGTGATCACCGCGCGCAGCGTCTTGGCCAGGTAGGCGAAGCTCTCCGGCGCCACGTTCACCTGTCGGATGGCGCGTGGCTCGATGCGCTCCAACACCCGGCCGTCGGGCAGCGTGGCCTGCATCACGATCCGCGGGACCCACAGCGTCCCGCCGTTGCCGAAGGCTGCGTAGGCGTTTGCCAGCTGCAGCGGCGTGCCGAGGAAAGAGCCCTGCCCGATCGCCAGCTGGATCTGATCGAAGGGGCCATATGGCTTGTAGGTGCCGCCGCCCCGCGGCGTCACCTCGAAGTAATGGGCATCGGGCAGGATCCCGGGTGCATCGGCGAGGTGGACGATGCCCGTCGAAACGCCGAAGCCGAACCGCCCCACCAGGTCGGGAAGGGCCTGGCGGTTCGTGTCCCAGACGCGTATCGAAAGCGGCATGTAGGTCGTGTTGCAGCTGAATGCCATCGCCTCCTCGAGCGAAACGCTGCTGCCAAGGGTGTGGTCCAGGTAGTTGTGGAACGTGAAGCCGCTGTAGGTCCATGTCCCGTTGCAGGGCATGCGGGTCGCGGGGGTGGCAACCCCGGTCTCCAGGGCCGCGAGCAGCGTGAACGGCTTGAACGACGAGCCGGCCGGATATGCGGCCAGCACGGCGCGATTGAGCCAGGAAACGGCGGTCGGCTTCGGCAGGGGCTGCCCGGCCATGGTCGTGCCCAGGGTCATGGCATTCGGGTTGAAGCGCGGCGCGGATGCCAGGGCCCAGACGTCGCCGGTCTTCGGGTCAAGCGCAGCGGTGGCCGCATCGCTGTAGGGGGCGAGCGCAGCCTCCGCCGTGGCCTGCAGGTCGGGCCGGATCGTGATCGTCAGGTCCGCCCCGGGTACGACCGGCAGATCGAGGAGCGGCTTCGGGTCGCCACTGGCAGGGGCCGCCAGCAGCTCGATGCCGGCCCTGCCGCGCAACAGGTCCTCCGCGCCCTGCTCCAGCCCGCTGCGACCCATCGGGTCGCCGACCTGGTAGTTCGCCGACGGTGGGAGAGCCGCAACCTCGGCGGCGGTCACCGGCGCCACGTAGCCGATCGTCTGGCCCGCGAGCCAGTCCTGCGGGTAGACCCGCATGCCGTCCGCCCGGGTGTCCGCGAAGACAGTGCCGTTGGCCGACAGGATCCTGCCCCGCGGGCCGAGTGTCCGCTTCAGCGTCAGGATGTCCCCGTCGCCGAGCTGCGGGAAGAGCAGCGATGGCCGCCAGCGGGCGTACCAGCCATCGACGCCTTCGGTCAGGACCAGCGTTCGGCGGAACGCGACCCGGCCGAAGTGCGTGGTTTCGAAGGCGAAGCTGATCGGCACCTCGAAGGCAGGCACGGGTCCTTCGGAGGCGGTCGCCGACGGGAGGCTGCTCTCGATCGCCGGACCGGCCTCGGCGACCAGCCGAGTGACGCCCGCCAGCTCGTCGAATTGCCGCAGCAGGCCGGTGATCGCCGCCGGGGTGTATCGATCGCGATCCGAGGGCGCGATCAGCGCCACCAACTGCTCGTAGTGCCGGGCTCGCCAGGCTGCGACGAACCTGCGCGCCACCAGCCGCGCTGCTTCGGCGGCCCTGGCGCTCGCCGAAAGCGTTGGGGTCGGGCCGGCCGAGGAGCCCGGGCTGGGATGGGTCGTGGGCGGGGCGCAGGCCGACAGGAGCGTCGCCACCAACAGCAGCCCGACAGTGCCCCGCGCCAACCTGCGCGACGGTGTCATCGGGCGAGCATCACCCGTCGATAGCCCTCGGCGGCAGGATACCCGGCTCGCTCGCCCAGCTCCTCGGCTCCCCGGCGTAGCCAGCGGGCAGTCTCAGCGAAGTCCCGGAACTGGCTCGCATGGTGCGCCAGGGCGGCGATCTTGCGGTCCAGTGTCGCGCCGATATCGACCAGCTGGTTCGCCTCGTTCGTGCTCCACAGAAACAGCTCCGCGACCTTCCAGGCGGACAGGCCGCCCGCCAGGTGCTCGGGGAAGTTGAGCGGATCGCGAGCAGTCGGGAACACGGCATCGACCACCACGGTCCCGGTCGCCCGATGGTCGGGATGGTTGATCCACTCGTTGTTGACAAACAGGACGGTCGGATCGTGGCTCATCACGATCTCGGGCCGGAAAGAGCGGATCGCCCGCGTCACGCGCTCCCGCAGGCGCAGGCTCGATTCCACCTGTCCATCCGGCTCATCGAGAAAGTCGACCGCGGTGACACCGATCTCGGCTGCGGCGGCACGCTGCTCGCCCTCGCGCAACGCAGCCAGGGCTACCGGGTCGGCGGCCGGGTTGTCGCTCCCCTTGTCGCCGCGGGTCATGAGTAGATAGTGGACCTCGGTGCCCTCGTCGACCCAGCGCGCCACCGTCCCTGCCGCGCCGAACTCGATATCGTCCGGATGCGCGGCCACGACCAGGACGCGTTCGGGTGTGGGGAGCCGGTCGTTGGGCATCGGTCACCGCAGAGTGGGCCGCAGGAGGTGCCGGCATCCTAGCAGTCGAGCCCCGGATCAGCCGACCGCGACCTCTGCCACGGGCACGGCGGCTTGCGTGCCGAGCCGCACCAGCCGGTCGTGTGGCTCGCGCAGCGCCAGCGCAGCCCATTCCATCACCTCGGCGTCGTGGCTGAAGAGGATGATCTGGCGGTCGGCGCTCAGGGCGTGCAGCACGTCCAGCATGCGCAGTTTGCGCTCCGGATCGGATTGGGCGGTGACCTCGTCGAGGAGGAGCGGCGCAGTCTCCTCGGTGGTAACCAGGTGCTCGGCCATCGCCACGCGCAGCAGAAGGTAGATCTGCTCGCGCGTGCCCTCCGACAGTAGCCGCGCGTCGCGCCACTGGCCGGTGCGTGCCTCCTTGACGTCCACCGACAGGTCGCGCGGGTTCAAGCCGACTTCGACGTAGGCCCCGCCGGTGATTGCCGCCAGGTGACGCTGCACCGATGCCGTCAGGATTGGGGCGAGGTCGCGGTGAACGCGGCGCTCGGCTGCCTCGAGAAGGGTCAGCGTCTCGTCGATCACCGCGGCCAGGTTCTGCACCCGCCCCAGCTCGATGCGAGCCGCGTCGGCCTGCTCCTCCGCCTCGGTCACATCGGGGAGTGTGCTGGCCTGCAGGCGCAGCTCACCGCCCAGCTCGTCCATGACTGCCTTGGAACGCGATACCTCGGCGCGGGCAGCGATCAGGGCCGCCTCCGAGTCTCCTTCACTCGGTACGACGTTCTCCGCGCCGACCCGACGCGCCAGCCGTGCGGCGACCTGCGCGCGCCGCCCCGCCTCGGCCTGGAGCTCCGCCAGCGTCCCGCCGGCCAACAGACCCTGCAGCTCCTGCCATTCGCGGATCGCGACCTCGCTTGCACGGGCCTGCTCCGCCCGGTGCTCCTGCCATGCGGCGAGCTGCGCGACCACTGAGTCGGCACTCGCATCGACGGAGCCGCCTATCCGTGCTGCCGTCGTCCGCAGAGCGACTTCGGAATCGGCCGTGGCCTGTGCTGCTCTCCGCGCGGCATCCTCTGCGGCGTGCCTCGCCTCGACGGCGCGCCGCAGGGCATCCGCACCAGCCGCCGCACGAGCCACGTCCTCCCGCTGCCCGCAGGCGAGCTCGTAGGCGACCAGGGCGGCGCGCAGCTCTCCATCGGCCGCCGCTCCCCGGCCGACAAGGGCGACACGGAGTCCCTCTTGCGCATTCGCGGCGGCGTTCCGCAGTTGCCCGGCTCGCGCGTCCCAGTCCACCGCCATCCGGGCGTGCAGCTGGGCCGAGGCCTGATCGCCAGCAGTCCCGGCGCTGGAGCGCACCCGGACGACCCACGCGCCGATGGCAACTGCCACGGCGAGCAGGGCAATGCCGGCGACCGCCTGGCCAATTCCGAGAAGCGCCAGGCCGGCAAGGACCGCAACGGCCGGGAAGATCCACCGGAGAGCGGAGCTCTGCGCCGGCACGGGGCTGACAAGCACGTCGGCGGCCGGCGATTGGTCTAGGTGCTGTCGCAGCGCCTCCTCCGCGAAGTCGAGGGCGCGGGCAGCATCGACGACGGACCGATCGGGGCGTCGATCCCCGTCCGGGATGGTCGGAATCGCTGCAAGCTGAGCCTCCAGCTCCGCGGCGGTGGGTCCCACCAGCGGAACCGGCGCGGGCCGTCGACGCCATGAGTCGAGCGCGGCAGCGACCTCGTCAGCCTGCTCGTCGCGGGCGGTCAGCGCGGCGGGCGCGTTCGGGTATTTGTCCACCAGCTCCGCAGCCCGCTGCGAGCGCTCGGCAAGCTGCGTGGCCTCCCGCACGGCAAGGGCCACCTCGGCCACGGCCAGATCCTGCTCGGCTGCCTGGTGCTCGCGAGCAGCGGACTCGAGACGCGCCTCGCGTTCGAGGTAGTCGCCGTGAAGCCGACGGGCCTCCGCGAGCGCGGCATCGGCCGACTCCTGAGCGCGCATCGCGGCCCATAAAGGTCCGGTCGCGCCAACGCGCACGGCGCCAACCGCCTCCTTGCGGAACGCCTTCAGCCGCTCGATCGCCTCGGCGGCGGTGGCGTCCGTGCCTCGTGTGGCCGCCGCGCGCTGCATCTGCTCCTGGAGGCCGGCGGCGTTCTCCGCGACGGCCATGACCTGGGCCTGGCTCACCGCTGCGACCGACGTGAACGACTCGCGATCCAGGCCGAGCCAGCGAGTCGCGTCCGGGGAACCATCGTTGATGATCTCCCCCGAGAGGTCGTCTCCGAGCACGACGTCACGTGCCCTGCAGGCCACGCGCCCGGCGAGATCCTGGCTCAGATCGATCGTCCGTTCGTCCGCCAGGTGAAGGCGAGCCTCCACCTCCCACCGGTCCGGCGAGTCCCACGGCCGATGACGCTCGATCACGGATGCGACTTCCTTCGTCCGCCCCGGACCTCGGCGCACGCCGGTCAGCGCAAGTCGGGTGGCCGCATGCCAGCTCGTCTTGCCGGCCTCGTTCGGGCCACCGATCACGTTCATGCCCTCGCCGAGCTGCAGCGTCTCGTCCTGCAGCGGTCCGAACGCTCGCGCGATGACTCGCTCGATCCACATCTCAGGCCACCTCGAGGTCTCGCCGACCTTCGAGTGCGCGCAGGCCGGTGATCAGCACCTTTCGCTGCCGATCCTCGTCGGCGATGAGCAGGGCGTCGCGCGCGAACTGCCCGCGCACGGTCGGTTCGGCCTGGATCGCCTCGAGGTCGTACGCGGGGACCAGGCTGCCCGAGCGCACCACGAGGCCGTCCAGGTGATCGCCCAGCATGGCAAGGCCGCTTGATTCGATCGGCAGGTCCGCGGGCACCTCGCCGTTGAGCGTCACCCGCACCGATCCCGTCAGGCCGGCGATGGCGGTGTTGACCCGATCACGCAGGTCGTCGACATGCAGGCATCCATCGAGCGACACCGACAGGTCGTGCACCTGGCTGACCGCGACCGAGCGACGCTCGCGGGTCACGGCTCCATCGGCCGCGACGGTTGCCAGGACGACTCCTCGCCCATCCGATTCACCGAATTCGAGCGGGTCGGGGTTGCCGGGGTAGGTGTAGCGATCGCGGTCGCGGGCGACGTGGTAATGCCCGAGGAAGGCATGGTCGATCCCGGCTGCCTCGAGCTCCGCGGCATCGAACGGGGCGTGCAGCTCCTTCCCGGACTCCTGGAACGGGAGTGCGCTGCGCTCGGAGGCATGTGCGAGGGCTAGGTGCACGCCGCCGCGATCGGCGCGGAAGTCGGCGAAGAAAGGGCCAGTATTGGCTGGTGCGCGATGTGCCGCGCCCCACAGGGTCAGCCCGTCCGCCAGCTCCACGGGGGCCAGGCTCGCCTCGGTGAAAAGGTGAACGTTCGGGCTCCACGAGACCACTGCGTAGGGGCTTCGTGCCGAGTACCAGTCGTGATTGCCCGGGGCCAGGTAGATGGGCCGGTCGGTCTTCGCGAAGCTGTCTCGCAGGAACGCGACGGTGTCGGGCGTGAAGCGCTCGTGTTCGAACAGGTCGCCAGCGCAGAGCACGCCGTCGACGCGCTCCTCATCGGCCAGCTTGAGGATCCGAGTGAGCGTCTCGCGCCTGTTTCGCCGCCGCAGGCGCGCCGTCTCCAGGCCTGCCCACGCGAACGGGGCATCCAGATGCAGGTCGGCGAAATGCAGGAAACGCATGATTCGCAAGCCTAGCCATGTTCGTGACAGCTAGGCCGTCGCATTGGACACCGCGCGATCAGGGGGACCGGTCGCTCACCACCTGGTAGCCGAAGACGACCACCGCGGCCAGCAGCAGAAGGTGGACAAGCCCCCCGGCGCTGAATCCACCGATCAGCGCCAGGAACCAGGCGAGCACGAGCAACACGGGAAGAGAGCGCCAGGCCAGCTCTGCCCAGCCCAGGCTCACGACTCCTGTTCGCGCTCGTTGATGACCTGCACTACCAGCAGCACCGAAGCCACCACCAGGAGCAGGTTCACGACCGGGCCGATCTGCAGCAGGAGGCCGATGAACCAGGCCACCAGGACGACGGCGATCGCGGTCCAGATCATGCCGCCAGCAGCTCCATCAGCCGATCGACGTGCTCTCCGGCCTTGACCTTCGGCAGCACGTGCTCGATCCGGCCATCCGCACCGACGATGAACGAGGTCCGCTCGGTGCCCATATAGGTCTTGCCGGCGAAGGCCTTCTCGACCCAGGTGCCAAACGCATCGGCGACCGCGTGGCCCTCGTCGGACAGGAGCCGGAACGGCAGCTCGTACTTCTTGCGGAATTTGACGTGGCTGGCGACCGAGTCGGGCGAGACGCCGAAGACCTCGACACCTGTGGCGGTCACACGATCGAAGTTGTCGCGCATCGAGCACGCCTGGCGGGTGCAGCCGGCAGTGTCGTCCTCGGGATAGAAATAGATGATGTAGCGGTGCCCGGCGAGGCTCTCGCTCGAGACGGTCGAGCCGTCGTCGGCGGTCATCTCGAAGGCCGGCACCGCGTCACCCGGCTCGGGTCGACTCATGCCGGCATGCTACCTCACCCCATCTGCTCGATCGCGAGCAGCAGGGGCGGCAGCTCCCGGGGCAGCAGGCGCGCGGCCAGGTCCTCGGCCAACTCCCCGATCAGCTCGTCGCTCACCTCTGTCAGGCCATGCCCCGCCCCGGAGACGATCCGGACTGCGCCTGGTTCTCCCCCGAGCGCCAGCGCCCCGGCCAGCAGCGCCGACTCGTCCGGGTCGCTCCAGGCGTCCAGGTCGCCATGGACCAGCGCGACAGACCGATGCAGCATCGTGGCCAGGGCGAGCGGCGGCGTGTGGATCGCCTGCTCGAACGGCGAGAGCGCCAGGGTGACCGAGCTGCCGCCGCGCAGCCGCAACTCGAAGCTCGGCTCACGTCGCTCGGCCCGCTCGATGAGGTCCTCGCTCCAGCGGTCGAGCGCGGCCACGATCGGGTGCTCGTGATCGGTGCCGGTGCGACCCCGTGCAGCGGCGGCACGCCGCAGCGTTTCACGCCAGGATCGGGCGGACGCGCCGATAAGGGTCAGCGCCGAGATCGCCGGATCGCCGATCGCGACCGACAGGGCGATGCCCGCACCCTCCCCGTGCCCGACGATCCCGGTGCGACGCAGGTCGAGCTCACTGCGGCCACGCATCGCGGCGACCAGGTCCCTGGCGTCGTCGATCTTGGCGAAGAGGGTGACCTCCTCCCAGGCTCCGTCCGAGCCGCCGCACCCGCGCGGGTCGGCGCGCAGCGAGGCGACGCCCCGCGTGGCGAGCGCGTCGGCCAGCCGCGCCAGCAGCCCGGGCGGGCTGGAGCCTGGCCCAGTCGCGGGTGCGAACCAGGACCCATGTCCGATGCGGTCGTACCCACCATCCCGATCGCGAGGCAGCCAAGACGGGAGCAGGAGGACGCTTGGGTAGCGGGCGCCGGCGTCCCCGGCGGGAGGCCCGTCGGGCAGCAGGAGGGTAGCCGCGAGGTGGGCGTCGCCGGCCCGTATGCTCAGCTCTTCGGATCGGGCCATGCGGTGGCGATCAGGGCGAACGATTGGCCGCCGCGGATCGATCGCGGAGGATCTGCCCGGCAGCGAGCCGTCCCGGCGCACCCATCACGCATCCGCCGGGATGCGTCCCCGAGCCACATTGGTAGTAGCCGTGAATCGGCGTCCGGTACTGGGCCCAGCCCGGGGCCGGCCGGAGGAAGAACATCTGCGGCGCGAACAGCTCGCCCGCAAAGATGTTGCCCTCGCTGAGCCCGATCGTCCGCTCGATGTCCAGCGGCGTCACGACCTCGCGCTGGAGCACGAGGTCGCCGAACCCCGGAAAGTAGCGCTCGAGGGTGGCCTGCACCAGGTCGCCGAGGTTCTCCCGTTCGGCGTCCCAGTTGCTCTCTCGCAGGCGATAGGACGTGTACTGGATGAAGCACGACATGACGTGCTTGCCGGGTGGCGCCATGTCAGGGTCGATCGTCGATTGGATCGCGGCGTCGATGTACGGGTTCTGGCTGTACCAGCCGTACTTGGCGTCGTCGAAGGCGCGCTCGAGGTAGTCGATCGACGGGCCGATGTTCAGGAAGCCCCGGAACATCTCCCCGTTGCGATCCGCCAGTGGCGGGTAGACGGGCAGGCCGTCGAGCGCGAAGTTCACCTTCGATGAGGTGCCCTGGAACTTCAGGCGGCCGATATCCTCGACCAGGTCGTCGGGCAGCTCCCTCGGGTCCACCATCTCCAGGAACGTGCGCCGCGGGTCGAGCGCGCTGACCACCACGTCTGCATGCAGCTCGGTTCCGTCGCGCAGCGCGACGCCGGTCGCTCGACCGTCGCGGGTCAGCAGCCGCTCGACCCCGGCCTCGAGCCGAATCTCGGCGCCGAACGCCTCCGCCGCGCGGGCCAGCACCTGGGTGAAGCCGCCGTTGCCGCCCTTGTGGAACGCCCACGTCCCGAACGACCCGTCGTGCTCCCCCAGCGAGTGGAACAGGAGCACGAGGCCGGAGCCGGCCGAGCGGGGGCTGACCTTCGAGCCGATGATCCCCGACGACGCGATCCAGCCCTTGAGCAGCTCCGACTCGAAGTAGTCATCCAGGAAGTCCGCCGCGCTGCCGGTCAGGAGCCGGATGGCGTTGTGGAACGTGCGCTTGTCAAGGGCCCGGAATCGGGCGCCGAGCCCGGCCAGGGCCAGCAGCTCCTCGGGGTCGTCGCTGAGCGGGTCGGGCGGGACCATCTCGAGCAGCGGCTTGATCGCCTGGCAGACGCGATCGAGGTCGTGGCTGTACTGCTCGTACGCGTCGGCGTCGTGCGGGGAGATGCGGGCGATCTCGCGCAGGTTCTCGTCGTGATTCTGGGTGAACCAGAGGGACTCGCCGCCCTCGGTCGGTGCGAATTTCGACGACATCAGCAACGGCATGAAGCCGTGCTTGGGCAGCTCCAGCTCGTGGATGATCTGGGGCCGCAGCAGCGAAAGGGCATAGCTGAATGTCGTGAACCAGAAGCCGGGACGCAGCTCTTCGGTGATCGCCGCGCCGCCAACCACGTGGCGCTGCTCGAGGATGAGCGTCTTCATCCCGCCGCGGGCCAGGTAGGCGCCATTCACCAGGCCGTTGTGGCCGCCGCCGATCACGATGGCGTCGTATCGATCCATGCTCACGCCGTCTTGCGCTCCGGGCTGTATAGGGGCAGCCGGGCGACGTGCGCCGCCACCTGCTCGTAATGGTGGTCGACCGTGAACTCCAGCGAGACTCGCGTTCCGGGTTTCGCCAGGTCGGGGCGCACGCGGGCGAGGGCGATGTGCTGCTGCAGGATCGGCGAGTACATGAAGCTGGTGGCGTAGCCCACCCGGGCACGCTCTGCGTCATAGACCATCCAGTCCTCGTGGACCGGCGCGTGCGCCTTGGGAGGGATCAATCCGGCCCCCGAGAAGACGCGATCGTAGTCCTGCCAGTCCACCACCAGGCCCACCATACGCCAGCGCGAGGTCTTCTCCGCGCGCTCGTGCTCGAGCCCGCGGCGGCCGATGAATGGGCGGTCGTCGTCCTCCAGCCCCTTGAACATCCATGCCCAGCCGAGCTCGAGCGGAGTGGACCGGTGCGCGTCGTTGAACGCAAAGCGGGTCGAGTCGAAGTCGACCCCCAGCAGCAGCAGGCCGGCCTCGATGCGCAGCATGTAGAGGGCGGCCAGCCCGTACGGCAGGACGCCGTGGCCGTCGACCGCCTCCCACAGCGCGTCCCACACGGCCAGAGCGTCTGCAGCCTCGACCCATACCTCATAGCCCAGGTCCCCGGTGTAGCCGGTCCTCGAGACGGTCACCGGACGGCCACCGATGCTGCCGGTGGTGAGCCCGAAGAAGGGCAGGTGGGCAACGGAGGGCACCAGGGGAGCAAGGAGATCGCGCGAGCGCGGGCCCTGGATCGCCAGCGCGCCGATGTCCAGGCTCACCTCCTCCAGCGTCACGGCCAGGCGCCCGACACGGTCCGCAAACCAGGCGTAATTCGGCTCCGCCGAGGTCAGCAGGAACTCATCGGCTCCCCGATGCTGGATGACGCCGTCCTCCATCACGAATCCGCGCTCGTCCAGCCAGGTCGTGTACTGGGCGTGCCCCGGTGGGCAGGCGCGGATGTCACGGGCCAGGATGCCGGAGAGGAATCGCTCGCTGTCGCGACCGGCGATCCGGTACTTGTAGAGAGGCGAGGTGTCGAAGATGCCGGCGGCGTTGCGGACCGCGAAGTACTCGAACTTGTCCGAGGCCTGGTAGCGGTTGGCGGCCAGGTGGCCGGACCAGTGCTGCCAGAGCCCGGTCCCGTTCAGCTCGCTGGTACGTTCGTGAAACGGCGTCGTGCGGATCATCGCCACTAATCTAGCCCAGCGGGAAGCGCAACCTCCCCGCGGCGACGCCGGCGCCCACCGCGACGGCGGCCAGGAGCAGCGCGGCACCGATCAGGACCCAATCCGCCAGGCGCACACGCTGCGGGCGCGCGATGGTGCGGCATTCGGCCACTCCGAAGCCTCGCGCCTCCATTGCGGTCGCCAGGCGCGTGGCGCGGCGCACCGCGCCGACGAGCAGGGCCAGCAGCATCCCGAAGGCGAGCCGAGTCGCGGTGATCGGTGACCATCCCGCGCTGACCCCTCGTGCACGCCGCGCCATGCCCAGGATCTGCCACTCCGCCGCCAGCATTGGAAGCATCCGGACCGCAGCCAGCACTCCCAGCGCCAGGCGGGGAGAGAGGCGAGCCTGCTGCTGCAGGGCGTCGGCCAGGTCGGTGGGATCGGTGCTGGCCAGAGCCACCACGCCGGAAAGCGCGATGGCCAGGAGGCGGAGGCCAAGCGCCAGGCCGAGCAGGAGGTCCGCTCGGCCATCGGGTGCGAAGACCACGTTCAGCACGCCGACTGAGAGCGCGGCCACCAGCAGCGGCCAGGTTCGCGCCAGGAGGGTCATGAGCCCCAGCCCGGTGAGCGGAATGCTGGCCAGCACACCGAGGAGCACTACGGCGGGGGTGATCGGACCAGAGGACACGAACAGGACCGCCATCAGCATCGCGGCTGCCGCCAGCTTGGCGACGGGGTTGGCCCGCGCCAGCAGCGCCCGAGGATCGGGTCGGAGGGGCCTGAAGCGATTCACGAGGTCGTCTCGGCTCGCGGAGCGGCGAGGCGCAGCGTGCGGTCGGCGAGCGCTTCGGCGAATGGGGCGTCGTGGGTGACGATGCAGATCGCCATGCCGGCATCCCGCATGCTCGCAAGCAGCTCGAGCAGCTCGACCGCCGTCCGCCGGTCCTGCCCGAAGGTGGGCTCGTCTAGGACCAGGACGGACGGGTCGCCTGCAAGCGCCGTGGCCACCGACAGGCGACGCTTCTCGCCCCCCGACAGGGTGAACGGGTTCGCCTCTGCCAGAGCATGCAGGTGGAGTCGTTCCAGCAATGCGTGCGCTCGCTCCCGCGCCGGCGCGACGGACAGGCCGGCCTGCATCGGACCAAGGGTCAGCTCGTCGACCACTCGTCCGGTCAGGAACTGGTGCTCGGGATCCTGGAAGACCGATCCGATCCTGCGCGCGAGACGCTGAGCTGGCCAGCGCCAGATCGGCCCTGACGCCCGAGACGTCGTGAGCAGGCCGCTCGCATCCACCGAGCCGACCGATGGTCGCAGGACTCCGCCGAGGAGCAGGGCGAGGGTCGATTTGCCCGATCCATTCGGCCCGACGATCGCCAGGGCCTCGGCCGATCGCAGCTCCAGGTCCAGCGGCCCGACTGCGAGGTCCTTCTCGCCGGGGAACCGGTAGCCGGCCCGCGCCGCCACAACCACGGCCGCCGGGATTGGTCGCTCGACGCGGTCGGGAATCGGCAGCGGGTGGTCCGGCACCCAGACCCCAGCGGCCGCCAGCTCATCGCCGTGGCGGTCGAACACGTCTGCCGGCCCACCATCGGCGACTACGCCACCGCCCGCCTCCAGCACGATCACGCGGTCCACGAGCGGCAACGCATCCACGACCCGATGCTCGACCAGGATCAGCGTCCGTCCGCCGGCGTCCAGGACGCGCTGCAGCGCATCGCGAACGAGCCCCGCGCCGTCGGGATCTAGGTTGGCGGTCGGCTCGTCGAGAAGCAGGAGTCCAGGCTGAAGCGCCAACGCCCCGGCAAGTGCCAATCGCTGCTGCTCGCCCCCCGAGAGCGCGTCCGTCGGGCGATCCCGGCCGTAGGGGAAGCCCACCGCGGCCAGCGCCCCATCGACCCGCGGCCAGATCTCGGCCGCAGGTACGCAACGGTTCTCCAGCCCGAATGCCACCTCGTCGCCGGACCGCGCCATCACCAGCTGCGACTCCGGGTCCTGGAACACGATTCCCGTCCGGTCGCGAGCTGCGAACGGGTCCAGGCCGTCTACTCGCAGCGCACCCTCGGACTCGCCGCCCTCGAGCAGGCCGGCCAGCCCGGCCAGCATCGTCGACTTGCCGGATCCAGAAGCTCCGAGCAGGAGCACCCGCTCGCCCGGCTCGATGCGCAGGTCGACACCGCGCAGCGCCCACGCGCGGCGGCCCGCATGCCGCCAGCCCCAGCCCTGGGCCTCGATGCCGGCCGGAGGGCTCAGCGGGTCAGACCTCCCGCTGCTCGCGCCCTGCCGGGAAGGCGCTCAGGACACCGGTACGCCCCAGTGCCCGCACCAGCAGCCAGCCGCCGAGCCCGGCAACGATGGCTGCACTCGGGATTACCAGCGCGGCATAGAGGGCCTGGAAGCCGGTGGCCCAGTTGGAGTAGTACAGGGCAAGATCGAGCAAGACTGCGGCCGCGCCGGCTGCGGCGCCGGCCAGCAGTGCCGTCCCGATGCCCCACCGGTGGTATAGCGTCATGGCGAAGACGAGCTCCGCGGCGCCTCCCTGCATCAGTCCATAGGCGATGATCAGCAGACCCCACGGCGCACCAAAGAGTGCCGACGCAACGGCAGCGACTGCCTCGCCCAGCAGCGCGGCACCGGGCCGCCGGATGATGAGCGGCACCACGACGGCCGGCAGCAGCCAAACCCCGTACATGAACCCCTGCACCGGTGGCACCGCAACAAACGCGGGGAGAAGGGCCACCCACAGCAGGTTCCACGCCTGGAACACCGCCCCAAACGCGACGGCCAGCACGGCGGCCAACACGATATCGACCGTCCGCCATCGGCCGAAGCTGAGATCCCGGCTCATCGTCATGTGCTGAGCTCCTTTCGCGTCTCGATGACCAGCAACGTCCCTCGCTCGAGCGAGACCGATGCCGGAGGCTGCGCAACCGAGTTGGACAGGCCGCGGGAGCGACCCAGCGGCAACGCTTCTCCGTCAATCGCAAAGCGCAGGCCCTGGGTCCGGACCCCGACC
>JALYUB010000055.1 GCA_030853945.1 Chloroflexota bacterium
TGGCCGATCTCGCGCCCATAGGTCCGGGGACCACTAGCCCGGACGGACCGTGGCCGCCGCGGGAGCCCGCCGGTAGTGTCGTGCAATCACGTCACCGTCCCCGTTAGAGGTCGGCTCAGCCCGATGAACAGCGCAGTGGAAGGCCGCGAATGGCGCCGATACGGCCTCGGCGGACCCCCGGAGCCATGGCAGCACGACGCCCAGCGCGATCTTGATCGTCTCGCCACTTCCTACTACCTGGACATCATGGACCTGCGTCGCCAGATCCTTGCGGCGCACCCCGACGAGGAGCTCTGGCTGCGCGTGGAGGAGCTCAACACCGTCGCCACCCGTCACAAGACCGAGATCGACTACACCCTGCGCCACTGGGCAACCCCGGTTGAGCGCGCCCGGGTGACAGATCGCCTCGGCTCCCTGATGCGAATCAGCCGTCGTCTGCATACGCTGATGCACGGGCCGCACGCACCGGCCGGCGAGACGGAGCCCGACACCGACTGACCTACACTCTGCGCATGGCGCGCTATCCACTCCTGGCCGATGTCCTCGAGGCGCGCCAGCGCCTTGATGGCATCGCACTCCACACTCCCCTCGAGAGCTCTCCCGCCCTAGCCGAGGCGAGCCGCGCGGCCGAGGTACGCCTGAAGCTGGAGATGCTGCAGCCGACTGGCGCGTTCAAGGCTCGCGGTGCCCACAACAAAGTCGCGCTGGTCGTGGCCGCGCAGCCGGACGCCGGGCTGGTCACCGCCAGCAGCGGCAATCACGGCATCGCGACCGCCACCGCGGCCGCACGACACGGGATGCGCCTGACGGTGCTGGTCGGGGCATCGGTCTCCCCGGCGAAGCTCGAGCGCCTGCGGGCGCTCGAATCGGACAGCTGCGTGGTGGAGATCTGCGGCCGCGACAGCGACGACGCGGAGGCCGAGGCACGCCGTCGCGACAGCGAGGGCATCGCGGTCTACATCCCGCCCTACAACGATGCCGACGTGATCGCCGGGCAGGGCACCATCGCCGTCGAGATCCTCGAGGACTGGCCGGCATGCGACGCCATGCTGGTGCCGATCGGCGGGGGTGGACTGATCGCCGGCATCGGCCTGTGGGCCAAGGCGGTCAAGCCGGACCTGCGGCTGGTGGGAGTCCAGCCATCGGCCTCGCCGCCGATGTATGCCTATTTCGAGTCGAATTCGACCAAGCCGATGCCGATAGCTCCGACCTTGGCCGACGGGGTTGCCGGAAATATCGAGCGCGACAGCATCACCTGGAAGATGTGCCGCCAGCTGGTCGATGAAGTGGTGCTGGTGGACGAGGAGGAGATCGCGGATGCGATGCGCTGGTCTGTCCAGGTCCACCACCTCGTCGTCGAGGGCAGCGGCGTGCTCGGCATCGCCGCGCTCCGCGCGCGGGTGGGCGGGCTGACCGGTCGGCGCGTGGCGGTCATCCTCACCGGCCGCAACGTGGACCGAGCGACGCTCGCGAAGCTCCTGGCCGAATAGGCCGGGCCCGGGCGTCTCAGGTCTCCTTCTTGGCCTCCAGGAGCTCCTTCTTCGCCTCTGCCATCTTGGCCTTGCCCTCCTCCTCGATGGCGATTTTCGAATTGTCTGCGGTCTTGATCGCCTTCAGGATCTCATCCAGCTTGATCTGGACCGCCGCCCCGTCGCGGTTCTGGGCCGCCTGGATGACGAACACCATGTTGAAGGTCAGGATCGTCGTGCCCGTGTTGATCACGAGCTGCCACGTGTCGCTGAATCCGAAGACCGGCCCGGTCAGAGCCCAGACCACCACGATCAGGACCGAACCGATGACTGCCGCCGGACTGCCCGTCCAGTCAGTGGCAACCCGGGTGAATCGATCGAACATGTCGCTTCCTCTCCGTCTTGCTGTGCTGGGCCCGTTTCATTCTGCGAGGTGAGCATTGCATCAATCCGCAGTCGCATATCCGCCGCCTCTCAGCGCCATGCTGTCGAGGGGTTGCGGCGGTGCGTAGCATCGGTCCCATGACCGAACCCATCCAACCGCCGCGGCATCGCTCGGGGAGCCCGGGAGCTGCCGTCCTCGGCGGCATCCTGATCGTGCTGGGGATCGTCTTCTTCGTCGGGCAGCAGCTGAACATCGATATCGGCCAGGCGACGTGGCCGTTCTACGTCATCGTCCCCGGCGTTGCGCTGGTGACTCTCGGCCTGACCCAGCGACGGGGCTCCGGGCTCACGATCTCGGGCAGCCTCGTGACCATCGTCGGCCTCGTGCTGCTGTACCAGAACGCCACGGATCGGTTCGAGACCTGGGCGTACGCGTGGGCGCTGGTTGGCCCCGGCGGGAGCGGAGTCGGCATGCTCCTGTACGGGACGCGCAGCGGCGACAGGAGGATGGCGCGGGCGGGCTTCTGGTCGATTCTTGGCGCTCTCGGCCTGTTCGCCGTCGGATTCATCTTCTTCGAGGGCGTGATCGGCATCAGCGGGGAACGTCTGCCACTGCCGAACTGGGTGCTGCCCGTCGCGGTGATCGTGATCGGCCTGCTGGTGCTCCTGCGCGGACTGACCTTCCAGCGGCCCGCTGAACCGGAGTGGGATCCGGGGCCAGGGCTCGATGGTGGCCACCGGGACGCCGGCGCACCCGATGGCGCGGGCGCGCCAGAGGACGGCGGCGCGCCGCAGATCGAGGCTGCCGCATCGGCCGAGGAACCCCGAGAAGACCGCTAGCCAAATGCTGGAGGTCCACCCCGTCACCGCCGAGCGCTGGCAGGATCTGGCGGACTTCTTTGGCCCGTCCGGCGCCTTCAGCCACTGCTGGTGCACGTGGTGGAGGCAGACATCGGCCGACTTCAGCCGTGGCGTGGAGTCGAAGGGCGAGGCGAACCGCGCACTCATGCGGGCGACGGTCGAGGCCGGCTCCGAGCCCGGGCTGCTGGCCTACCGCGAGGGCCGGCCTGTCGGCTGGATCAGCGTTGCGCCCCGGACCCAGTACGGACGCGTCATCCGCTCGCGGCGGATCGGTCCACCGGCCGATGCGGCGACCGATGAGACGGTCTGGTCAGTCGTCTGCTTCTGGATTCCGCGCACCGAGCGCGGGCGCGGGATTGCGACGGGCCTGCTGACCGCCGCTATCACGCACGCCAGGCTGCGCGGCGCGGCCGCGCTGGAGGGATACCCGGTCGACACGGCTGGCGGCAAGCATGCCGACGCAAACCTGTTCACCGGAACAGTCGCCATGTTCCGGCGTGCCGGCTTTTCGGAGGTCGACCGACCGCGCGGGGCACAGCTGGTGGTGCGCCGATCCCTGTAGTGCCGACCCGTATCCTTAGCGCCGCCATGGCAACCGACGAACCAACCGAGACCGAGCGAATCGAGCGAGCCCTCGAAGGGGTCAACGCCGGGTACGTGGCCGAGATGCAGGAGCGCTACCTGGCCGACCCCTCCTCGGTCGATTCGGAGTGGCGCGCGCTGTTCGAGCCCGCCATTGGGCCGCCAGCCGAGACACCTTCCACGGTGGGGCCCGTTCCTGCCCCGACCGAAGCCGCGGCACCCGTTCCGGCAGGTGCGACCCCGCTCAAGGGACCCGCCGCGCGCCTGGCGCGCAACATGACCGCGTCGCTGGCAGTGCCCACGGCAACCAGCTTCCGTGACCTGGACGTCGCCACGCTGGAGGTGCGCCGCCGGAACCTGGTGACGCAGCTCGCGCCGCGGCGGGTCAGCTTTACCCACCTCATCGGCTGGGCGATCGTGCGAGCCGCGGCCACCCAGCCAGGCATGACGGCCTACTACCTCGAGGCCGATGGCGTGGCGTATCGCGTCGATCCGGGTGGTGTGCACCTCGGGCTCGCGGTCGATGTGGAACGACCCGATGGCCGCCGCTTCCTGGTCGTGCCCGTGATCCGCTCGGCCGGGACATTGGACTTCGCCACGTTCCAGGCGCGATACGAGGAGCTGGTCGAGAAGGCGCGCGGCAACCGACTGTCTCCGGACGACATGGCCGGCGCCACCATCACGCTGACCAATCCCGGCACGCTCGGGACGACCGCGTCCGTCGCGCGGCTGATGCCAGGCCAGGGAGCCATCGTGGCGATGGGCGCCATCCGCAACGTGGGCGAGTCCCGCGTCATGACCATCAGCTCGACCTACGACCACCGCGTTATCCAGGGGGCTGAATCAGGTGCCTTCCTGCGGCGCATCGCCGGGCTGCTGCAGGGAGAGGACGAGTTCTATCAATCGGTCGGGTCGGCGTCGAACGCCGTGGCGGCCGCCGCTCCAGCCGCGCTGCCTCCAGCCACCAGCTCGGCGGCCACGAACGCCGACGACCTGCGCGCGGTTGCCGCGGGCGTGGCCCTGGTGCGGGCCTATCGGTCATTTGGTCATCACGCGGCGCGCCTCGATCCGCTCGGCAGCGAGCCGATCGGCGACCCGGCGCTTGATCCCGAGCCACTCGGATTGACGCCGGAGGCCATGTCCCGCGTGCCGGCGGACCTGCTCCGGATCAATGTGCCCGGCTCAACCCTTGCCGATGCGCTGCCCGCCCTGCGGGCGACGTACTGCGGCTCGATCGCCTACGAGGTCGAGCACATCGCCAGCCACGACGAGCGGGTCTGGCTGCGCCAGGTGATCGAGTCCGGCGCGCATCGGGCTCCCCTCACGAACGACCAGCAGCGCGCGTTGCTGGAGCGATTGACGGTGGTCGAGGGGCTCGAGCGCTTCCTGCACAAGGCGTACCTCGGGCAGAAGCGATTCAGCATCGAGGGGCTGGACACGATGGTCCCGATGCTCGACCAGCTGCTGGCCGGCGCCGGGGCCGCTGGCGCCCGCGACGTCGTGATCGGTATGGCGCACCGCGGTCGCCTGAACGTGCTGGCTCACATCGTGGGAGTCAGCTACGAGGCGATCCTGGCGGAGTTCGAGGCTGGTCGCGGCGGGACTGAGGCCGTCGTCACCAGGGACGCCGTTGACGACGTGAAGTACCACTTGGGGGCGGACGGCACATACGCCGCCCCTGGCGGGAGAAAGCTGCACGTCAGCGTTTCCCCCAACCCGAGCCACCTCGAGGCCGTCAACCCGGTGGTCGAGGGCCACGCCCGCGCCCAGCAGACGGATCGGGACGGGCCAACCGCGGCCGTCGATCCGGACCGCACCATCCCGATCATGATCCACGGCGACGCCTCATTCGCCGCGCAGGGGGTGGTGGCCGAGACCTTCAACATGGCGCGGCTGGCCGGCTACAGCACCGGCGGCACGCTGCATCTGATCGCCAACAACCAGGTCGGCTTCACGACCGAGGCGTCCGAGGGTCGCTCGACCGACTACTCGAGCGACCTGGCCAAGGGCTTCGACGCGCCGATCATTCACGTCAACGCGGACGACCCCGAGGCCTGCCTGGCCGCCGCCAGGCTGGCCAGCGCCTACCGCCAGCGGTTCCACGGCGACGTCGTGATCGACCTGGTGGGCTATCGGCGCTACGGGCACAACGAAGGCGATGAGCCGGCCTACACGCAGCCGCTGATGTACGCGGCCATTGCCGCTCATCCGAGCGTGCGCGACCTGTATCGCTCGACCCTGGTCGAGGCCGGGGTCATGTCCGCCGAGCAGGCCGACGCGCGGGCCGCTGCATTCGCCAAGGACCTCGCAACTCGACAGGCGGCGGTACGCAGAAGGCGCGCGGAGCCTCGGCTCGACCGGGGAGAGGACGCCCTCTCCCCCGAGGAGGCGCCGGAGCCGATCACAGCCGTCGACGCCGCCACCCTGCGGGCGGTGAACGCCGCGCTCCTCGCCACGCCGGGCGGATTCACCGTCAACCCGAAGCTGGCCAGGCAGCTCGAGCGGCGTTCAGCTGCGCTGGAGAGCGCTGAGCCGCGCATCGAGTGGGCGCAGGCCGAGGCGCTGGCCCTCGGCGCCCTGCTGCTCGAGGGCACTCCGATCCGGCTCACCGGACAGGACACCGTGCGCGGCACCTTCAGCCAGCGGCACCTGGCGCTGCACGACGTGGTGACCGGCAAGGTGCATGTACCGATCCAGCACCTTCCCGGGGCGCGCGCCAGCCTGGAGCTGCACAACAGCCCGCTCTCGGAATACGCGTGCCTGGGCTTCGAATACGGCTACGCCGCCACCGCGCCCGAGGCGCTGGTGCTGTGGGAGGCGCAGTACGGCGACTTCGTCAATGGGGCGGAGATCATCATCGACCAGTTCATCATCGCCGGCCTGGCCAAATGGCGGCAGACCTCGCGCCTGACGCTCCTGCTGCCACATGGCTACGAGGGATCGGGACCGGAGCACTCGTCGGCCCGCATCGAGCGATTCCTGTCCCTGGGAGCCGAGGGCAACATCCGGGTCCTTTACCCGACGACCCCCGCGCAGTACTTCCACCTGCTGCGCCGGCAGGCGCGCCACGGGGACCTCCGCCCGATGGTGGTGTTGACGCCCAAGTCGCTGCTGCGGCTGCCTGAGGCCAGTTCGGCCCTGGGCGACCTGACCAGCGGCGGGTTTGCATCGGTGCTGGATGACCCGACCGTCAGCGCCCCCGAGGCAGTCCGTCGCGTGATCCTGTGCAGCGGCAAGGTCTACTACGACCTGGCCGGCTCAGACGAGCGCGCGGCGCACCCCGATCTGGCCATCGTGCGCGTCGAGCGTCTCTACCCCTTCCCGACGACGGAGCTCGGCACGATCCTCGCCCGCTACCCGGGCATCGAGCGCGTGACGTGGGTCCAGGAGGAGCCGCGCAACATGGGCGCTCGCAAGTTCGTGCTGCCCAAGATCCGGCACCTGGTCCCGTTCCGCGTCCCTCTTGGCGACATCAGCCGCCCGGAGCGGTCACGGCCCGCCGAAGGCTATCCCGCGGCACACCTGGTCGAGCAGGCGCGCATCGTGCGCGAGGCCCTCACGAGCTAGCGATCAGCTGATCAGGTCACCACCACGGCTTCGGGCCGACGCCGGTACACGGCCACCACGACGCCCATCGCCAGGCCGACGACCACCGCCGCAATCGGGGTCCACGACCCAAGCAGCATCACGGCGTAGATGATCAGGCCCAGTGCCAGGCCGATCCCGAAGACGAGGCCACCGAGGATGGCCCATGGCCAGGTGCCCCGATAGCCGAGGTACATCAGCAGCAGGCCCAGCGCGATCAGGACCACGAACAGCCAGAAACCGATGGTCCCGAATGGATCGCCGCGCAGCCGCATCCAGCCGCTGCCCGCGCACGAGCCACCCGTGCCGGCGATCGAGCCGGAGACGTAGAAGAGGCCGGTAACGCGGAACGGAAGGTTGGCTCCGACCTGGACGGTGCCGTCTCCATCGCTCTTGCCGGCCGTGTTCGGATCGCCGCCGCTCAGCGGGGTCGGGATGTTGAAGATCGAGACACCCCAGGCGTGGTTCTTGATCACCTGGCTGCCCTGGGTGCCGGCCCATTGCACCTTTCCGTCGAAATCGACGAGCAGAGGGCTCTCCTGGGTTGCGTCGGTGGCGCCCGCCTTGGCAGTGGCGATGGCGTTGCCGCTGGCATCGAGCGACGTCAGCTCGAGCGTGCAGTTGGTCAGCGGAAATGCCCCGGCAGTTGCCGGCAGCAACAGCATGAGTGCCGGGAGCGTGACGAAGGCCAGACGGCGCAGGATGGGTCGCATGGACAGCCTCCCAACTTCGCACGTCCGGCAGCTGGCGATCGAGTTGGGCGACGCCATTGCCCGTGCTGGGACCGATGCTACGCCTGCGGTGCAAGGGTTCCTATACTCGGCCGATGGCCCCATCGATCCCGCTGCTGGAGCGCTACCGCGACCTGCTGGGGCGCCCAGGCGAGACCTTTCCCGTCACCCTCGGTGAGGGCGGCACGCCGCTGCTTCACGCCGTGCGCCTGGGGGCGGAGCTCGGCCTCGATGCACTCCACCTGAAGTTCGAAGGCACCAATCCGACCGGATCCTTCAAGGATCGTGGCATGGTCCTGGCCGTCAACCGCGCGGTGGGCAATGGGGCACGTGCCGTGGTGTGCGCTTCCACCGGCAACACCTCGGCCTCGGCGGCGGCCTACGCGGCTGCGGCATCACTCTCCTGCTTCGTGGTCCTTCCCGCGGGCAAGGTGGCGCGCGGAAAGCTGGCACAGGCGATTGCCGCCGGTGCGCGACTGATCGTGGTGGACGGCAACTTCGACGAGGCGCTGCGCGCCGTGCGCGCCGTGGCTGAGGAGGGGAGCGCCGTGGTCGTCAACTCGGTCAATCCGGATCGCATCTCCGGCCAGCAGACCGGTGCATTCGAGATCATCGACGCTCTCGGCCGGGCGCCCGATGCTGTCGCGCTGCCGGTCGGCAATGCCGGCAACATCACCGCCTACTGGGCAGGCTTCCTGCGCTACGCCACCACCGGTCGGACCGGTGGGCGGCGCCCGCGGCTCCTCGGCTTCCAGGCCGAAGGGGCCGCTCCGATCGTCCAGGGCGCACCGGTGGAGTCGCCCGAGACGGTGGCGACCGCGATCCGCATCGGCAATCCTGCCTCGTGGGCCGGGGCGATCGCGGCGCGCGACGATTCGGGCGGCGTGATCGAGGCGGTCAGCGACGAGGAGATCCTCTCGATGCAGCGTCGCATCGCCCGCAGCGAGGGGATCTTCTGCGAGCCCGCATCGGCGGCAGGGGTGGCAGGAGTTGCACGCATGTCCCGCGACGGCCGGCTCAAGCGCTCCGAGACCGTCGTCTGCATTCTCACCGGCCACGGCCTGAAGGATCCCGACGCGGTGACCGGCGAGGAGGGGACGCTCACCGCTGTCTCGGCGGACGCCGCCTCGATTCGGAGCGCGATGCGCCTCTAGGCCAGGCGCCCGTATCGGCGCATCAGCTCGACCAGCCGATCATGCGGCAGGGCGTGAAACGTGATCCCGTCCCGCCCGACCATCGTCTCGGCGGCGACCAGCGCGTTGAGGATCGCCTCTTCGGTCGCCTCGATCGTCGCCCAGAACAGTTCGTCGATGTGGTCGTTGCCGAGCATCTCGATGCCCACGCTGAG
>JALYUB010000061.1 GCA_030853945.1 Chloroflexota bacterium
ACGACAGCGGCCCACCCGATGCCACACAGGAGCTGATCGATGCCCTCCTGGCCGAGGGTGTCGAGGGCGCCAGGCTGCTGGATATCGGCGCCGGAGTAGGCATCGTGCACCTCGAGCTGCTGGTCGCCGGCGCTGCCTCCGCCGTCGACATCGACGCGTCGTCGGCGTATCTCGCTGCGGCCCGGGCGCAGGCCGAGCGCCTTGGATTGGCCGATCGGGTCCAGTATCGGTTCGGTGATGTCGTCGACCTGGCCGCCGAGCTGCCTCCCGCCGACGTCGTGACGCTGGACCGGGTCATCTGCTGCTACCCCAACCTGTCCGCGCTCCTCGGCGTGGCCGCGCGCCCCGGAGTGCGGCTCATCGGCCTGGTACACCCTGCCGACACCTGGTGGATGCGCAGCTCGACCGCCCTGTTCAATGTCCTCAGTCGCGTGCTGCGCCGCCACCACAGCTTCTATGTCCACCCCCGCTCTGCGATCGATCGCATCCTGGGGGACGCAGGCTATTTCGAGCGCTACCGGGGCGGCGGCCGGGTCTGGCGAGTGGCGGTCTACGGACGCTCAGCGGCCTGATCGGCGTCGGCGAACGAGCGCACGAAGCGCTCCTGCTCGGCTGTCTCGATGGCACGTGGGTGGCGCACCGCACGCACCGCCGCGATGGCTTCGTCGGGCGGAACCCCGGCCTGCACCAGCGCGCAGGCAGCGACCGTCCCGCTTCGACCGACCCCGCCCATGCAGGCGACCGCCACGTTGCCGCTGCGCCGTCCGTCGTGAATCTCGGCCAGGATCGCGGCCATCTCGGCGACGGATGCCGGCGGATGCCCGTCCGGAACCGGATGACGCAGCACCAGCACGCCGGCACCGGCGCCGCGCACGACGATATCGGGATCGCCCCATATCTCGAGCTCACCATCCTCGACCAGTAGCACCAGGCGTCCGACCCCCGCGGCCCGCAGCATCCCGAGGTCGTCGTCCAGGCGGCGGCGATAGACGCGGCCGGGGTACCGCGTCGACACTCCATGCTTCCCCGGCAGGAAGGTCAGGCCCAGACGACCGGGCAGGCTGTCGTCAAGGGCTGCGTGGTCGAGCCAGTCGATGCGCTGGGGAGGGTCGAAGCCCGCATGGTCGGCATTCTCGCCGGCCACACCATCCATCAGTTGAGGCTCGTCTTCGGACAGAAATGGCCGGTCGGCTCGAGCGCCTGACCACAGAAGGGACAGCCAGGGCGACCGGCCGCGACCAGGGACGCGGCACGGCGGATGAAGTCGCGGGCACGGGCCGGCTGGACCCGGACGCGCAGCAGGTCGGGCCCCTCGGGCGCCCGGTCCGGCACCTCGGCAAAGCCGCCCTCCTCGGTGAGTGGCTGGGCTTCGATCACGATCTGTCCGGCAGTGGCATCCCACGCCAGCGCCATGGCTCCAACCCGGAACAGCTCGACCGTCGGCACTTCGAGCGGCCCGTCGTCATGGTCCACCCGGGTCGGGACCTCGCCCGCCAGGCCCTCGACGGCATCGAGCAGCTCCGAGATCCGTCCAGCCAGGGCCGCCACCTGGGTCTTCTCCAGCCCAACGCTGACCAGCGCCCGTCCCTGGCGGGCCTGCAGGTAGAAGGCGCGCGCGCCGGGCTCGCCGACCGCTCCGGCGACGAATCGGTCAGGAGTATCGAAGTCGAATACGTGGCGCGCCATGGCCCCATCGTATCTGGAAATGCGTCGCTAGAGTTGAGAGCGACATGGCGAACCGGATGCGCGGCTCGCGATTCGGATTCGGCGGAGGACGCCGGTCACAGGCCACCCCGCTGGCGGGAGGACGCCGACCCGCACCGGGACCGAGGGCGCGTGCCTGGCTCGGCTGGGCGGCGGCCGGTTCCGGGGTTGCGGTCGTGGCATTCTTCGTGGGTCGCGCCGGGTCAGAGATCGGCGTTGCGACACCTACTCCATCCCCCAGTGCAGCTCCCCTGGCGATCACATACGGCACGGCGCTGGATCCGGCCAGTGGCGAAGCCGTTCGGCCGGCTGACCGTTTCCGCGCCGGCGACGAATTCGCCTATTCCGTTCGGTTGGCTGCCGCGCCCGGCCTCGACAAGATCCTGGTCGAGATCATCCGGCTCGATGGCGCAAGCGAAACGATCGTGCAGGTGCCGTCGGAGCAGGGCATCGTGGCGACGTCGCGGGTGTTCGCGTTCCAGGTGCATGCCAGCACCCTGCTCAAGGCATGGGGCCCAGGCAGCTATGCGATGCGGATCTACCTGCCGGGAGGCCACGATCCCTTCGCAACGGGACGCTTCACCCTGGTGGAAACGCCCCTGGCGTCCTAGCCCGGGGCATTGGGATCGGAGCTGTGCCCGATCTCCGATCCCGATTCCCCCGGCGTCAGAGCTGGACCCGCGGACGTTGCGCCAGGGCGGGTACCCAAGCCAACTCTTGCGACCCAGCGTAACTGCACTGGACCGCACGTGTCAACCCTTACTTGACCGCCAAAGCCTCCCGCGTGAGCTCGTATGCGCCGCGATGATCGCCAAGCGTGGCGCGCAGCTCGGCCCACTCGCGCAGCACCTCGCGGGTGCGTCCCGCAGAGTGCCCGGCGCGCGCCAGGTCGGCGGCCTCCGCGTAGCGTGACTCGGCGCTCTCCGCGTCCTCCTGGGCGCGCAGCGCGCGAGCCTCGGTGAGCATGGCGGTCAGCTCCACGCCGCGGTTGCCAGTCGCGCGGGCCATCTCGATCGCCCGCCGCGCGATGGTCGCGGCATCGTGGAGGCGACCCTGCGCCAGGGCCACCTGTGCATCGGTATCCAGCACCGCGGACAGGAAACGCTCGTCGCCGGCCTCCTCGAACGCGCCGCGCGCCGCGCCGGCAAGCTCTGCCGCCCGCTCGATGTTGCCGGTTGCCAGGTACGCCATCGCCAGCGTGTTCTCGATCTGGGCCGATTCGAAGACGGCCCCGGCGGATCGCAGCAGCGCGAGGCCCTGCGTGCCGGTGCGGATGGCGGCCTCGAGATCGCCCGTCTCCTGGTAGCTGATCGCCAGGTTGAACAGGAACATGGCACGACGCCGGTCGTCGAGATCCTCAGCGAGACCGCGCGCGGTCTCCAGGTGACCCAGCGAGCGCGCGTAGTCACCCGTCCGCGATGCGACCGCGGCGAGCGCCATCAGCAGGCGCATCTCGAAATCGGGCTCGACCTTCAGCCCAGCGCGGACGCGCTCGAGCAGCGAAGTGAGCAGGCTCTGCGCATCGGCCTCCTGATCGGACAGGTAGAGGCCATATGCCAGCCAGTAGCGAGCCAGCGCCTCGTCGGAGATCCGGCCGAGTGAGCCGAAGATCCGCGCAGATTCGGCTGCCGCGGGAACGGCCTCCCTGCCGTTGTCCAGGCGGGCCAGGGCCTCGGCGCGACCTCGCAGCACCTCCGCCCGCGCCTGCTCATCGAGCGGCGCGTCGAGCAGGGATGCATAGCCATCGGCAGCCCCCTGCCAGTCGCCGGCGGCAAGCGTCATGTCGACCGCCAGGCGGCTCCAGACCGGGTTCTGCTCGTCCAGGAAGTGGCTCGGCGGCAGAGACAGGCGCTCGGCGAGGTAGCTGAGTGCGGTCATCGACGGCCGGGCGATGCCGGTCTCGAGGGCGCTGACGTAGGCCTTCGTGTAGCGGTCGCCGGCGAGCTGCTGCTGGGTCAGGCCGCCGCGCTTGCGCGCCTCGCGGATGCGTGCGCCGATCTGCTGGGCGAGCGCGCTGTCGCGTTCGATGCTGTGGGCGGGCGTACGAGTGCGCGGCATTCGACAGGAGTATACACACGCAGGCAAGCCCCATTTGACCGCTGCATCCCTCGGAAGTACTGGGCCGCCCAACCGCCTCAAGTACCGATGGGTCATTGAAGGGGCGACCTCCGGATACGAACGTCTCAGTGCGGTCCACGCCTCATGCGAGGCGGCCGTTCGAGGGAGACGCGTATGCGCAGCGCACACACCGGCGGCGGCTGGCCCAGCTAGGCCATCTCCCGCATCCACCCGTTCGCAAATCGCCGCGGGCGGCACCGATCCTGTGACTCCCAGGATTCGATGCTCTGCCCGCGGCTCCATGTCCGTCGGTTCTAGAGCGTCGGCAGCTCCTGCGCCTGGGTGAGAGCCGGTGCAAACAGGTCGCCGACCGCCGCCAGCCTCGCGGGCAGGCTGCGGATTGTCCATCGGTCGGGCGCGAGCTTTGGATCGTCGAGCTCATCCCAGCTGATCGGCGCCGAGACGGGTGCCCCCGGCGAGGGCCGCGCGGCGTATGGCGCGACGAGGGTGCGATTGATCGCGTTCTGCGTGAAATCGAGGCGCGCCCTGCCGCCCCGGTCCCGCTTCGACCACTCCCAGCTCACGAGCTCCGGGACCATCTGCCCCACCGCGCGGGAGAGCGATTCGACCCAGTCGCGCGTCTGCTCGAAGCTGTAGATCGGCTTCACCGGAAGCCAGATCTGGACCCCGCGCTTGCCGGTCACCTTTGGCAGCCCGATGACCCCCAGGTGCCCGAGCGCCGTCCGATACAGGCGGGCCAGCACCAGCACCTGCTCGAAGGTCGTGTCGGTGCCCGGATCTATGTCGATCAGCGCGTATGTCGGGCGATCCGGCGCATCGGTGCGTGACGTCCATGGGTGCAGCTCGATGGCCGCCTCCTGCCCCAGCCAGGCAAGGGTCGCGACCCGATCGACCACGACGTAGTCCTTGGCGCCCTCGCTCCCCGTGTACGACCAGCGGGCGATCCAGCTCGGCGCATGGCCGGGGAGATCCTTCTGCCAGAAGCCCTTGTGCCCGATGCCGTCGGGAAAGCGCTGCAGGTTCAGGCCCCGGCCGGTGAGATTCGGCACCAGGGTCGGTCCCACGCCGACGTAGTGCCGAATGAGGTCGCGCTTGGTGACGGCAGGATGCTCGCCATCGGCGGGGAACAGGATCTTGTCCAGGTTCGTCAGGCGCACCTCGTGCCCAGCGACCTGCCAGGGTCCCTCACGGCCCATCTCCTCCAGCGCGGCCATCTCGGCGGGGCTGGCTGCCTGCACGCCGCTGTTCACGGGATCTGATCTCCTGTCCGGGGGCCGGGCCGGAGCGCGAGCGACCACGCGCGCGGCCGGGAGCGCCTCTTCCCTGACGACGGCCGTGGCATCCTTTCCGATCTCCATTCCCTTGAAGGCCGCCTGCCGCAGCAGCCCGTCCGATGTCCATTCCGCAAACTCAGCGCGGATCACGATCTTCGGCTGTACCCAGCGCGCGGCGGGCAGTCGAGGCACCGGATCGAGCGGCGACTGGTCTCGGCGCAGCGCCTCCAGCGCCTGGAGCAGATGCCGTCGCATCGCCGCCGAGATGCCACTGCCGACCTGTCCGGCGTGGCGCAGGTGGCCGTCCGCATTGACCGCCACGATCAGCGAGCCGAGGTCCTTGTGGCTCCCCTTGCCCGGCAGCCAGCCGACGACCACCAGCTCCTGCTCCCGGCGCAGCTTGATCTTCAGCCAGTCCCGCGAGCGCTTTCCCGGCTCGTAGCGGCTCGCACGCCGCTTGGCCACCACTCCCTCCAGGCCTTTCTCCGCGGCAGCCCGCACGAACGCCTCGCCGTCCCCGACCACGTGGGACGCATAGCGCACCATGGCATCGGGCCGAATGACCCGATGCAGCAGGCGCTTGCGCTCCTCGAGCGGCACGTCGAGCAGCGAGCTGCCGTCGAGGTGCAGCAGGTCGAACACCATGTAGGCAAGCGGGATTGCCGCCCGCTCCTCGGCTGAGGGCCGCTCTGCGTTCGGGGAGCGGCGCCCGGTCGCGACCTCGAGGCCGCGCAGACCAGTCCGATCCTGGAGCAATGAGAAGTCCGGCCTGCCGTCGGGGTCGAACGCCACCACCTCGCCGTCGACCACGGCCTCCCGTGCCACGATCCAGTCGGGAACTCCGGCCAGGTCGGGGAAATAGGTCGCGGCATCGATGCGATTGCGGGTCCACAGGCGGACCTTGCCATCGCGCACGACCGCCTCGACCCGGTAGCCGTCCCACTTGACCTCGAACAGCCACTCGGGATCGTCGAACGCACCCTCGGTCAGCGTCGCCAGCATGGGGGCCACAAAATCCGGCGCTGCGGCAGGCCGGGCGGCCGAGAGGTCCGGTTCCGCGTTGGCGGTCGGCGGTGTCGCGACGAAATGCGGTTCGACGCCGCCCGCCACCTCGTCGTTAGTGCGCCCGGTCTTCACGCTGGTTGCATGATCCTCCGGATCCCAGCCGGGGACTGCGGCATCGTCACGCTTGTGGATGAGCAGCCACTGGCCTGGCTCGGACTTGCGACCGAAGGCATCTCGCCGACCACCGGTCTGCACGATCGTGTAACGACCCCGCAATCGCTGTCCGTCGACCCGGAACTTCAGCTCTCCGGCGCGCAGGGCGGCAGCGGGGTCATCCGTCTCCTCCGGCGCGAAGGTGCCCCAGTCCCAGACGATCATGTCTCCGGCGCCGTACTCGCCGGCCGGGATCGTCGCCTCGAAGTCCAGGTACTCGATCGGGTGGTCCTCGGTGCGCATCGCCATCCGTCGCTCATCTGGATCGAGCGTCGGCCCGCGCGGCACGGCCCAGCTGGCGAGCACGCCGCCGACCTCGAGGCGCAGGTCGTAGTGCAGCCGGCTGGCTCGATGGCGATGCACAACGAAGCGCCCGCTCCCCTCTCCGACCAGGCCTGGTTCGGGCTCGGGAGTGCGAGCGAAGTCACGCTTGGAGCGATACGTCTCGAGCGGCATGGGATCAGATCACGAGCTCACCGAGCGAGGCGACGACGGCCTCTGCCCCGGCGGCCACGAGCGCCGCTGCGCCAACCGCGCCGCTCGTCACGCCGATGGGCACCATCCCGGCGGCCACGGCAGCCAGCATGTCCCAGGTCGAGTCGCCGACATACCAGCAGCCCTCGGGCTCGGCCTGCAGGTCGCGCGCAGCAAGCAGCAACAGATCGGGGGCGGGCTTGGCATGGGCCACGTGCGAGCCGTCCACGATCAGTGGCTCGCTGGCGAGTTGCAGCGCACCCACCGAGGCGACCACCTGCTGGCGGCGGCTGGATGTGGCGATCGCCCATGGAATTCCCGCCTCGTCGAGACGGCCGAGCAGCTCATCGACGCCCGGCTGTGGGCTCGGCTCGCTGTTCAGTTGCGTGAAGATGGCGCCACTGCGCGCATCGATCGCCTCGGCTCGCTCCGGGTCGAGATGGATCCCCGCCCGCGCGGCCACCTCGCGAGCCAGCTGCAGGCCGTCCGCGCCGATCAGCTCGGCGACGTGCGGGCGCTCAGCTGGAATGCCCTCCTCGTCGAACACGGCAAGCCATGCCCGAATCCGCGTCTCGACCGTGTCGACCAGGGTGCCGTCCAGATCGAAGATGACGGCAGCGGGCCGAGGCAGATCCGCGAGCGGCTGAGACATCGGTCTACGATACCCGCGATGCCCTCCGAGTTCGCCCGGCACTGGACCCTGGACCCGGCCATCGCCTTTCTCAACCACGGCTCGTACGGGGCCGTGGCGCGCCCGGTGCTCGCCGCCCAGCAGGCGTGGCGCGACCGGATGGAGACCGAGCCGGTCCTCTTCTTTTCTCATGACCTGGAGCCAGCCCTCGACGCAGCACGAAACGAGCTTGGCGCGTTCGTAGGGGCCGATCCGGACGACCTGGCCTTCGTCCCGAATGCCACAGCCGGCTTCAACACAGTGCTGCGCTCGCTCCACTTCGAGCGTGGCGACGAGCTGCTGACCACCGACCAGGCGTACAACGCGGCCAAGAACGCAGTGGAGTTCGTCGCGCAACGCGACGGCGCGCGGGTGGTGATCGCGCCTGTTGCCTTTCCGACCGAATCGCCGGCACAGGTCGCGGAGGCAGTGCTCGCTGCGGTCACGCCGCACACCAGGCTGGCGCTGCTCGACCACATTGCGTCGGCCACGGCGCTGATCTTCCCGGTCGAGCCGCTGGTCGCGGAACTGACCGCACGCGGGGTCGAGACGCTCATTGACGGCGCGCACGCGCCAGGACAGGTTGCGCTTGACGTGGCGGCCCTGGGCGCCACCTATTACACGGCCAACCTGCACAAGTGGGTCTGCGCTCCCAAGGGATCGGGCTTCCTGTGGGTGCGCCGCGACCGGCAGCCGGAGATCCGGCCGCTCTCGATCAGCCACGGTGCCAACTCCCCGCGCACCGATCGCAGCAGGTTCCGGGTCGAGTTCGACTGGACCGGCACGGCGGACCAATCCGCCTACCTGGCGGTGCCCGACGCGATCCGCTTCGGCGCGGGGCTGCTGCCGGGCGGCTGGCTGGCGCTGCGTCAGCGGAACCACGGACTGGCCCTTGCCGGGCGCGACCTCCTGTGCGCGGCGCTGGACATCGATTCCCCGGCTCCCGACGCGATGCTGGGCAGCATGGCGTCGGTACCATTGCCCGAGGAGTCGCAGCCGGGACAGGTTCAGGGGATCGACCACTACGGCGACCCGCTGCACGACGAGCTGGCCCGGCAGGGCATGCAGGTGATGGTCACACCCTGGCCCCAGCGGCCGGGCAACGGGCCGTGGTGCCGGCTTGTGCGGATCAGCGCTGCGGCCTACAACGACCTGTCGCAGTTCGAGCGATTGGCGGCAGCGCTGCCGACCGCGGTCGCCGCTGCGGCGGCGTAGGGCGGCTAGGCCGTGGGTCGGGTGGTGGTCATCGGCTCGATCAACGTCGACCTGGTGGTGGCCGCCGATCACCTGCCCCGTCCCGGGGAGACGGTGCTGGGCGGCCGGTTCGCTCGATATTTCGGCGGCAAGGGGGCGAACCAGGCGGTCGCCGCTGCGCGCGCGGGAGCATCGGTCACGATGGTCGGCGCGGTGGGCTGGGATGCCGATGGCGACGCCTCTCTCGCCGCCCTGACCGCCGAGGGAATCGACGTTTCGCGTGTCCGCAGGACGGACGTGCCGACCGGGGTGGCGATCATCGCGGTCGCCGCTGACGGCGAGAATCAGATCGTGGTTGCCTCCGGAGCGAACGGGGAGGTCTCGGCCGATGACGCCAGCCTGCGAGGGATGAGCGACGGACCAGGCGTGATGCTCACCTGCCTGGAGATCCCGATGCCGACCGTGCTCGCGGGCCTGGCGGCTTCGGCCCGGATCGGCCTCGCGCCGGTCGTGAACCCGGCCCCGGCGCAACGTCTTCCGCCCGAGCTGTTGGCGGCTCGCCCGATCCTGACCCCCAATCACGATGAGCTGCTCGTGGCGAGCGGCGAGAAGGAGATGGATGCCGCGTTCGCGTCGCTCGCGGGCAGCGGTGCAATGGCGGTCGTGGTGACCCTCGGAGCGGCCGGGGCCGTGCTGGCGGAAGGCAAGCGACGCACCACGATCCGCGCCGGCGCGATGAACGTCGTGGACGCCACGGGCGCCGGCGACACCTTCTCCGGGGTGCTGGCCGCATGGCTGGCCGACAGCCGACCACTGGAAGAGGCGGTCGCGGCCGCAAGCGCGGCAGCCGGCCTGAGCGTGACCCGGCCCGGTGCGCGCGGCGGCATGCCCACCCGCCAGGTAATCGAGGCCGCGCTCCGGGGCTGAGCAGCGGTACCCGGGGGTACCTTGGGACCATACCCGCCGGGCCGCGGCCCGCGGAGACTGGCCAGATGAGAGCCGAGGCGTCGGACCGCCAGGCGCACCGGGGCCGCCGGGGAGCGACCGTGCCCGGTCACGCCACGCGCATCGCAGACCTGCTGCTGGAGGCCGCCCCGACGCTCGATGGCCTTGCCGGCCACCCTTCCGGGCACGCCGTCCGAACCTGCTACCTGGCGATGCGCTTGGCCGAGGCGCTCAGCATCGGCGATCGAGATCGGCTGGGGCTCTTCTACGCCGCCCTGCTGCACGACGCCGGCAGCTACTCTGAAATCGACCCAGGCTCCGGGCGCCCGGCCATGATGCGCCGGCTCATGCCCCTCCCGCGCGGCACCGACGAGGAGCGGCGGGCGGCCGAGCATCTGCGCGTCCGGCGCGGAGCACAATTCGCAACCCGCGCCGGCTTTGGCCCTGAGGTGGCCGTGACGATCATGGCGCTGCACGAACGCTGGGATGGTCACGGTCTGCCGATGGAACTGGCCGGCGAGGCGATCCCCCTGTTCGCCCGCATCGTGGCGCTCGCCGACGGGCTGGACCTGGCGGTCAGCCGCGACGGCCGGCAGGCCGCAATCACGACCGTCCATGCCCGATCCGGCAAGTGGTACGACCCCGAGATCGCGTCGGTGCTGCTGGCGCTGTGTGCCAATGGCCTGCTGCGGGAGATGCAGACCGACGATCTCGAGGCCGCCGCGCTCGACCTCGAGCCCAGCTGGCTGGTGCGCCTGGCAGACCCCGAGGACGCCGAGCGGATCAAGAGCGTCCTTACCTCGGTCGGCGCCGCCTGATCGGACTACAGCCCCTCGGATGACGAGGGGTCTGTCTCTTCCGCAGGCTCGGGCGCGCGGAGCGCTTCCATGTCCTCACCCTCCTCCTCGTCGGGCTTCTCATCGAGCCCGACATCACGGATCACGTCGACTCGCTTCAGGTTCACGAGCACCACATCGGCACGCTGCTCGAATCCGGCCAGCCGCGTGTCCTGCACAGCCGCGCGGGTGATCGGCGTGAAGCGAGTGTTCAACCGGAACAGGAAGCCGGCGGCCTGCGCCCCGGGCGGGATGTGCACCGATCCGAGGATGGTGAATGGTCCGATACGGATCTCGATCGGCTGCTTCGGCCGATGCAGACGCCGGCGGGGATCGGTGGTCTGGGGTGGTGGGAAGACAAGCAGCGCCTCCTCGATGCCGAGGTCGGTCCACTGTTGATCCGGCCGCATCTCGATCTGCTGGGACGGATCCTCGGGCACAACGTCGAGCAGGACGACCCGGACCGAATCATCGCCATTGATCATGTCGGTGAGGCGTCCCTCGCTGAGGTCCATGCCCACCGATAGTCGGCGCTCGGCAGTCCAGAACTCGGCCACCGACAGGCGGGTGACCTTCTTCGGCGGCGCAGGCGGTTCGGGCTCAGGTTCCTTGCGACGGCGACCCAGGGGCCAGAAGCTCACGGTTCACCCTCTAGCAATGGCGAATCCCTGTTGTAGGGTAGCGGGATCGGGATTCGCCATGCGCCGACTTGTGCGTTGCGCCGGCCATGGCCTCAGCGGCCAACGAATGGGAGATCGAGATGAATAGAAGCGGTGGCGTGGGAATCATCGGCGTGGTTGTGATCGTTCTCGTGATCTTGTGGCTGGTCGGCGTCATCAAGCTGTGATGCAATAGACCGAGTCCGGCCTCGAAAGGTCGCGCTGACTCGCCGAGACCGAGGGCCAAGCGGACCCTATGGGATGAAGTAGCCGGTCACGTCCCAGATGAAGTCGGTGGTGCTACTCGGGGTGTACAGGTAGGTGGCGCTCAGCGTGCCACCTGCCCCGAGGGCCAAGGTCTCCCCATTGGCACGCGTGTCACCTAGCGGGAAGTTGAGGGTGCTGGTGGGCGGTGTGGCCGCTGAATTAGGACCCAGGAAGGCGGCACCGGCCGCGGTCTGGTTGGTGACCGTGAAGTTGCCAGTGACGCCCACCGCGTTGGCCGGCACGCCACCCCGTGGGGTGACCGCGAAGGTGCGCGGGTTGTTGGCCACGAATTTGCCTGACAGGCCATTGGCCACGCGCGTGTCAAGCAGACGGGCCGGCGTTTGTGGCACGTACTTGGCGCGACTGGCACCCGGCACGAAGTAGCCGGTCATGTCGAAGATGAAGTCGGTGGTGGAACCCGCGGTGTACAGGTAAGTAGCGCTCAGCTGGCCTGATGGGCTGAGGGCCAGCGTCACCCCGTTGGCCCGCGTGTCACCCAGCGGGAAGTTGAGGGTCGAAGTGGCCGGAGTCGCCGTCGAATTGGGACCCAGGAACCCGGCGCCAGCGGCCGTTTGGTTGGTGACGGTGAAGTTGCCGGTGACGGCCACCGCGTTGGCCGGTACGCCGCCCAACCCCGTGACCTGGAAGGTACGCGGTATGTTCGCCACGAACTTGCCGGACAGGCCGGTGCCGAACCGCGTATCCAGCAGGCGCGCTGGGGTCAGCGGCACATAGCTGGCGCCGGTCGTATCCGGCACGAAGTATCCAGTCACGTCGAAGATAAAGTCGGTCGTCGCACCGGCGGTGTACAGGTAGGTAGCGCTCAGCTGGCCGGATGGGCTGAGGGCCAGGGTCACCCCATTGGCCCGCGTATCACCGAGCGGGAAGTTGAGCGTGCTGGTGGCCGGCGAGGCCGTCGAGTTGGGACCCAGGAAGGCCGCCCCGGCCGCGGTCTGGTTGGTGACGGTGAAGTTGCCGGTGACGGCCACCGCGTTGGCCGGTACGCCGCCCAACCCCGTGACCTGGAAGGTGCGCGGCGTGTTGGCTGTGAACTTGCCGGACAGGCCAGTGCCGAACCGCGTATCCAGCAGGCGCGCCGGGGTCAGCGGCACATAAGTTGAGCCGGGGGCAGTCATGCTGATGCAGCTCGGGAACTTGAATGAGCCGATGCGGGTCTGCCAGTTGCCGGACGAGCCGTTTGCCTGACTGCTGTAGTACTCATTCGTGTACCAGAAGGTGCAATCGTCAACGGGGTCGACGCTCATGGCCGTGTAGTCGCCCCAGCGATGGCAGACAGCGCCACCGCAATTGTTCGTCTGCGAGCCCGCGCCCGCCACGAGTTGCATCTCCGTTTGGGGCATGGTCCCGAGGGAGTCCGTTGCCAGGCGGCCGACGTAGGCGATGCTCGGGAAGTTTGGGCTCGAGCCGTTCGAGGTGCTGTAGCCGAGGGCGACGTTGCCGTCCTTGTCGGCGGCGATGCTGCCCATCCACCGGTTGAGGGTCGAGTCTGGAGCAAAGATCTGCTCCTGCACTGGGGTCGGCCCAACCGCGCCACCGGTGACGTCGATCTGGGCCCATTGCGGGCTAACCGTCGACGCCGAGGGTGTTTGAACGGTATGCACCACCCACAGCGACTCGGTGGAACCGAGCCTCCGGTATTGGACCTTCTGCATCAGTCGATCGCTGAGTGGATCGAGTCCCGTCGCGGTGTTGGGCTGCGGCACGCTGTCCGCGCCGGTCTGCGTATACGGCACCTGACTGACGTTCGTTGCCGAGCTCAATGTCCCGCCCCCGCCGCAATTCGTGCCTGCCGTGAACTTGCGAACCTCGAATGCAAAGGCGGTCGCTGATTCCGAGACGAAATAGTTGGGCGTAGCTGCGGGAGGCATAGCGCCTGGCGTAGTGGCTCGCAAGTTGCTCGGGATCATGGTGAACGGGTCGGTGGTGTTGGCGATGAACCCAAGGCCCCAGGTGAGGGGCAAGCCCGCGTACATGTCGCTGCGGCTAAACGAGGCGAACTCTGTCCCGTCGAACGTCTCAGCGGGCATCGCGAAGCCGTTGGCGGCGAAGTAGAGGCAATCGGTCCACAGCCCGAACTTCGGATAATCGTTGATCGTGCCGGTCGGCGGCGTGCCCGCGCTGCCGAGATCGGTTCGGAGCGCGTAGCGCCACCAGCCACCCGACACCGGATCGGCGGTCATCGAGGCGGCAATGCACTGGTAAAACGGCGCGGCCGGGAGGCCACCGCTGACACCGTATGCCAGGTGAGTCAGGATCCATCGGTCCGCGAGCGTGTCGTACAGGACCACTGGATCGCCCCCCGAGCTGCCGTTGCACGGGTTGGCGTCGGCACCACTCCACAGTGCGTTCTCAGTGAACGCTGCCTGAAGCGTGCCGGCCTTGCTGTAAATGGCGTAGGACGAGTTGACCGCCTGGATGTAGTTGCTCAGGCCAACATCGCCGTTAGGGTCCGGTGGCGACAGATTGCCGCACGGCACACCGGAGCAAATGTCGGTACGGCTAAGACCAGCGAAACTGTGAAGCGGGCCCGGCATCGGGATCGCCGCGACATTCGCACGGGGAGTGATCAGACCGGAGGGAGCCCGCTTCGTACTGCGCGGCTCCTTTAGGCCGAATTCCGACGTGGCCGTCAAGGGCACCTGAGGCAGGCTCCGGACATCTCCTCGGAACGCGCTTGGGGCGATCTTTGGGACGGATGCGACCCCGGTTCCACTTGCGCCAGAATGGCGCTCCGGAATCGTGGCCTGATAGCCAGCGGCCCTGCCATCCGCCATCGGGCCGTTGACCAGCTGCAGCATGAGCACCGCGCATGCTAAGAGGCCGCTGGCGAAAGCGCGTCGAGGAGCCGATGTGGGCAGCATCGCGTGGGACTCTCTCTTGGAGCGGCGAGGCTACACCCCTGGTCTCTGAAGCAGCAAGAGAAGGGCTGGTGGTCTTATGACCCGATGGCCCGGCTTAAGACTCGCTCGCCCGTGGCGTTTGCTTCAAATGCGGCCAAGGATCTCCGCCCGCTTGGCCGCGTGATCATTTTTTCAACGGTCGCGGACGCTAGGCGGAGCCAGCGCATGGCCTGCCCCACGCATCAGTGACGCGAACCTCCTGCCTCGCGCAGGCGTTTCGCCAGGTCGTTGAGCGCTGCCTGGGGTGTGTCGCCGCTTCCCTCGGTCGGTGACAGCACCTCGTCGTTGTAGCCCTCCTTCGGTCGAGCCCAGGCGACCCAATGGGGCCCGAAATGGCAGGGAACGCAATCCGGGGCCCGCGGAGCAGTCCGCGCACTTCCCAGTCAGCGGGCAGCGCGGCTTCGGCATCGGCCCACGCTTCCGACACGCCTGCCAGTGGCAACGATCAGCCGCCTTCCCCAAAGGCGAGGTGGTCCGGACGGGGGACGACCGGACCACCCCATGCGTGCAATCTGTGAGATTGATCCATGTTCCTCGGGCCGGCAGGACATCGGGATGTCGGAGGCGACTCAGACCCTTGCAACGACATGTCCATTTGGCGGTGCGCGCGGCCGCCGGTCGTATAGTGGCCCCCTCCATTCCTCCACGAGAATCGATGATCACCGCCGCGCAACCCACCTGCTTCCTGATCGCGGACATCTCCGGCTACACCGGGTACCTCACCGACGTCGAGCTGGACCATGCGCAAGACATCCTTGCCGACCTCGTCGGCGCCGTGGTCACCGCCCTGCGGCCAACGTTCCGCCTGGCCAAGCTCGAGGGCGATGCGGCGTTCACTTACATGCCGGCCGAGAAGATCGATGGGTCGATGCTCCTCGACACGATCGAGCGCTGCTACTTCGGGTTCCGTCGGCGCCGTCGCGACGTCCGCCAGGCGACGACGTGCGAGTGCAACGCCTGCGACCGGATACCGGATCTCGACCTCAAGTTCGTGGTCCATCACGGCAGCGCCATCCTCCACAAGGTCGCGGGACGCCAGGAGCTGGTGGGGCCCGACGTGATCGCCGTCCATCGGCTGTTGAAGAATGACGTCGTCGAAGAGTTGCACATGAGCGCCTACGCGCTGATCACCCAGGCTTGCCTGGATGCGGCCGACCTCGACCCCGCCGCCCTCGGCATGGTCCCGCACACGGAGACCTACGACCGCATCGGCGACGTGCCGGCATGGGCCCACGATCTCGAGCGCCGCTGGCAGCAGGAGGAGGCGCGCGGGCGCGTGCGTGTCGGGCCGGATGACGCGTTCGTGACCGTCTCGGTGCCGACCAACGTGCCGCCCCAGATCGCATGGGAGTTCCTCACCAAGCCCGGCCAGCGGATGACCTGGCAGCCATGGGTGACAGAGGTCGCGGTGGAGGGCGCAACCGGCGGACGGCGAGGCCTCGGCTCGTCGAACCACTGCATGCATGGCAAGGATGCGGTGATCGAGGAGATCCTCGACTGGCGCCCGTACGACTACGTCACCGACCGCACGATCCTGGCAACGCCCGACGGGCCGTTGCGGGTGCTGCACACCATCGAGCTGGAGCCGACCACGACCGGAACGACGATCCACATGCGGTTCGCTGCGCCGAAGGCCAAGCGGGAGATGCCGCTCATGGACGTGATCGGTCCTGCCTACGCCCATGCACTGGAGGTGCACGCGCCTGGCCTGGTCGCCCAGCTGGACGCCGAAATGGCTGCTCGCGAGGCAGGTCGGGCGCCCGAGCCCGAGCTGACCACACCGAGGCCGGACGGGCCGCTGTCCGGCATCCAGGCGCTGCAGATCGTCGGCTGATCGCGGTCGCCCGAGCCATCGAGTCCGTGCGCGGGTCTTGCCCGTCCTCGTGTCCCATGACCAGAATATCGGCGTGCTCGGAAGATCAGACAAAGCTGCTGGGGCCGATGTCACCGTCGCGCGATTGGCCGTCAGCCTGGTCCTCCTTGTCGTCGGTGCCCTGGCGATGGCGGCGCTCCCGCTCGTGTTTGCCTTTGCTCGGATCGGCTACGGGGGGACCGCGCTCCTGGTGCTGGTGATCGGCGCAGCGTCCATCGGCTTCACCTGGGCCTACGAACGCCTGACCCCCGCGTCCCCGCCCACGCCGCGACGCGATGTCGGGGTCATCCTTTTCGCCGCATTGCTGATCGGGCTGTGGGCCTTCCTGTTCACGAATGAGGTGGGCGCCTTCCTGGTGCTGGGCGCCGTGGGAGCTTTCGTCCTGTTGCCCGAGGAGCTGCGACAGAGGTGGACGGATCGTCTGCCCTGGTGGGCAATGGGTCTGGGCAGGGGTCAGCTGCCACGCTCCCGATCGCGGCGTACCGCGCCGCTCGATGCGGCTGCGCAGGCACGGTTGGATCGCTCCCGTGGCAGGGCCCGCGCCATGCGCTGGATCGCCGCAGGGGCCTGGGCCGCGGCTGCCCTCTATGCGTACTCGGTGTTTCGCCCTGCCATCTGGATGCCCGTCGTGTTCGTTGTGGCTGCGCTGCTCATAGCGATCGGTGGCCGAACCGGCCGAGGGGCGGCAGGGGCGGCCGCGATCCTGGCCGTGGCCATCGGCCTGCAGCTGCTCGTCTGGGCGATGGGCTGCGCGCTGCTGTGCCCTTCGTGGATCGCGTTCGTCGGCTCTGCGGTGTTGCTGATCGCCAGCCTGCTCGCCTCTCGCCCGACAGCCGATGCCGGGAACGGTTCCGGGAGCGAGACCCCTTGACACGTTCCGACGTGCTCGCACACCGAAAAGGG
>JALYUB010000066.1 GCA_030853945.1 Chloroflexota bacterium
CGGCCAGTTCGGGCCGCATGAGAGCGGCGCCTGCAGCCTTCCCTCCCCCTCCCACCACGTCCATCGTCGGCTCACGGGGTAGCGGCAAGACCCGTGGCCGGCGCTGATCGAGGCGTAGATGCCCGACGTGGTAACTCTATGTGGGAGGGTCCTTCGTGGCCTACACCGACCAGGTTCTGACCTGCGCCGATTGCGGAATCGACTTCGTCTTCTCCGCTTCCGAGCAGGAATTCTTCGCGCAGAAGGGCTTTACCTCTGCGCCCAAGCGCTGTGCTTCATGCCGGGCACAGCGACGCGCCACCGGTGGCGGCGGTGCGGGTGCGGGCAGCTACGGCGCCAGCAGCGGCGGCTATGGCGGCGGGGGCGGCTACAGCCGCGGTCCCCGCGAGATGTTTGACGCGGTCTGCGCCCGATGCGGCAAGGAGACCCAGGTCCCGTTCCGGCCGACCGGCGCGCGGCCCGTCTACTGCAGCGACTGCTTCCGCCTGATGCGCGGCTAGTCCGCTCCTACGTCCGGCAGTCCGGAGGCGGCACCCCTGCGCGGGGATGCCGCCTCCCTCGTTTTCCGCCTCGACGCTGCTGTCCGTATCATGGGCGGCAACATGGACGATCGCGCTTCCTGGGCGGAGCTGGCGGCGCAGCTCCGCATCGATTCGATCCGGTCCAGCTCGGCCGCGGGGTCGGGGCATCCCACGAGCTCGATGTCCGCGGCCGACCTGCTGGCCGTGCTCATGTCGAAGTATCTCCACTACGACTTCGACACGCCCCAGGACCCTCGGAACGATCACCTGATCTTCAGCAAGGGCCATGCCTCGCCGCTGCTCTACGCGGTGTACCGGGCGGCCGGCGCCATCACTGACGCCGAGATGCTCACCTTCCGCAAGGCGGGGAGCCGCTTGCAGGGCCACCCCACTCCCGTGCTGCCGTGGGTCGACGTGGCGACCGGATCCCTCGGACAGGGCCTGCCGATCGCGGTCGGAGTCGCGCTCGCCGGGAAGCAGCTGGATCGGCTTCCGTACCGAATCTGGTGCCTGTGCGGCGACTCGGAGATGGCCGAGGGCTCGATCTGGGAGGCGTTCGAGTCGGCTGCGTTCCATTCGCTCGCCAACCTGACCGCGATCATCGATGTGAACCGGCTCGGGCAGACCGGCCAGACGATGCATGGCTGGGATCTCGACCTGTTCGCGCGGCGGGCCAAGGCGTTCGGCTGGCACGCCATCGAGATCGACGGCCATGACCTTGCCGCAGTCGACCAGGCTTACGCCGAGGCGATCGCGACCACCGATCGGCCGACCGTCATCCTGGCCCGCACCGAGAAGGGCCACGGAGTCGCGGCCGTCGCCAACAAGAACGGGTTCCACGGCAAGCCGCTGGCCGATCCCGACGCCGCTATCGCCGAACTCGGCGGCATCCGCAATCTCTCAGTGGCAGTGGCCAAGCCGAGCCGCCCGGCGGCGCCGCATCGGTTCGAGGCTGGTGGTGTGCTGCGCCTGCCAACCTATGAGGTGGGCACCAAGGAAGCGACGCGCAAGGCTTACGGCGACGCGCTGGTGGCGCTCGGCGGGGCACGCGGCGATGTCGTCGCGCTTGACGGCGAGGTTGGCAACTCCACCTACTCCGAGGAGTTTGCGGCTGCTCATCCCGACCGCTTCATCCAGTCCTACATCGCCGAGCAGCAGCTGGTCGCCAACGCCATCGGCCTGCAGGTGCGTGGCTGGCGGCCATTCGCAGCGACGTTCGCCGCCTTTTTCGCGCGTGCCTACGACTTCGTGCGCATGGGAGCCATCAGCCAGGCCGACATCGTGCTGGTCGGTTCGCACGCCGGAGTCAGCATCGGCGAGGATGGGCCTTCCCAGATGGCGCTCGAGGACATCGCCTCGATGCGTGCCGTCTTCGGCAGCACCGTCCTCTATCCGTCGGACCCCAACCAGACGGCAGCCCTCTTGGGCGAGGTGGTTGACCGCAAGGGAATCATCTTCATCCGCACGACGCGCGAGAAGCTGCCTGTCATCTATCCGCCCGGAGAGCAGTTCCACGTCGGCGGCAGCCGCGTCGTGCGCCGAGCCGATGCCGACCAGGTCACCCTGGTCGGGGCGGGGATCACGCTCCACGAAGCGATCGCTGCCGCAACGATGCTCGCCGAGGATGGGATCAGCGCGCGCGTGATCGACTGCTATTCCGTCAAGCCGATCGACGCGGCCACCCTGCGCAGCGCGGCGGCCGAGACCGGGGCGATCATCACGGTCGAGGACCATTGGCCGGAGGGCGGCCTGGGTGACGCCGTGCTCGAGGTCTTCGCCGCCGATCCGATTCGACCCCCGATCGTCAAGCTTGCCGTCAGCCAGATGCCCGGGTCGGCCACGCCGGCCGAGCAGCTGGCATTCGCCGGGATCGACGCCGCGCACATCGCCTCCGCCGCCCGAGACCTCGTGAAGGAGAGCCGAACGTGAACAATCTGCAGCGGCTGTACGCCGAGCAGGGCCAGAGCCCGTGGATCGACTTCATCGACCGCCAGCTGATCTCCAGCGGGCGGCTAAGCGAGAACGTCGAGATGGGAATTCGTGGCCTGACCAGCAACCCGACCATCTTCGCCAAGGCGGTGGCCACCGGCCAGTACAACGAGCTGATCGAGCGCGAGATCGGCTCGGGACATGACAGCCGCCAGATCTTCGAGGAGATCGAGATTGCCGACCTGGGTGACGCTGCGGATGTGCTGCGCTCGGTCTATGACGCGTCGGACGGCACCGACGGCTTCGTCTCGATCGAGGTCGAGCCGGACCTGGCCGAGGACGCGGATCGAACCCTGGAGCGAGCACGACACCTGTGGAGTCGCCTGGCAAGGCCGAACGTGTTCGTCAAGATCCCGGCCACCCGCGCGGGACTCCCGGCCATCGAGGCGGCCATCGCCGAGGGGATCAATATCAACATCACGCTGATGTTCAGCGTGGACGTCTACCGCGACGTGGCGCGTGCCTACATCGCCGGTCTGCGCAGGCGCCAGGCGGCAGGCGCCGAGATCGCCTCGGTCGCCTCGGTGGCTTCGTTCTTCGTGAGCCGGGTCGATACCAAGGTGGACAAGGCGCTCGAAGCAATCGGCACGCCGGCCGCCCTGGCGGCACGAGGGCAGGCGGCCATCGCCAACGCGAAGCTGGCCTACCACGCCTACAAGGAGATCTTCGAGGGGGGAGAGTTCGACGACCTGCGCGCCGCCGGCGCCCGCGTCCAACGCTGCCTGTGGGCGAGCACCTCGACCAAGAACCCCGCCTATCGTGACGTCATGTATGCCGAGGAGCTGATCGGACCGAACACCGTCGACACGCTGCCGACCGAAACGATCCTGGCGTTCCTCGACCATGGGGTGGTGAGCCGGACGCTGGACGTCGGCCTGGACGAGGCCCTCGCGGCGATTCGCGCCGTCGAGTCACTGGGTATCCACATGGAGACCGTGACCGACGAGCTGATCGCCGAGGGAGTGGCCGCCTTCACCAAGTCATTCGACGACCTGATGGCTGCGGTCGACGCCCAGCGCCAGGCGCTCGCTCCGGCGTGACCACCGCCTCGGATTCGGCCGCACTGGGGTCGGCCATCGCGGCGCGACTGGCCGAGTGGGACGCCGAGCGGGTCGTCGAGCGACTCTGGGCGCGCGACGGAACGCTCTGGGATTCATCGGGCAAGCGTTCGGCGGAGATCGCCGCATGGCTCGGCTGGCTCGACCTGCCAGTCACGATGGGCGAACGGGTCGGCGAGCTGCAGCGCGTCGCCCGCGAGGTGCTCGCGGACGGCTACGCCCGCGCCGCAGTCCTTGGCATGGGAGGTTCGAGCCTGGCGCCCGAGCTGTTCAGCCGCGTCTTCGGAGACGCCATGGGTGCCCCGGCGCACGGCGGGCCGGGACTCGAGCTCCGAATCCTGGACTCCACCCACCCCGACGCGGTGCGCGGCTTCCGGGAATGGGCCGAATCGGGACGGACAATCTTCTGCGTGAGCAGCAAGTCCGGCTCGACGACCGAGCCGAACGCCTTCCATGCCGCCATGAGCACGCATTCGCCGGCCCTCGACTTCGTGGCGATCACCGACCCCGGAACCGTGCTGGCCGAGCTTGCCCGCACGCAGGGATTCCGGGCCATCGTCGAGGGGCCGCCGGACGTCGGCGGTCGCTACAGCGCGCTCTCGGTGTTCGGGCTGCTGCCGGCGGCGCTGCACGGCGTCGATCTCGAGGCCCTGCTCTCTCGCGCTTCGCACATGGCCGAGGCATGCCATCGCCAGGCCGCTGACAATCCTGGCCTGCGGTTGGGTGCTGCGATGGGGGAAGCGGCGATCGCCGGCCGGGACAAGCTGACCATCCTGACTTCGCCTCGCCTGGCGAGCCTTGGGGACTGGATAGAGCAACTCGTGGCCGAGAGCACCGGCAAGGCGGGAAAGGGAATCGTGCCGGTGGTGGGCGAGGCGATCGGGGCAGCGGAAGACTACGGCCCGGACCGCCAGTTCGTCTTCATCACCACCGCCGATGACCCCGATACGGGCTGGGCCCCGCTGGCCGCCGAGCTGGCCCGGCTCGGGCATCCGGGAATGCATATCGAGCTGGCTGACGTGCTGGACATCGGCGGCGAATTCCTGCGCTGGGAGGTCGCGACCGCCATGGCCGGCATGATCCTGGGCATCGATCCGTTCGACCAGCCGAACGTGCAGGAAGCCAAGGACGCCACCCGCGCGCTGCTGGACGCGTACCGACGGGACGGCACGCTGCCGTTGCCCGCCCCGCTGGTCGCCGAGCCCGGGATGGCCGCCTACGGCGATGCGGCGGTGCTGGGGGATCAACCGGTGACCGTGGACGGTGCCCTGGGAGCGCTGCTGGGCACCGCGCAACCGGGCGACTACTTCGCCCTGCTCGCGTATCTGCCCGCCGACCCGGGGATCGTCGAGCAGCTCCAGCGCATGCGCCATCTGGTGCGGGACGCGACCGGGCTGGCCGCCACGCTGGGTTTCGGGCCGCGCTTCCTGCATTCCACCGGCCAGCTCCACAAGGGCGGGCCAAACACCGGCATCTTCCTGCAGCTCACCGCCGACCCGCGGCGGGACCTGCCGATCCCCGGTTGGCAAGAAACCTTTGGGACCCTCATCGCCGCCCAGGCGGCCGGAGACCTGGCGGCGCTCCAGGGTCGCGGGCGCCGTGTGCTGCGCGTGCATCTTGCCGATCCGACGGCCGGCCTGGTGCGCCTGGAGACGATGATGCGGGCGACGTTGGGAGAGCCGGCGCGCGCCTGAGAGCGCGACCGCACGAAAGGAAGACAGGTCGACCTCGATGCAGATTGCGGTGGCAGGGCTGGGACGAATCGGGGCCGGGATGGCGCGACGCCTGGCCCGCAACGGGCACGATGTGATCGCGTGGAATCGAACCGCCGAGGTGGCAGTCGCGCTGGCGGCCGAGTCCGAGAACCAGGGACATGTCCACGTCGCCGAACCGTTGGAGGCGATCGCGGGGCTCATGACCGCCCCGCGCCACGTGCTGGTCAGCGTGCCGTCGGGCGACGCCACGGCGGAGCTGGTGGAGCACCTGGCCGGCATCCTCTCCACCGGCGACGTGATCGTCGATGCCGGCAACAGCAACTTCCATGACTCGCAGCAGCGGGCCCAGGACCTGGCGACGCGTGGCCTGGAATTCATGGACATGGGCGTGAGCGGCGGCATCTGGGGACTGCAGGTCGGCTTCTGCGCGATGGTCGGCGGCCGGCGCGAGGCGTTCGATCGGCTGGAGCCGGCGATCCGTTCGCTGGCGCCCGAGAATGGGTACCTGTACTGCGGCCCGGCGGGCGCCGGACACTACGTGAAGATGGTGCACAACGGCATCGAGTACGGGCTGATGCAGGCGTACGGCGAAGGCTTCGACATCATGCACGCATCGGAGTTCGAGATCGACCTGGCCGCGGTCGCGCGCCTGTGGAACAACGGCTCGGTCATCCGCTCGTGGCTGCTGGAGCTGGCGGCCGACGCATTCACGCGAGAGGGCAATGACCTGGCCGATATTCGCGGCTGGGTCGCCGACTCGGGGGAGGGTCGCTGGACGGTTGCCGATGCGATCGCACACGACGTCCCGGCGCCGATCATCACGATGGCGCTTCTGCAGCGCTTCCGAAGCCGGCGCGATCCGGACAGCTTCAGCGACCGGGTGCTGGCCGCCCTGCGCAACGAGTTCGGGGGCCACGCGGTGAAGTCCTCCGGCGAGGGCTCCTGACCGGCCGATGACCAAGCGCAGCGCGCCCGAGGAGATGCCGCCGGCCGGGTCCATTCACGATGACCCACGACCGATCGTCAGCCGCAACCCGCTGCGGGCCGGGCTGCGCCTCGGCCGGATGCCCGAGCCCTGCACGATGGTTATCGTCGGCGCGACCGGCGACCTGACGGAGCGCAAGCTGGGCCCCGCCCTGTACAACCTGATGCTGGGTGGCGCACTGCCGCCGGAGTTCACGGTGGTCGGGTTCGCGCGCCGCGCGCTCAGCGATGCAGATTTCCGCGAGCACCTGCGGGTTGGGATCGACCAATACAGCCGCAACCGCCCGGCGAAGCGATCCATCTGGGAGTCGTTCAGCGCCGGCATCGAATACCAGCAGGGCGAGTTTCACGACGAAAAGGCCTGGGCTGCGCTCGCAAGGCGGCTGGAGCGGATCGATCGCGATCGAGGGACTTCCGGCAACCGCCTCTTCTACCTTGCGGTGCCCCCTGACCTGCATGCCGAGATCGTGCGCCAGCTTGGTGCCGCCGGCCTGTCCCACAACGACGACGTCCGGGCGGGGCGAAACCGCGGCTGGACCCGGGTCATCGTCGAAAAGCCGTTTGGCTCCAACCTGTCGAGTGCCAGGCGGCTGAACCGCGAGCTGCGCGAAGTGTTCGAGGAGGACCAGATCTACCGGATCGACCATTACCTCGGCAAGGAGACGGTCCAGAACCTGTCCGTCTTTCGCTTCGGGAACGGGCTCTTCGAGCCGATCTGGAATCGCCGCTACATCGACTCCGTGCAGATCACCGTGGCCGAGACGGTTGGGATCGAGGGTCGCGGCGAGTCGTACGAGGGGACCGGAGCGCTGCGCGACATCGTCCAGAATCACGCCCTGCAGCTGATGGCCGTGTTCGCCATGGAACCGCCGATCGAGTTCAAGGCCTCGGACCTTCGCGACGAGAAGGTGAAGGTGCTGCGAGCGGTGAAGCCGATGTCGGCGAGCGAGGTGGCGGAGACGACGATCCGCGGCCAGTACGTGTCGGGCTGGGTCGAGGGCGAGCCGGTGCCCGCCTACCGCGACGAACCCGAGGTTGGACGCGGGTCCGAAACGGAGACCTATGCGGCGCTGAAGGTGTCGATCGAGTCCTGGCGATGGGCCGGGGTCCCGTTCTACATCCGCACCGGCAAGGCGTTGGCCTCGCACGTGACCGAGATCGCGGTGCAGTTCAAGCAGGCACCCCTGGCGCTCTTCTCGCGAGGCGGCGCCGCGCAGGTCGAGCCGAACATCCTGGCCATCCGCGTTCAGCCCGACGAGGGCATCCTGCTCCGCTTCGGCGCCAAGGTTCCAGGCCCGGGGCTTCACATCCGCGGCGTGAACATGGACTTCCGCTACGGCTCCAGCTTCGCCGTCGACTCGCCCGATGCCTACGAGACGCTGCTGCTGGACTGCATGATCGGCGACGCCTCGCTCTTCACCCGCAACGACGAGGTCGAGCGCGCCTGGGAGATCCTCGACCCGATCCTCGATGCCTGGGCCTCTGGCGAGGGCGGCCGGCTGCACTTCTATCCGGCCGGGAGCTGGGGTCCGGCGGCGGCCGACGAGCTGCTGGAGCGCGACGGTCGCGCCTGGCGACGGCCATGACCCAATCGGCGGCAGCCAAGCGAGCGCTGGCCGTGCATCGCCGGCTGATGCGGTTCGGCGAGTCCGATTCGACGGTCGCCCAGCCCTGGGTCGAGCACGCCACCAGCGTGCGTGCGATCGAGGCCCACCTAGCCCGGCTGTGGACCGACCATCCCCGCGGCGATGATCCGACCGTCACCGAGAAAGGGCTGCAGCACGCCCGGGCATCGGTGCTGAACCTGGTGGTGATGGTGCCGGACCAGATCGCCGCGGCACACGTGGTCGAGACCATGACCGGGCTGGGAGTCCGCCACCCATCGCGGGCGATCGTTCTCGCCGCGGACCCCGAGGCGGACGGCCCGGCCCTGAGTGCCGGCATCACCGCCCACTGCCACACAACGCTCGAGGGAGTGGAACCGGTCTGCTACGAGATCGTGGTGCTGACCGTCCGGGGAGAGGCCGCCGAACACCTGGCCGGAGTCGTCGCGCCCCTCCTGATCCACGACCTGCCAACCCATGTCTGGTGGCCCGGCGATCCGCCCTTCTCCGCCGCGATGTTCGACCAGGTGGTCGAGATGAGCGACCGCGTGGTTGTCGACAGCAGCGAATTCAGCGATCTGCTGCGCGGCCTGCGGCGCCTGACCACGCTTCGCCGCCGCAGCGGGGTCGGCGACCTGGCCTGGCGCAACCTGGGCTGGTGGCAGGAGCTGACCGCGGAATTCTTCGATGCTCCGCGCTTCCGCCGCTATCTGCCGAACCTGAACCGACTGTCGATCCGATACGCCGTCCCGCTTGCGCATCGACGCCCGGGGCGTCCCCGAAAGGCAGCCGGCGCAACCGGGTTCCACCCCACCGTGGCGGCCCCCCTCGCTGGCCCGATCCTGTACGCGGGATGGATTGCCTCTCGTCTCGACTGGCGGCGCCACGCGACTACCCAGCCCTTAGAGGCCGGTCGCCTCAGGCTGAAGCTGGAGGGCCGCCACGAGATGGTGGACCTCCTGATCGAGCCGGTTGAGACCGATGAGCTGGCGACCGGCGAGCTCATCTCGGTGCGACTCCGTGCATTCGGGGAGACCGGTGCGGCCGAGTTCATTATCGAGCGCGCCGTCGATGAAGCGGTCGTTGCTTCGAACGCGGACGGCATGACGGCGATGCTGCGCCGCGTGCCGATGGAGCTGCCGACCGAGTCCGAGCTGCTGGCAGCAGACCTGGTCAGCGACCAGCACGATCCGGTCTACGAAGGTGCGCTGCGGGCGGCAGCCATCTTCCTCGCCTCGGCGCGCCAGGTGGAACTCGCCGGGTGAGCCGCCGGTTCATGGTCCTGCCCAGCGCCGCGGCCGTGGCCGAGGCGGCTGCAGACCGGATCGTGGAGTCGGCCCGCAACGCGATTCGGCGCCGCGGTCGATTCCGGGTCGCGCTGTCGGGTGGCTCGACGCCGCCGCCGATCTACGCACTCTTGGCCGCTCCGCCGCGGCTCGGCGCCGTCGACTGGTCCCGGGTCGAGTTCTTCTGGGCCGACGAACGCGCGGTCCCACCTGGCCATCGGGATTCGAACTTCGGCCTGGCCAGGGCCTCTCTGCTGACGTATCTGCGCGGCATCAAGCCCGCTGCCGTTCATCGCATGCCGGCCGATGCCGAGGACCTGGACGCCGCCGCGGCCCGCTACCAGGCGGAGCTCGCCGATTCCTTCGGCGTGGTACCGGATGCGCCGCGCCCGCCGGCCCTGGACCTCATCTGGCTGGGTATGGGGCGGGATGGACATACCGCGTCCCTGTTCCCCGGCTCGACCGCGCTCGCGGAGCGACGTCGATGGGTGGTCGCCACCTGGGCTGCCGCGCCGGCTGCGTGGCGCATGACGCTCACCCTTCCGATCATCAACGCCGCCAGGTCGGTGCTGTTCGTGGCTACCGGCGCAGACAAGGCGCAGTCCTTGCGGGCGATCCGGGACGGCTCTCGCCAGCTGCCCGCTGCCCGCGTAAGGGCGCGGTCCACGCTGTGGCTGGTGGACCAGCTCGCCGCCGGAGCTCCACCCGCGTCATGACTCCGTGGCTGTGGTTGATCGGTGCGGCTGCCGCCGCTGCTGCTGCCTATCTCACCGGTTGGCCGGCATGGAGCCATGCCAGGACACGCCGGACGCGAGACCTCAACGCGGAGCGCTACCTCGCCTGGCGCGGGAGAGCCGGCGCGCGGGTCGACGACTCGAGCCTGACGAAGGGCGAACGGCAGCGGCTGGCCGTTGCCGCACTGCTCGGCCTGGTGGCTGCGTTCTGCCTGGTCGGCTTCTTCACGTACCTCTAGCCGATGCGCGTCGAGCTTCTCTACTGGGACGGTGATCCGAACTACATGACGGTGCGACAGCGCCTGGTGGAGGTCCTGACCGAGGACGCCTTCGAGACTCCGATCCAGATGATCGCCATCAACTCGGCGGCCGACGCCGAGCTGCTCGGGTTTCCCGGTTCGCCCACGATTCGCATCGACGGCACCGACATCTACCCGGCGGGGGTCGGGGAGATCGGGCTCCATGTGCGCCCGTATCCGAGCGACACCAGCCTCGATGGGACGCCCAGCGAGTCGGTTCCCGGCAAGCACCTGATACGCAAGGCGGTGGAGCGAGCTCGCGGCTGGGGTCACGGTCGGGGTTCCCAGGCGCCCCCGGGAGCGCTTCGCCAAGAGGAGCGCTAGACTCGGGCGGACCATGGTTGCCCACCGATGACCGCCAACAAGAGGCCCAGCACATCGAGCCTGCGGCGGTTCATCACCTCGCGACCTTACGTCGCAGTTGCCGAGCTGAGACGCCGCTTCGTCCTCGACGAGCCCGATGCCATGGCGCGCCTGGAACGCGACGGGACTGTCGCCTGGATCGGCCTGCCCGACCGGGAAGCAGCAAAGCTGCACGACCTGTGGATGCGCGACGAGATCGGCCTCCAACTGTCGGTCGAGGTGCGAGCACCGGTCGTGGTCGGCGTCTTTCCGATGCGGATCGCGCGGTACGTGACCGACGGCATGTCCCTCAACGGGTCGAACGGGAATGGCGTGCATCCACATCCCCACCACTCGCTTGACCCGGAGCCGGCCCTCGCCGAGTGACGGTCGCGCTGCTCGGCCGTGACCTGATCATCGCGTCGCGCATCACCGCCGCGGCGGACAGCGCTGGTGTCGCGGTGACTCGAATCGACGAGCCGGCCGACCTGCCACCCCCGTCCGGCATCCGGCTGCTGCTGGTTGACTGGGGTGACCGCGGGCCGGATTGGGGCGAGCGAATCAGCGCCTGGTGCGCCAGCGCACCGGAATCTGCCCGCCCTCGCGTCCTGCTGTTCGGCCCGCACGTCGACCTCGAGGCCCACGCGGCCGCACGGGCTGCAGGCCTCGGACCGATGCGCGCTCGCTCCAAGCTGCTCGTCGACCTGCCCAGCCTCTTCGGGTAGGGCGCGGGCCGTCGGGCGCGGCCGCGCGTGTCGGCCGGTACCTATCTCCTACAGCGCCGAGACGGGAAAGCGGCTGTCATCCCGAGGGTGTCCCTCACATTCCTTCCGGCCACGCCTGGCGTTGGGCGACCCATGCGGGTTGAGCTCGCGGCGAGGGCGTTGCTGACATGAACGACCAGAGGCTCCGGGTCAAGGTTGGCCTGGCGCTCGCCGTGCTGGTGGCCGCGGTCCTGTTCGTCTGGACTCGGCAGCCCCCGCACGCCTCCCTCAGCGGATCGCCCACGCCCGGGGCATCATCCAGTGCAGACGCATCGGGCGGCGAGAGCCCGAGCTCGACGCTTGGCGCCTCCTCCCCATTGCCCACCTCGTCGACGACGGGCGGCGGTTCCGGAACGCCGCGCCCAGGAGCTTCACTGACCCCGCCCACGGCCACCGCCGTGCCGACGCCGGTCCGAACGCCCGTCCCGACAACGCCGCCGCCGTTGCCCGGATCGCAGCCGCCGCTGCCGGTGCGGGCAGCGTTCTACTACCCGTGGTTCCCGGAGTCGTGGAAGCAGCAGGGCATGGATCCCTTCACCAAATACCACCCGTCGCTCGGCTTCTACGACTCGTCTGCGCCGGCCACCATTCGGCAGCACATCCAGGCGATGCAGTACGGCGGTATCCAGGTCGGCATCTCGTCCTGGTGGGGAGTGGGGACGAGAACGGACACCAGACTGCCGGCCATCCTGGCCAACACGGCAGGCAACAGCTTCCGCTGGAGCATCTACTACGAGCAGGAATCCCTGGGCGACCCGCCGGTGTCCCAGCTCGCCAGCGACCTGCAATACATTCGCGACCACTACGCCGCCGATCCGAGCTTCTTCAAGGTCGCCGGTCGGTTCGTCGTGTTCGTCTACACCGACGGGGCCGACGCCTGCGCGATGGCCACTCGCTGGAGCGAGGCAAACGCCGGCATCTACGCCTATCTCGTCCTCAAGGTGTTCTCCGGATACAGGACCTGCCCCGCGCAACCGGCCGGCTGGCACCAGTACTCGGCGGCCAGCGCGGCGGATTCGCAGGCGGGCTTTGACTACTCGATCAGCCCCGGATTCGACAAGGCGAACGAGGCGTCTCCCCGACTCGCGCGAGATGCGACGCGATGGGCGCAGAACGTCCGGGACATGGTCGCCAGCGGTGCGCCGTTCCAGCTGATCACCACGTTCAACGAATGGGGGGAGGGCACGTCGATCGAGTCGGCGAGCGAGTGGGCGAGCGCCAGCGGCTATGGCACCTACCTGGACATCCTGCACGCAAACGGCCAATAGGCCGCTCGCGACTAGCGCCGGATGCTGGTGATCTGCCCGGTGGGCGTGTCCCGCACCTCGACGCCAAGGGCCGCCAGCTCGTCGCGAAGCAGATCCGATGTGGCGTAGTCCCGCGCCGCACGCGCCCCGGCTCGGCGCTCCAGGAGCTCCGCGGCGCCATCGGGAAGCTCGCCGGACTCCTCCGGCGGCGCGGCAAGGTCCAGCCCGAGGACGCGATCGAAGTCAAGCAGCAGCGCTCGACGCTGCGCCGCGGTCAGGTCGGAAGCGGCGGCAACGGCGTGCGCCACAGTTATGGCGGTCGGCATCGCGAGGTCATCGCTGATCGCCTCGATGAACCGCGACCGGTAGCCCGCCGTCGGCTCCGCGGCGAGATCGACCGTGCCGTCGTCGGCTCCCGCCTCGGCTACCGAGCGGCGCAGGCGACGCAGCCCCGAGGCCGCGCCGTGCATGGCCTCCTCGGTGAAGTCGAGCCTCGAGCGATAGTGCGCAGTAAGGGCCAGGTAGCGAAATTCGAGCGGCGTGAAGCCCTTCTGCGGCAG